>NZ_JBWKWY010000010.1:66250-139086 GCF_059422465.1 Pseudomonas sp. GW821-FHT01D09
GTGGGCGTAGCTCAGTTGGTAGAGCACGGGATTGTGACTCCCGTTGTCGAGGGTTCGATCCCCTTCGTCCACCCCATATTTGAAAAGGCGCCAGATTTAACGGTCTGGCGCCTTTGTTTTAAAAGCTTCAAGCCGCGGATGTGGTGGAATTGGTAGACACACTGGATTTAGGTTCCAGCGCCGCGAGGCGTAAGAGTTCGAGTCTCTTCATCCGCACCAAATACAGCGTCACCCTTGCCATGGGCTGGGTTGGTGCTCAACAGAGAAGGCGATTGGCTTCTTTGTCACGCAATATGGTGGGCGTAGCTCAGTTGGTAGAGCACGGGATTGTGACTCCCGTTGTCGAGGGTTCGATCCCCTTCGTCCACCCCATATTCCGAAAGGCGCCAGATTTAACAGTCTGGCGCCTTTTTTGTTTTAGCGGTTTGCGGCTCCGGGTCGCAGGGGTAGGGCGTTTCGTCGTATTTTTGTTTCTCGATGATGCCGAACTACCCGCCGGCCTTGCGTGCAGGGTTGGCTGCCAGGGAGGAAGTTGCTGGTTTCTTCTATATATAGAAGGGGCGGCACAGAGCCCTGGCGTGATGGGCTGTATTTGTCACTGGGGCGAGGAGCATTCGTGCATTCGTACCTGTAAAATGCCTGCTGTTTTTTAACCCGTTTTCAGTAGGGTGACTTCTTGAGTTTGACCCACTAGAATGCATGCCCTTGATTCTTGGGTCGGAAACGGCCGGCTAACGTCTGTGCAACGAGGAATATCCATGCAAGTTTCTGTTGAAAATACTACTGCTATCGAGCGCCGCATGAGCATCACCGTGCCGGCCGAGCGCATCGAGACCGCGGTCAACAAGCGTCTGCAGCAGACTGCCCAGAAGGCCAAGATCGCTGGTTTCCGTCCAGGCAAAGTGCCGATGAGCGAAATCAAGCGCCGTTTTGGTGCTGACGCACGTCAAGATGCTGTAGGTGATGTGATCCAGGCTTCCTTCTACGAAGCCGTTGTCGAGCAAAAGCTGAACCCGGCAGGCTCGCCTTCGATCGAGCCCAAGTCCCTGGAAGCGGGCAAGGACCTGGAATACGTTGCCGTATTTGAAGTGTTCCCAGAGTTCACCGTGGCAGGCTTCGACGGTATCGAAATCGAGCGTCTGAGCGCCGAAGTGGCTGATGCCGACCTGGACAACATGCTGGAAATCCTGCGCAAGCAGAACACCCGTTTTGAAGTGGCCGATCGCGCTGCCCAGAACGAAGACCAGCTGAATATCGATTTCGTGGGCAAGGTTGACGGCGAAGTCTTCGCCGGTGGTTCGGCCAAGGGCACCCAGTTGGTACTGGGCTCCAACCGCATGATCCCGGGTTTTGAAGACGGTCTGGTTGGCGCTAAGGCCGGCGAAGAGCGCGTTCTGAACCTGACGTTCCCGGCGGACTACCAGAACCTGGACCTGGCTGGCAAAGCCGCCGAGTTCACCGTGACCGTCAACAGTGTTTCCGAGCCTAAGCTGCCAGAGCTGAACGAAGAGTTCTTCGCCCAGTTCGGTATCAAGGAAACCGGTATCGAAGGTTTCCGCACCGAAGTTCGCAAGAACATGGAGCGTGAGCTGCGCCAGGCCATCAAGTCCAAGGTCAAGAACCAGGTCATGGACGGTCTGCTGGCCGCCAACCCGATCGAAGTGCCTAAGGCCCTGCTGTCCAACGAAGTGGATCGCCTGCGCGTACAAGCTGTCCAGCAGTTCGGTGGCAACATCAAGCCTGATCAACTGCCGGCCGAGCTGTTTGAAGAGCAAGCCAAGCGCCGCGTGGTGCTGGGCCTGATCGTCGCGGAAGTGGTCAAGCAATTCGACCTCAAGCCAGACGAAGACCGCGTTCGCGAAATGATCCAGGAAATGGCTTCGGCCTACCAGGAGCCTGAGCAGGTCGTGGCTTGGTACTACAAGAATGACCAGCAGCTGAACGAAGTCCGTTCGGTTGTGCTGGAAGAGCAAGTTGTAGATACTGTTCTGCAGAAGGCTAAGGTGACCGACAAAGCGGTCTCTTACGAAGAAGCAGTCAAGCCGGCAGAAGCAGCACAAGCCGACTGATTGTCCAACTCGTTTGAAAATACACCCATAAGCCAGCCTCGCGCTGGCTTATGCGTATTCAAGACATGACTATTTGGGAGTAACTGCAGAGCATGTTCCGTAATTCGTATATTCAGCAGAACTCTGATATCCAGGCCGCAGGCGGCCTGGTCCCGATGGTTGTCGAGCAATCTGCTCGTGGCGAACGCGCCTATGACATCTACTCGCGCCTGCTCAAGGAGCGAGTGATCTTTCTGGTTGGTCCGGTAGAGGACTACATGGCCAACCTGATCTGTGCGCAACTGCTGTTCCTTGAAGCGGAAAACCCGGACAAGGACATCCATCTCTACATCAACTCCCCAGGCGGTTCGGTGACGGCGGGCATGTCGATCTACGACACCATGCAGTTCATCAAGCCGAACGTATCCACCACGTGCATCGGCCAGGCCTGCAGCATGGGGGCATTCCTGCTGACGGCGGGTGCCGAAGGCAAGCGTTTCTGCCTGCCCAACTCGCGTGTGATGATTCACCAGCCACTGGGCGGTTTCCAGGGCCAGGCGTCGGACATCGAGATCCACGCCAAGGAAATCCTGTTTATCCGCGAGCGTCTCAACACGCTGATGGCCAAGCACAGCGGGCACACCCTGGAAGAAATCGAGCGCGATACCAACCGTGACAACTTCATGAGTGCCGAAGCCGCGCGTGAATACGGGCTGATCGACGCCGTGATCGACAAGCGCCCCGCTTAATATAAGCAGCTCAAAATAGGGCTGGTCGGCATGTCCGACCACCGGCGGGCTTGAAAAAGCCCGCATAAGCCTTCATCTTGTGTTGCAAGCCTATCGGATTTGGATCGAACGAATGACTGACACCCGCAACGGCGAGGACAACGGCAAGCTGCTCTATTGCTCCTTCTGTGGCAAAAGCCAGCATGAAGTGCGCAAATTGATTGCCGGCCCCTCGGTCTTTATCTGCGACGAGTGCGTCGACCTGTGCAATGACATCATCCGTGAGGAGGTGCAGGAGGCACAGGCCGAGAGCAGCGCGCATAAATTGCCTTCGCCTAAAGAAATCAGCGGCATCCTTGACCAGTACGTGATTGGTCAAGAGCGTGCAAAGAAGGTTCTGGCCGTAGCGGTGTACAACCACTACAAGCGCTTGAACCAGCGTGACAAGAAAGGCGACGAAGTCGAACTCGGCAAGAGCAACATCCTGCTGATCGGTCCTACAGGCTCGGGTAAAACCCTGCTTGCAGAAACCCTCGCTCGCCTGCTGAACGTTCCGTTCACCATCGCCGACGCCACCACCCTCACCGAGGCGGGTTACGTAGGTGAAGATGTCGAGAACATCATTCAGAAACTGCTGCAGAAGTGCGACTACGACGTAGAGAAGGCCCAGATGGGTATTGTCTATATCGATGAAATCGACAAGATTTCGCGCAAGTCCGACAACCCGTCGATCACCCGGGATGTTTCCGGTGAAGGCGTGCAGCAAGCCCTGCTCAAGCTGATTGAAGGCACGGTCGCTTCCGTACCGCCTCAAGGCGGCCGTAAGCACCCGCAGCAGGAATTCCTGCAGGTTGATACGCGTAACATCCTGTTTATCTGTGGCGGTGCGTTCTCCGGCCTGGAAAAGGTTATTCAAAACCGTTCCACCCGTGGCGGCATCGGTTTCAGTGCAGAAGTGCGCAGCAAGGAAGAAGGCAAGAAGGTGGGCGAGTCCCTGCGTGAAGTCGAGCCTGACGATCTGGTCAAGTTCGGTCTGATCCCGGAATTCGTTGGCCGTCTGCCGGTCCTGGCCACGTTGGACGAGCTGGATGAGGCTGCGCTGATTCAGATCCTCACCGAGCCGAAAAACGCCCTGACCAAGCAATACGCCAAGCTGTTCGAGATGGAAGGCGTGGACCTTGAGTTCCGTTCTGACGCGCTCAAATCGGTGGCCAAGCGGGCACTGGAGCGCAAGACCGGTGCACGCGGTTTGCGTTCGATTCTCGAAGGCGTATTGCTCGACACCATGTACGAAATCCCCTCGCAGTCCGAGGTGAGTAAAGTGGTGATCGACGAAAGCGTTATCGAAGGTAAGTCCAAGCCACTGTATATCTACGAAAACAGTGAGCCGGCGGCCAAGGCTGCGCCAGACGCGTAAGCGTTTCGCCGTTTCGGTACAGACAAGGGGCCTCTAGGGGCCCCTTTGTTTTTCATGGAGATTTTTACTGTGTGTAACTGCCAGCATTGAGCTTGTTTTTTTTGCACGCAGCCCCCATCTTGGCTTCAAGCTTACTTTCATCTGTCATAGAGGCGAAATCATGAAGACAACCATTGAATTGCCTCTCCTGCCATTGCGCGATGTGGTTGTGTATCCGCACATGGTTATCCCGCTGTTCGTGGGGCGCGAGAAGTCTATCGAAGCCCTCGAGGCCGCGATGACGGGCGACAAGCAGATCCTGCTGTTGGCCCAGAGAAATCCGGCTGACGACGATCCAGGCGAAGACGCCCTGTATCGCGTCGGCACCGTTGCAACCGTCCTGCAATTGCTCAAGCTGCCGGATGGCACCGTCAAGGTGCTGGTCGAAGGCGAGCAGCGCGGTGCGGTCGAGCGCTTCATGGAGGTGGATGGCCACCTGCGTGCAGAAGTGGCGTTGATCGACGAAGTCGATGCGCCGGAACGCGAGTCCGAAGTGTTTGTACGCAGCCTACTGTCCCAGTTCGAGCAATACGTGCAACTGGGCAAGAAAGTCCCGGCTGAAGTCCTGTCCTCCCTCAACAGCATCGATGAGCCAAGCCGCCTGGTCGACACCATGGCCGCGCACATGGCGCTGAAGATCGAGCAGAAGCAGGACATCCTCGAAATCATCGACCTGTCGACCCGGGTCGAGCACGTCCTGGCCCTGCTGGATGCCGAGATTGACCTGTTGCAGGTCGAGAAGCGCATTCGCGGTCGCGTCAAGAAACAGATGGAGCGCAGCCAGCGCGAGTACTACCTGAATGAGCAGATGAAGGCCATTCAGAAAGAACTCGGCGACAGCGAAGAAGGCCACAATGAAATCGAAGAGCTGAAAAAGCGCATCGATGCCGCAGGCTTACCTAAAGACGCGCTGACCAAAGCCACTGCCGAGCTGAACAAACTCAAGCAAATGTCGCCGATGTCGGCCGAAGCCACCGTGGTTCGTTCCTACATCGACTGGCTGGTGCAGGTGCCGTGGAAGGCCCAGACCAAGGTGCGCCTGGACCTGGCGCGTGCCGAAGATATCCTCGACGCCGACCACTACGGCCTGGAAGAGGTCAAGGAACGTATCCTCGAATACCTCGCCGTGCAGAAGCGCGTGAAGAAGATCCGTGGCCCGGTGTTGTGCCTGGTCGGTCCTCCTGGCGTGGGTAAAACCTCGTTGGCCGAGTCGATCGCCAATGCCACCAACCGTAAATTCGTGCGCATGGCCTTGGGTGGCGTGCGTGATGAAGCGGAAATCCGTGGTCATCGCCGGACTTATATCGGCTCGATGCCAGGAAGATTGATTCAAAAGATGACAAAGGTTGGCGTGCGCAACCCGCTGTTCCTGCTCGATGAAATCGACAAAATGGGCAGCGACATGCGTGGCGATCCGGCATCGGCCCTGCTGGAAGTGCTCGACCCCGAGCAGAACCACAATTTCAACGACCATTACCTGGAAGTCGACTACGACCTGTCCGATGTAATGTTCCTGTGCACCTCCAACTCCATGAACATTCCACCCGCCCTGCTGGACCGGATGGAGGTGATTCGTCTGCCGGGCTACACCGAAGACGAAAAGATCAATATCGCCGTCAAATACCTCGCGCCCAAGCAGATTGCGGCCAATGGCCTGAAGAAGGGCGAGATCGAATTCGAGGTCGAGGCGATCCGCGACATCATTCGTTACTACACCCGCGAGGCCGGTGTACGGGGCCTTGAGCGCCAGTTGGCGAAGATCTGCCGCAAGGCGGTCAAGGAACATGCCCTGGAAAAACGCTTCTCGGTGAAGGTTACGGCCGATGACCTGGAACACTTCCTGGGCGTGCGTAAATTCCGCTACGGCCTGGCCGAGCAGCAGGATCAGGTCGGGCAGGTGACTGGCCTGGCGTGGACCCAGGTGGGCGGCGAATTGCTGACGATCGAGGCCGCGGTGATTCCGGGCAAGGGGCAACTGATCAAGACCGGTTCCCTGGGGGATGTGATGGTCGAGTCCATCACGGCCGCGCAGACCGTGGTGCGCAGTCGCGCCCGCAGCCTGGGGATCCCCCAGGACTTCCACCAGAAGCACGACACCCACATCCATATGCCGGAAGGGGCTACCCCCAAAGACGGCCCCAGCGCTGGCGTAGGCATGTGTACGGCCCTGGTTTCGGCCCTGACCGGCATCCCGGTGCGTGCCGATGTCGCCATGACCGGGGAGATCACCCTGCGTGGCCAGGTATTGGCCATTGGTGGCCTCAAGGAAAAACTGCTGGCCGCCCACCGTGGTGGCATAAAGATCGTGATCATTCCGGAAGAGAATGTCCGCGACTTGAAGGAAATTCCTGACAACATTAAGCAGGATCTGCAGATTAAACCGGTTAAATGGATTGACGAGGTCCTGCAAATTGCGCTGCAATACGCGCCGGAGCCCTTGCCGGATGTGGCTCCCGAGATAGTCGCGAAGGACGAAAAACGCGAGACAGACTCTAAGGAAAGAATTAGCACGCATTAATACGTTTAAGCCGGGTGGCTTCCTTGACAGCTTTTTAGAGCCCTTGTTATAAAGCGGCTCTTAAGTGTCTGTAGGCCATTCAGCACTGGTTTTTGCTTTCACCAAAAAACTTAGAATCATACTCAATAGATATAAGGGGACTTAGAGTGAACAAGTCGGAACTGATTGATGCTATCGCCGCATCTGCTGATATCCCGAAAGCCGCTGCTGGCCGTGCGCTGGACGCAGTAATCGAATCCGTCACTGGCGCTCTCAAGGCCGGCGACTCCGTGGTACTGGTAGGTTTCGGTACTTTCTCTGTGACCGATCGTCCAGCTCGCACTGGCCGTAACCCACAGACTGGCAAAGCACTGCAAATCGCTGCTGCCAAGAAACCAGGTTTCAAAGCCGGTAAAGCCCTGAAAGAAGCCGTTAACTAAGCTTCGCTCAAGCCTTTGCCTATCCGGGCTGGACGCAGGTCTGGCCTGGCAGCGGAGCGGCAACTGACCCAGGTATCCATTGGGTCGCGACGCCGGGGGGCGGGTTCAACACCCGTCCGTTCCGCCAGTTACGAGAAGGCGCATCCTCGGATGCGCCTTTCTTCTATCCGGATTCTACCCACGCTCCACGGTTGCCTAATTTTGAAGTTCAACCGTTTCTGGGGGACGCATGCTGCAGAATATCAGGGACAATTCACAAGGCTGGATTGCCAAGACCATTATCGGGCTCATCGTTGTATTGATGGCTTTCACCGGTATCGAGGCCATTTTCCAGGCGACGACCAACAGCCAGGACGCGGCCAAGGTCAATGGTGAAGAAATCAGTCAAAACGAGCTGAGCCAGGCTGTCGACTCGCAACGTCGGCAACTGATGCAACAACTGGGTAAGGACTTCGACGCGTCCTTGCTGGATGAAAAAATGTTGCGCGAAGCGGCCCTCAAGGGTCTGATCGACCGCAAGCTGCTGCTGCAAGGTGCGGCCGACTCGAAGTTCTCCTTCTCGGACGCGGCCCTGGACCAAATGCTCCTGCAAATGCCGGAATTCCAGGTCGAGGGCAAGTTCAACGCTGAGCGTTTCGACCAGGCGATTCGTCAGGCGGGCTACAGCCGCATGCAATTCCGCCAGATGATGACGCAGCAAATGCTGATCGAGCAGTTGCGTTTAGGCATTGCCGGCAGCGGTTTTGTCACCGACCAGGAAGTGCTGAACTTCGCGCGTCTGGATAAACAGACCCGTGATTTCGCCACCGTCAGCATCAAGGCCGACCCGGCAGCGGTGAAGCTCACCGACGACGAGGTCAAGGCTTACTACGACCAGCGTGCCAAGGAGTTCATGACCCCGGACCAGGTCGTCATCGACTATCTGGAGCTGAAGAAGGCTTCGTTCTTTGACCAGGTAACGGTCAAGGACGATGAACTGCAGGCCCTGTACGAGAAAGAAACCGCCAACCTCGCTGAACAGCGTCGTGCCGCGCATATCCTGATCGAAGTCAACGACAAGGTGACCGAGGCGCAGGCCAAGGCCAAGATCGAAGACGTCCAGGCGCGCCTGGCCAAGGGCGAAAGCTTCGAGGCCCTGGCCAAGGAGTTCTCCCAGGATCCAGGTTCGGCCAACAATGGCGGCGACCTGGGTTTTGCAGGCCCTGGCGTCTACGATCCTGAGTTTGAAACCGCCCTGTATGCCTTGAACAAGGATCAGGTCTCGGCACCGGTACGCTCCAGCTTCGGCTGGCACCTGATCAAGCTGTTGGGTGTTGAGGCGCCAGAAGTGCCTTCGTTCGCCAGCCTCAAAGACAAGCTGACCCGCGAGCTGAAGACCCAGCAAGTGGAGCAGCGCTTCGTCGAGGCGACCAAGCAACTGGAAGATGCGGCATTTGAGGCTTCCGACCTGGCCCAGCCGGCGTCGGACCTGAAACTGACCGTGCACACCTCGGCGCCGTTTGGCCGTGAAGGTGGCGAAGGTATCACGGCCAATCGTGCGGTGATCCAGGCGGCTTTCAGCCCTGAAGTGCTGGATGAGGGTGCCAACAGCACTGCCATCGAGCTGGATCCGGAAACCATCGTGGTCCTGCGCGCCAAGGAGCACCGCAAGCCGGAGCAACTGCCGCTGGACAGCGTGGCGACTGCCATCCGTGCCCAGTTGACCAAGGAGCGTGCAAGCGCTGCGGCGAAGGCCCACGCTGACGAGCTGATCGCCAACCTGCGCGATGGCAAGCTGGCGCTGGACAAGGCCGTTGATGGCCAGGCCTGGAAAGTCACCGAAGCCGCCACCCGTGGCCAGGAAGGCGTTGAGCCTGCCGTGCTGCAGGCCCTGTTCCGCATGGCCAAGCCGGCGGCGAAGGACAAACCGACCTTTACCGACGTGACCCTGCCGGATGGCAGCCTGATGATCGTGCGCTTGAACAGCGTCAACGAAGGTGCCGCACCAAGCGATGAAGAGAAGGAGCAATATCGTCGCTTCCTCGCCTCGCGGGTCGGCCAGCAAGACTTCGCAGCGTTCCGCAAGGAACTGGAAGCCAAGGCTGATATCAAGCGTTTCTGATCGTGTGATACCGCCTCAAAAAAAGACCCCGGCCTGAAAACCGGGGTCTTTTTTTGCCTGTGGGTCAGGTGCGGCGAAGCTGTAGGGTCGTGATCAACGCCAGCATGGCCAGGCCGGCAACGGTCCAGGGAAAGGACACCACGCCCCACCCTTGAAGCAACACGCCGCCCAGTAGGCCACCGCCGGCAATCCCCAGGTTCCACACCGTCACCAGCATCGACTGGGCGGCATCCGCCGAGTCACCGGCCGCCTTGGCCAGCGCGGTTTGCAGCAAGGCGGGCAGGCCGCCAAATGCCAGGCCCCAGACGGCGACTGACAGGTAGACGACCTCGGTAGCGGCGACCCACAGCCCCAGGACCAATGCGGCAGCGGCAAACAGCGCGCAACTGAGCACCAGCAAGCCCTGCAGTAGGCGGTCGATCAACAGGCCGACGACCCAGATGCCCATCAGCGCGGCCAGGCCAAATACCAGCAGCACCTGGTCAATGTCGGCGCCAAGCCCGGCGGGCACCAGGAACGGCGCGATATAGGTGTACAGAATGTTATGCGCCAGCACGTAGGTAAAGGTCACCCAGAGCACCGGGCGCACCCCCGGCAAGTGCAATACCTGGCGCAAGCCCAGGCGCTGCTGCGCACGTTGCCCGGCAAAATCCGGCACCTGCCAGCGGACCCACACCAGTAGCAGCACGGTCAGCCCGGTCATGATCGCAAAGCTCAAGCGCCAGCCTACCGCCGTGCCAAGAAAGGTCCCGGCGGGCACCCCGAGGGACAGCGCCAGCGGCGCGCCCAGCATCGCCACGGCAATCGCCCGGCCCTGCAGGTGCGGCGCCACCATGCGGCTGGCATACCCCGCCAACAGTGCCCAGAGCAGGCCCGCGAACACCCCGGCCAACAACCGTGCGACCAGGGTCAGCCAATACACGCTTGATAGCGCCGTGACACTGTTGACCAGCGCAAAACCACCAATGGCCACCAGCAGCAAGGGGCGGCGGCGCCAACCACGGGTGGCGATGGTCAGCGGGATGGCGGCCAGCAATGAGCCCAGGGCATACAGGGTGACAAGCTGGCCCACCAGCGCTTCGGAAACGCCCAGGCCAGTACTCATCTGGGGCAGCAGGCCTGCGGGCATCGCCTCGGTGAGGATGGTGATGAAGCCGGCGGTGGCCAGCGCCAGCAAACCCGCCAGGGGCAATCGTTCGCGCTGGCTGGGCAGGCATTGCGGTGTACTGCAGTCATTCATGGGGCTCGGCTCCGTATTCAAGGCATCAGGACATCGGGGCAGAGTAGGGGGCTGAACCACTCGGAAAAATAGGCTAAGGTTCCGAACTTATCGGACAGTCGTGTCCGTAATCAGCAGGAAGGGACAATGGACAGCCTGAGCAGTATGTCGGTGTTTGTGCAGGTCGCGGAGACCCGCAGCTTTACCCAGGCCGCTCGCTTGCTGGGTGTGTCGTCTTCGGCCGTGGGCAAAAGCATTGCGCGTATGGAGCAGCGCCTGGGGGTGCGGCTGTTTCACCGCAGCACCCGCAGTATCACGCTGACGGCCGAGGGTGCGCTGTTCCTTGAGCGTTCGCGGCGGATCCTGGCCGAGGTTGAAGCGGCCGAACGGGAGTTGACCGAAGCGGCGGCCACCCCCCGTGGCAAATTGCGCATCAGCTTGCCGCAAGTCAGGGGCCTGTTGATGCCGGTGCTGACCGAGTTTATGCGGGCCTATCCAGAGATTGAGTTGGACGTGGATTTTTCCGACCGCATGGTGGATGTGATCGAGGAAGGCTTCGACGCCGTGGTGCGCACCGGCAAGCCTGAGGATTCGCGGCTGTCGGCGCGGCTGCTGGGGCACTATCGATTGGTGCTGGTGGGATCGCCACAGTATTTCGCCCTACACGGCATACCAGCCTGTCCTGCGGACCTCAACCATCATGCCTGCCTGCGTCACAAGTTCTGCGCCACCGGCAAGCTGGAGAGCTGGCCGTTGCGCCATTTACCGGGTGAGCCCGAGCCGTTGCTGCGCGCACCGCTGGTCAGCACGACCATCGAGTCGCTAAAGCATGTGGTGCACGAAGGCCTGGGGATCGCCTGCCTGCCGGACTTCATGGTCCGCGAATCCGTCGAGCAGGGCCGCTTGCAGCGGGTGCTGGACGATTACCTGGAGCATCGCGGCAGTTTCTGGATGCTCTGGCCGTCGAGCCGGCATGCCTCGGCCAAACTGCGGGTGTTTATCGATCATATGAGCGCCAGGCTTTTTCCTGCGCCGCGCGTCGAGCCGGCCGGTGACGTTTTACCGACAGGAATCCGCGCGCGCACCCGGTGATCTGTTGCACAATACCGCCCTGACCGTTTTCCCCAGGATGATCAATGTCAACTTCATTTCACTTGCGTGGCCTTGTGCTTGCGCTGGTGCTGGCAGGCGCCACGGGCTGCTCGTCGCCCAAGACCGCTATCTACGAACATGAGAATTTCGACGACTCCGGTACGTTTTCGCGCAATTACCCGGTCAGCGATGTCGCGGCCTGCGAAGCGGCACGCCGGGCGTTGCTCAGCCAGGGCTACATCATCACCAGCAGCGACCCGAAGCTGGTCAGTGGTAACAAAAGCTTCCAGCAGACCGGTGAGACCCATCTGCAGATCAGTTTCAACGTGGTGTGTGCCGAAGACGGCAGCGGTGAGCATCATGCGACGATGTTTGCCAACGCCCTGCAGGATCGCTACGCGCTGAAGAAGGTCAACAACTCCGCCAGCCTGGGGGTGGGGGTGCTTGGCTCGGTGTCGATGCCGATCGGCTCCACCGACGACTCGATGGTCAAGGTGGCCAGCGAGACAGTGACTTCGCCGAAGTTCTATGACCGCTACTTTGCCTTGGTCGATGTGTTTCTACCCCAGGAGAAACCAGCAGCACCGCTGCCTGAAACGCCCAAGGCAGAATTGGGCGTGCCGGAGCCGAAGGCAGCAGAGCCTGTGGCACCGGCAGCCCCGGTAGCCGAACCCGAGGCTTCGCAGCCACTGGCACCTCCTCCTGATGCCGCGCCGATTGCTCCAGAGCAACCTGCCGTGCCGGTGCAAGCCCCACCCGCCTTGCCGGCCCCGACCGAGGTGATCCCAGCGCTGCCGTCACCGCCATAAATTCCCACGACGCTACTACGTTTACTCCTTAGGTGCAGGAACACATCTTGACGCATACATTTTTCCGTCATGAAGGCACTTTAGGCTGGTGATGCGGGTCACTATGCAGCCACTCACCTCAAATAAGGAGTCGACGATGGACGATTACCAGGAAGAACTGCTGGAACTCCAGGCCTTTGAACTGGACCCTCTGGACCCGGCCGACGACGCCACCGAGTTGTAGGCCGGCGTCAGGCGAAATGCCGCTGGCTGCGGCGAAATTCCCCTGGGGTCTGGCTGTTCCAGCGCTTGAAGGCCCGCTGGAAGGCTTGCGCTGAGGCAAAACCGAGCAAATAGGCAATTTCCCCAAACGCCAGTTCCGTATCGCGAATGTAGGTCATGGCCAGGTCGCGGCGGGTGTCGTTGAGTATGGCGCGATATTGCGTGCCTTCCTCGGCCAGTTTACGGCGCAAGGTCCAGGTCGGCAGCTTCAGGCGCGCCGCCACTTCTTCCAGGTCGGGTTCCCGGCCGCCATTGAGCATCGGCCCCAGCAACCGTGTGATGCGCTCGCGCAGGCTGCGGGTGCGGGTCAGTTGTTCCAGTTCTCGTTCACACACCTGCAACAGCATGTGCCAGGTACTGGGGCAGTGTTGCGGGTTGCGCAGGCCCAGGCTGTGCTGGCTCAGGCGCAGTTGATTGAGTTCGGCGCCGAACTGGATCGGGCAGTCGCCCAGTACGCTGTAGCGGGCGCTGTAGTCCGGGGCGGCGAATTCAATTTCGATACGCTCGGCCAACACCGGCTGCTGGCACAAGGTCGCCATCTGCTGCAGCCAGCCAGCCAGGATCGAGTCCACCACAAAGCGGTTATAGGCGTTGTACGGGCTGATGGAATAGAAACGCAGCCAGGCGCCCCGGGCGTCTTCATGAAAGCTCGACTGGCCACGGTAGTTGGCGCCGTACAGGGCCTCGAAGCGCGTCAGGGTGCGCGCGGCTTCGCGCACGTTGGGCGCCTGGGCGGCGGTGACGCCGGCCAGGCCCAGTTGATTCATGCGGCTCAACTGGCCCATGCGCAGGCCCAGGCCGGGGTCGCCGGTCAGTTGGATGGCTGCATGGCCCAGGCGCATATAGCGTGGGATCGACAGGCGCGCGCCGGGCTCACTCAAGCGCGCCGGGTCCAGGCCGTACTGCAACAGCAGCGGCTGCGGGTCCAGGTTGTGGCTGAGAATGGCGTCGGCCAGGGTGTGCACGATGCCCACCGATAAGTCCCCGAGGCGCATCGGTGCCGGTTTCATGGGCTTATAGCCACACGTTCAGCAGGCGCGCACCACGTGCGTTACCGTCGGCGAAGACTTGGCCATTGGCACTGAGAAAGCTTTGGCCGCTGGTGCCCTGGTCCCAGAATTGCCCGCGCATGAAGACGCTGATGCCCGCACCCGCGAGGCTGATGGGCACCTGGCTGATCAGGCTCAGGCGATGCCAGGCTTCGCCTTCGCTGAGCTCTTCGGGCTTGAGGCTGACTTCCGGGGGCGTGGACACACTTTTGAAGCCGCGCCACGGCTTGTCCCAGGTGTCGCGGCCAATCACCAGTGCCGGCACCGCCACCACTTGCGCGCCTTGTTCGTTGAGCTTGCGGTAGTTGTCGGGGTACCAGCTGTCGCTGCCAATCAGAATGCCCAGGCGCCCGGCCGGGGTGTCGATCACGCTGATCGCGTTTTCGTCGCCCGGGGCGATAAAACCGCGCTCATCGAAGATCGGGTAGAGCTGGCGCTGGGGTTGACCCAGGGGCAGGCCATCGCGGTCGAACACCAGGCTGGTGTTGTACAGCGCGCCATGGCCGACCTGCAGTTGACCCTGGCTGATGCTTGGGTTGGGCAGGGCGATGGAGCCGGCGACCAGGGTCACCCCGAACTCCTTGGCCAGGCCGCCAAACAGCACCTGGTAATCACGGGCCATGGCCGGCGCTTTCATACGCAGGTAGGCATCGTCCAGGCGGTTGTCGCCCTGGGCACTGATCAGTGCGCGCAGGAACGGCAACGGGTTGCTCACCGACAGCCAGTTCATCGCCTCTTTAAAGGTGGTGGCCTGATACAGCTGGTTTTTTTCACCACTGATCATCAACCAAGTGCCGACATGTTCCGGCAGGACCACGATGGTTTTGTCGTTGAGCAGGCCCAGGTCCCGGGCATTGCGCAGATAGGCCGAGAGCTTGAGGTGCAGGCGCTCCAGGCTCTGGTAGTCGGCGGGGAACAGTTCCGGCTGGATGCCCAGCAGGTTGCCGTGATCGGCGGGAGTGCCCTGGTTCACGGCCAGGTTGATCCGCAGGTCCGACAGGTAATGCCCCACGGGGCGCTCCTGGGTCCAGACCAGATAGGCGGAAACGGCGGCGACCAGGGCCATGGTGAGGGTCAAGGCAAGTAATTTACGCATGGGGGAACAGACAACAGGCCGTGTGCAGGGTTCGACCCTAGGGTAGGGCCCGTCGCCACACTTGCCAAGGGGCGCTGCGCATTTGGATCAATAACTTGTCAGTTTCAGTCATTGAGCGCTAGGGGTATGGCTCTTAGTCTGTGGGACATAAACCGATGGCCGGCCATTCGAGCCTGTCACGTCCCGTGATGATCCGTTGTGGAGCTGTACCATGAGCGCTGCTGCCTACCCGCATTTGCTGGCCCCGTTGGACCTGGGTTTTACCACCTTGCGCAACCGCACCCTGATGGGTTCGATGCACACTGGCCTGGAAGAAAAGCCCGGCGGTTTCGAGCGCATGGCCGCGTATTTTGCCGAACGCGCCCGTGGCGGCGTGGGCCTGATGGTCACCGGCGGGATTGGCCCGAACGATGAAGGCGGGGTGTATGCCGGGGCGGCCAAGCTGACCACCGAGGCCGAGGCGCTCAAGCACAAGATCGTCACCCAGGCGGTGCACGAGGCGGGCGGCAAGATTTGCATGCAAATCCTGCATGCCGGGCGTTATGCCTACAGCCCCAAGCAGGTCGCGCCCAGCGCGATCCAGGCGCCGATCAACCCGTTCAAGCCCAAGGAGCTGGACGAGGACGGCATCGAAAAGCAGATCAGCGACTTTGTTACCTGCTCGCGACTGGCCCAGGTCGCCGAGTACGACGGCGTGGAAATCATGGGCTCGGAAGGTTATTTCATTAACCAGTTCCTCGCCGCCCACACCAACCATCGCACCGACCGCTGGGGCGGCGCCTACGAAAACCGCATGCGTTTGCCGGTGGAAATCGTGCGCCGGGTGCGCGAAGCCGTGGGGCCTAACTTCATCATTATCTTCCGCCTGTCGATGCTCGACCTGGTGGAAGGCGGCAGCACCTGGGAAGAGATCGTGCAGTTGGCCAAGGCCATCGAGCAGGCGGGTGCGACGCTTATCAACACCGGGATTGGCTGGCACGAAGCACGCATCCCGACCATCGCCACCAAGGTGCCGCGTGGTGCGTTCAGTAAAGTCACGGCCAAGCTGCGTGGCGCGGTGCAGATCCCGTTGATCACCACCAACCGCATCAACACCCCGCAAGTGGCCGAGCAGATCCTCGCCGAAGGCGATGCCGACATGGTGTCCATGGCCCGGCCGTTCCTCGCCGACCCGGAGTTCGTCAACAAGGCTGCCGCTGGCCGTGCCGACGAGATCAATACCTGCATCGGCTGCAACCAGGCCTGCCTGGACCACACCTTCAGCGGCAAATTGACCACTTGCCTGGTTAACCCGCGTGCCTGCTACGAGACCGAGCTTAATTACCTGCCGGTCAAGCAGATCAAGAAAATCGCCGTGGTCGGCGCCGGCCCCGCCGGCCTGGCGGCTGCCACCGTGGCGGCGGAGCGCGGTCACCAGGTGACCCTGTTCGATTCGGCCAGCGAGATCGGCGGCCAGTTCAATGTGGCCAAGCGCGTGCCGGGCAAGGAAGAGTTTTTTGAAACCCTGCGTTACTTCAAGCGCAAGCTGCAAACCACCCATGTCGAGCTGTGCCTCAACACCCGGGTGGATGTGGCGCAACTGGTGGCCGGCGGTTATGACGAGATCATCCTCGCCACGGGTATCGCGCCGCGGACCCCGGCCATTCCAGGCGTGGAGAACGCCAAGGTGCTCAGCTACCTGGACGTGCTCCTGGCACGCAAACCGGTGGGCAAGCGCGTTGCGGTGATTGGCGCCGGTGGGATCGGCTTCGACGTCTCGGAGTTTCTCGTGCACCAGGGCGTGTCCACCAGCCTGGACCGCGAAGCGTTCTGGAAGGAGTGGGGTATCGACACCCATCTGCAAGCCCGTGGCGGCGTGGCCGGGATCAAGCCCGAGCGCCATGCGCCGGCGCGTGAGGTGTACCTGTTGCAGCGCAAGGCTTCCAAGGTCGGCGACGGCCTGGGCAAGACCACTGGCTGGATCCACCGTACCGGCCTGAAGAACAAGCAGGTGCAGATGCTCAATAGCGTTGAGTACCTGAAGATCGACGACGAGGGCCTGCATATCCGTATTGGTGCCGAGGGCGAGCCCCAGGTGCTGGCGGTGGACAACATCGTCATCTGCGCCGGGCAAGACCCGCTGCGCGAACTGCAAGAGGGCCTGGTCGCCGCGGGCCAGCACGTGCACCTGATCGGCGGTGCCGATGTGGCCGCCGAGCTGGATGCCAAGCGCGCCATCAACCAAGGCTCGCGCCTCGCTGCCGAGTTGTAAGGGGCGCGCCGGGGCGGTGTTAGACTAGCGCCCCTTTTTTCATGCAGATATGCCCTGATGGGTCCTTTCGATTGGCTTCCCCACGCGCCCCTTGAACCCTTGCAGCTGGATTGGCTGAACGGGGTCGAGGTGGCCGTGCTGCGCCTGGACCGCATCGACCCGCTGATCAGCGGCAACAAGTGGTTCAAGCTCAGCGGGCACCTGGCCCAGGCGCAACAGGCGGGTGCCAGCGGCATCATCAGCCTGGGCGGCGCCTACTCCAATCATCTGCATGCCCTGGCGGCGGCCGGCAAACGCTTTGGCTTTGCCACCGTCGGCCTGCTGCGCGGGCACCCGCAAGACACCCCGACGGTCCTCGACCTGCAAGCCCTCGGCATGCAACTGCACTGGTTGGGTTATGGCGGTTACCGCGCGCGGCATGAGCCGGACTTCTGGTTGCCCTGGCGCGAGCGATACCCGCACCTGCATCCCGTGCCCGAAGGCGGCGGCGCGGTGACGGGGGCGTTGGGCTGTGGGGTGTTGGTCGAGCAGGTGCGCAGGCAGTTGCCCGCCCTGGGGTGGGCCGACTATGACGCCTGGTGGCTGGCAGCCGGCACCGGTACCACCCTGGCGGGGCTGGTGCTGGCGGAGGCGGGTGCCCATCCGGTGTACGGGGCACTGGCGGTGCCGGATGATCACGGGGTTGCGCAGAACGTGCAGGCTATCGTGCAGGGCGGGTATGAGTTGTTGGAGGCCAGCCGTGGCGGCTTTGCGAAGGTCGATCCGGTATTGCTGGAGTTTATCCAGGCCACCGAGCAGGCCAGTGGCCTGCCGTTGGAACCGCTCTACACCGGCAAGGCGCTGCTGGCGCTCAAGCAGCAGATCGAGGCCGGACGCTTGGCCCCCGGCACTCGCCTGGTCTTTGTGCACACCGGCGGCTTGCAGGGCCGCCGGGGTTTTGTGGATTAACGCTTGGGCAACATGCGCAACACGGTGTTGTCGCGCATAAAGTAGTGGTGATACAGCCCCGCCGCCGCATGCAGGCCAATCAGCCAGTAGCCGATGGTGCCGCCCAGTACATGCCAGCCTTCGATCTGCTTGGCCAGGTCCTTGTTCTCACCGATCAGGGGTGGCAACTCGATCCCGTAGAACCACACTGAATGCCCCTCGGCACTGACAATCAGCCAGCCGAAAATCGGCATGCCGATCATGAACACATACAGCGCCACGTGCATCAGGGTCGCCAGCAGGGTTTGCCAGTGCGGCGGCGCCGGCAGGATTTTCGGTGCCACGCCGAGGCTGCGGGCAAACAGGCGCAGCCAGACCAGCACAAACACGGTCAGGCCGAACATGAAGTGCAGTTCTTTGATCAGGGTGCGCCCGCCACTGCCCTTGGGGAAAATCCCGCGAAATTCAATGGTGACGTAGACCGCCACCAGCAGCACCAGCATCAGCCAGTGCAGGGCAATGGACATCGTACTGTAACGGGACTCACTGTTTTTCCACGGCATCGCGTCTTTCCTCACTCATCAGGGGCAAACCTCCGTTCTTTGGCGACGGAGTCCCTTCAGCCTAAACCTGTTGCGCAAGGTTTGCCCGAGTGAGGGGCGAAGTATTGATCTCGATCAGGCGCTTTGTGGCATTTCACCACGGGCCAGGCGCTGATTGATGTCGGCGATCACGCCGGGCAGGTCGGTGATGGTGTCGATCAGGTAGTGCGGGCGTGAGCCGGCAAACAGCGTTTCGATACGCTGGCGCTCGCTGGCCAGCGTCGCCGGGTCCAGGGCGCGGAACTGCTCGTAGGTCAGGCCCAGGGCGTTGCCCGAGCAGGTCAGCGCCACGGTCCACATCCCGGCGCGGCGGCCTTCGAGGATGCCCGGCACGGTGTCGTCGATCTTCACGCAGGCCGCCACGTCGTCAATGCCCAGGGCGATCACGTTGGCCAGGGCCTGGGCCGGCCATGGGCGGCCATTGGGCACTTCATCGGTGGCCACCACGTGGTCGGCGATATAGCCGTTGGTGGCGGCCAGTTCGACCACCTTGTCCATCACTGGCTTGGGGTAGCCGGAGCAGGAGCCGATCTTGATCCCTTGCGCACGCAACGCGGCGATGGTCGCCAGGGCGCCGGGAATCAGCGCCGAGTGTTCGGCGATCTTCTCGATCTGCAAGGGCATGAAGCGCTCGTAGATAGCGGTCACGTCAGCGTCGGTCGGCGTGCGGCCGAAGGCTTTGCGATAGCGCTCGGCCACTTGCGGCTGATCACACAGGGTGCGGATATGGTCCCACTTGCCCATGCCCATCGGGCCACGGGCTTCTTCGATGGAGACCTGCACGTCGAACTCGGCAAACGCCTCGACAAAAATCTGCGTGGGGGCAAAGGAGCCGAAGTCGACCACGGTGCCGGCCCAGTCAAGGATAGCGGCCTGCAGGGTGTTGGGGTTCTGATAGTTCATGGTGCAAATCCTGTAAATAATGTGTAGGAACCGGCTTGCCGGCGATAGCGGCCCTGAAGGCCCCATCGCCGAGGGGAATCAGATTTCGAGCACTTCCATCTCTTGCAGCGCCTGACCGATCGCCGCCACCGCCGCCTGCATCTCGGCCTGGTTGACGTGACCGATGCAGCCGACGCGGAAGGTCTCCACCTGGGTCAACTTGCCCGGATACAGAATGAAACCCTTGGCCTTGACCCGCTCGTAGAAGTCCTTGAACTGGTAGCGCGGGTCCTTCGGTGCGTGGAAGGTGATGATGATCGGCGCCTGGATCGCGGCCGGCAGGAAGCTGCGCAGGCCCAGGTCGGCCATGCCGTCCAGCAGTGTCTGGCAGTTGGCGGCATAGCGCTGGTAACGGGCCGGCAAGCCGCCTTCTTCGTTGTATTGCAGCAGCGCTTCATGCAGCGCGGCCACCACATGGGTCGGTGGGGTAAAGCGCCATTGGCCGGTCTTGGCCATGTAGGCGTGCTGGTCGAACAGATCCATGGCCAGGGAATGGCTGTTGCCCTGGGCGGCGGCCAGCGCCTGTTTTTTGACAAAGACAAACCCCATGCCCGGCACGCCTTCCAGGCATTTGCCGGAGGCGGCGATCAGGGCATCGAAGGGCACTTGGGCGGCGTCGACGGGCAGTGCGCCAAACGAGCTCATGGCATCGATGATCAGGTGCTTGCCGTGGCGTTGGATGACCTGGGCGATCTCCGGCAGCGGGTTGAGGATACCGGTGCTGGTTTCGCAGTGGATCAGCGCGACATGGGTGATGCGGCTGTCGGCCTGTAACAGGCGGTCGACATCGGCGGCGGTGGTAGGCTGGTCTTCAGCGGTTTCAAAGGTGCTGAACGGGCGGCCCAGCACTTCGCAGATTTTTGCCAGGCGCTTGCCGTAGGCACCGTTGATCAGCACCAGCACCTTGCCATCCCGGGGCACCAGGGTGCCGATGGCGGCCTCGACGGCAAAGGTGCCGCTGCCCTGCAATGGTACGCAGTGATGGCTGTCGCCACCGTTGATGATGGCCAGCAGTTGCTCGCAGAGGCTGGCGGTCAGTTGGTTGAAGCGGTCATCCCACGAACCCCAGTCAACCATCATCGCCTGGCGGGTGCGGGCAGAGGTGGTCAGGGGCCCAGGTGTGAGCAGGATCGGCGCGGCAGTACTCATTCTCATGTCCTCGCAAAGCAGTGGGATGAAGCTACGGGGCATAAATTGCAGTTTGCCTTGTCATCAATCAAATTGTTTGTTGTTATGCCAGCCATCAGTGAGGCCGATAGCTATGAATCTTTTCCAACTCCGTGCATTTGACGCCGTGGCCCGGGACGGCAGTTTTACCCGGGCCGCCGCCCGCCTGTTTATCAGCCAGCCGGCCGTGACCGGGCATATCAAGGCGCTGGAAGAGCACTACCAGATCACCCTGCTGCGGCGTACCGCGCGGCGGGTGGAGTTGACAGAGGAGGGCACCAAGCTGGCGGCCATCACCCGCAGCATCTTCGGCCTGGTGGATGAAGCACAGACCCTGCTCGAAGCCAACCGCCAATTGCTGACCGGGCGCCTGGAGGTGGCGGCCGACGGGCCGCATATGGTCATGCCGATGCTGGCCAGGCTGCGGGCGCGTTACCCGGGGATTACCGTCAACCTGCGTTTGGGCAATGCCCAGGAAACCCTGGCCGCGTTGTTGTCCGAACATGCGGATGTAGCGGTGTTGACCGAAGTGGAACCGCGCAAGGGCGTGTATCTGCAACCCTTGCGCGAGTCACGTATCTGCGCCTTGGTGCCGGCTGGCCATCCGTGGCTGGCGGACCCGGCGGGGATCCGCCTGGAGCAGTTGGACCAGGTGATCATGGTGCTGCGCGAGCCCAGTTCCATCACCCGCCGCACCTTCGACGACGCCTGTGCCAAGGCCGGCGTGCAGCCCAGGGTGTTGCTGGAACTGGACAGCCGCGAAGCGGTGACGGAGGCGGTGGCCGCCGAGCTGGGGGTGGGCGTGGTGTCCTCGGTGGAAGTCAGCCGCGATCCCCGGGTGCACGCGATTCCCATTCGTGGCGATGGGCTGCTGAACCATCATAGGCTCGGCTGCATGGAGCGGCGCCGGGAGTTGCGCTTGATTCAGGCGTTTTTCGAGCTGGCCTCAAGCTGATCTTCGCGCAGGCTCTCGCGGACAATCTCCAGAAAAGTCGCCACCACCCGCCGCGAGCTCTGCTCCTTGAGGCACACCAACGTTTCCTTCATGCGCTGGGTGCAGTCGCGGATGGGCATGGCATACACCCGCGAATCCGCGCCGAATTCCGACGCCGACACCACGCCCACGCCAATCCCCACCACCACCGCTTCACGGGCGGCCTCGCGGCCTTCCACCTGGATCGCCGGGCGGATGCGCAGCCCGGCCTGGTGCATCTCGCGCTCCAGGGTCTGCCGGGTCACCGAGCCGGTTTCGCGCAGGACCAGGGGCGTGTCGTCCAGGTCCGCCAGGTCGATGGACTCGCGCCCGGCCCACGGGTGGTTGCGTGCGACGAACGCCAGCATCGGGTCATCGCGCAGGGGGATCGAGAGCAGGCGCTCATCATCGACATCGCGCCCCACCAGCGCCAGGTCGGCTTGATAGTTGTACAGGCGGTACAGTGCATCATCGGTGTTGCCGGTCTCGATCTTCACCGTGATCCCCGGATAGCGTTGGCAGAACCGGGCGATTTGCGGCAGCACATGCACCGGCGCGTCCACCGCCAGGGTCAGGCTGCCGGTTTGCAAGGCCTTGGAGTCTTGCAGCAGCTCGTGGGCTTCGGCGGCGATGACAAACAGGCGCTGGGTGATACTCAGCAGGCGCTCCCCCAGGTCGGTCAGGCGCACCGAGCGCTTGTTGCGATGGAACAGCAGCACGCCAAAACGCTCTTCAAGCTTGCGCACCTGGTCGGAAATGGCCGGCTGGGTGAGGAACAGCCGTTCGGCTGCCAGGGTAAAGCTGCCGTGGACGGCCACGGCGTGGAAGGCTTTGAGTTGGGCATGGGATACCGGCATGGCACGACCTCTTACAAGCTGAGCTTATATTTGAAATACGATAAATCGATTTTACCTATTAGTCAGCCATTGCTTTGATAGCCCCCAGTCGCCGCAGGTTGAGTCCTACAACTTCGGCGACCATGGGCCCTTGCGCGCAACCTTGCAGGACTCATCTGACCAGTACCCGGCGCCCTGCGACCCGGTACTGCAGTGCAAAACAATAACAACACAGGCAATTGCTTCTCGACTCTGCCGGCACACTCACACCTGAGGTCAGAACCACCATGAATATCCCTATGGGTAGCATCAAGCGTTGGCGCGTGCAGATTTTCGCCATCACCTGGCTGGCCTATGCCGCCTTCTATTTCACCCGCAAAGCGTTTTCCGTGGCCAAGTTGGGGATCGTCGACGATCCGAGCTTCCCGCTGGACAAGATGATGATGGCCAACCTGGATGGCCTGTACCTGGCGGCCTATGCCGTCGGCCAGTTCACCTGGGGCATGCTCGCCGACCGTTTCGGCCCACGGGTCGTGGTGTTGGGCGGGCTGGTGATTTCGGCGGCCGCCGCCCTGGTTATGGGCACGTTTGCCACCTTGCCGATCTTTGTCACGTGCATGTTGATCCAGGGGCTGGCGCAGTCCACCGGCTGGTCGGGGCTATGCAAGAACCTTGGCAGTTTCTTCCCGGCGCAACAGCGCGGGCGGGTGCTGGGGTTGTGGAGCTCGTGCTATGCGTTTGGCGGCCTGGTGGCCTCGCCGTTTGCCGGCTGGTGGGCCTATACCCTGATCGGCAGCTGGCATGCGGCATTTATCTCCAGTGCCGCCGTGGTGGCGGTGGTGGCGGTGCTGTTCTTTATCTTCCAGCGCAACACGCCACAGGACGTCGGCCTGCCGGAAGTAGAGCCCGAACCGGCAATGAGTGCGCAAGAGCAGGCGGCGGCGAAGAAAATCAGCATCCTTGAGCCGTTGCGCGCAATCTTGCGCAACCGCACGGTGCTGACCCTGGGCCTGGCGTACTTCCTGTTGAAACCGGCGCGTTACGCGATCCTGTTGTGGGGCCCGGTGATTGTCTATGAGCAGATGCCCTCGGTGGGCAAGGTCGGCGCGGCCATTGTGCCGACGGCGTTCGAGCTGGCGGGGTTGCTGGGGCCGATCATGATTGGCCTGGCGTCCGACAAACTGTTTGGCGCCCGACGCATGCCGGCTTGCGTCCTCAGCCTGTTGGCGCTGACCGTGTCCCTGGCGCTGTTTATGGGGGCGTTGCATACCGGCAGCGTGATGCTGGTGATGGCCTTGCTGTTTGTCATGGGCCTGACCCTGTACGGGCCGGACTCGATGATCAGCAGCACCGCGGCGATCGACTTCGGCACGGCCAAGGCCGGCGCCACGGCGGCGGGCTTCGTCAATGGTTGCGGTTCGGTGGGGGCGATCCTCGGTGGCCTGTTACCGGGCTACTTCGACACGGTAACGGTGTTTATCGTGTTCGCCGGCGCCGCGTTGTTTTCCGCGCTGGTGCTGATGCCCTATTGGAACGCCCGGCCTGCGGTATTGGCGCAAGTGGGCGACTTTGTGCCGGATCGCACTGTGGCGATCAAACCCCTGCGCACCTGAGGCGCCTGCAACGCTGGCCGGTTTTTTGGTGGAACGATGGGGGCTTGCCCTATAAACTCTGCGGCCAAAGCGCCGGCCAGTAGACGTCTCGGCGCCACGGATATCAAGAGAGTGAGTCATGGGCGCACAGTGGAAGGTTAAACATAAAGAAGCGGCATCCAATGCCAAGGGCAAAATCTTCGGCAAACTGGTGAAAGAGATCACCATTGCCGCCCGTAACGGTGCGGACACCGCGACCAACGCCCACCTGCGTCTGGTGGTCGAGCAGGCCAAGAAGGCCTCGATGCCCAAGGAAACCCTGGAACGCGCGATCAAGAAAGGCGCGGGCCTGCTGGGCGAGACCGTGCAGTACCATCGCGTGACCTATGAAGGGTTTGCCCCGCACCAGGTGCCGTTGATCGTTGAATGCGTGACCGACAACATCAACCGTACCGTGGCGGAAATCCGCGTGGCGTTCCGCAAGGGGCAACTGGGGGCTTCGGGCTCGGTGGCCTGGGACTTCAACCACGTGGGGCTGATCGAGGCCTCGCCGGATACCCCGGACGCCGACCCGGAAATGGCCGCCATCGAAGCCGGCGCCCAGGACTTTGAAGACGGTGAAGAAGAGGGCACGACCCTGTTCATCACCGAGACCACCGACCTCGACGCAGTGCAGAAAGCCTTGCCGGACCAGGGGTTTACCGTGTTGTCGGCGAAGTTGGGCTACCTTGCGAAAAACCCGGTCAGCGGCTTGAGCGACGAGCAGATGGCCGAAGTCGAAGCCTTCCTGGAAGGCCTGGACAACCATGACGATGTGCAGGATATGTTCGTCGGCCTGGCGGGCTAAACCCGGCCTGGAATTATGGGCGCAGACTCGTGTGGGAGTGGGCTTGCCCGCGATAGCGGTGGGTCAGCCAGCTGATGTGCCATCTGATACACCGCAATCGCGGGCAAGCCCGCTCCCACATTTGCACGGCGTTTCAGAGTGAGGACAGCAGTGTCTCGATCTCTTGGAACGCCGGTCGCGCCAGCACCTGCGGCTGGCAGCAACTGTCACGCAGCGCCTCCAGCACCTGGCGCTGTTCATCGCTCAGGCCTGCGTCAATCCGCTCCAGCAACTCCCCCAGCAACACCCCGAACGCCCGCACTTCAATGCGCTGCAATGCCCTGGTTTCCAAGGTGTCTGCTATGGCGTGGAAAGATGCCGCGCCAAAGTCCCCGAGCAGGCAATCGCCTTGGGCATTCCACAGGATATTGTGCCCATACAGGTCACCATGGGTAATGCCGTGCCGGTGCAGATGCGCCGCTACGGAGGCGATGCCGCGCGCCATGCGCAATGCCACTTCCAGGCTGAAACGGGTGGCAGGCTCGTAGATGTCCCGGGTGCAGGACGCCAAGCTGGGCAGGCCGGCGAGGTTGCGGTAGCTCGGGTCGATCAGGTCCATCACCAGGGCGGCCTGGTCAGCGGGGTGGCCGACCACGCGGCCTTGCACCTTGATCAGGTTGGGGTGCAGCCCGGCGGCAATACAGGCCTGCATTTCGTGCAGCGGTGAACCGTCGCTGGTGATGGTGCCCTTGTAGAGTTTGACCGCGACCGGCTCGTTCGACGGTTTGCGCAGCGCCTTGCGGATCACGCCTGAAGCGCCTTCGCCCAGCACGTCGGCCAGCTCCAGCTCGGCCCAGGGAATATTCGGCGTCGCGTCATCAGTTGCCACGTCCACCGCGCTTTCCACCGGGTTGCCGGCATAGGCCAGCCAGGTCAGGCGCGGCAGTGTCAGCAGCCAGTGCGGCAATTGCGTCAGGCGGTTGGAGGCGATGCGCAGCAGTTCGAGGTTATGGCACTGGGCCAGGCTCGCCGGTAGTTGCTCCAGGCGGTTGCCGGCCAGCATGAGTTTTTGCAGCAGTGGCCGCTCACCAAGTGCGTCCGGCAACTGGCGGATGCGGTTATCGGTGAGGATCAGCCAGCGCAACGAGAGCGGGAGTGCGGCGGCGGGCACCTGCTCGATCTGGTTGGCCTTGAAGCCGACCATGCTCAACTGCGGGCATTGGCCCAGGCACGCCGGCAGTTCGGTGAAGTTGTTGTCCGAGCAAAACAGCACGCGCAAGTGGGGCAGGCGGTGCAGGTCGTCCGGCAGGCTGCTCAGGGCATTGCCACTGAGGTTGAGGATTTCCAGGGAGTCGGCCAGGTCGAAGATTTCCCGGGGGAACTGCGTCAGGCCGCAGGACAGGTCCAGGCGCTTGATGCCAGCCAGTTGGCCAGCCTTGAGTTGGGCAAGGGTATCCATGAACAGCTTAGGTCACTCGACAGGGGCAAAGGGGCTCATGATAGCGGCTTGAGCGCCAGCGAGCTGACTTGTTGCAACTGCCCCGGCCTGGCAGGCGATGGGGCGGTGTTGAGGGAAACGCCTACCGGCAAAGGTTGTTCCATCTGTAGGAAAAGTAAGCGTTAGAGAGAGTCTTGGTCTCTATCGTTTGTGGGCTCTCGTGGCCCTGTAATGTCGTGAATTGTCCTCAGTCCAGCCCTCTGCCTGCCCGAACACTGTGAGGCAGGGGCCAGATGAGGAGTTGACCCATGATATCGGCGACAACAGCGGATAGCGGATTTGCTTGCACCAAGGCACTGGGCCATTTGCCCATTATCCAGCGTAATACCCTTGAAGCCTGGGGATGCGGGCCGGCACGGCCACTGCCGTACGCGTGTATACACCAGGCGTTCGAGGCGCATGCAGCGGCAACCCCCCATGGGATCGCCGCGCTCTGGCGGGGCCAGAGCATCAGCTATGAGCAGTTGAACCGCCAGGCCGACCGGCTGGCCCGGCACCTGATCGAGCAGGGGGTGGTGGCGGGCGACACGGTGGCGCTGTTTGTCGAGCGGTCGATCCCCATGCTGGTGGGGATGCTTGCGGTGCTGAAGATTGGTGCGGCCTACGTACCGCAAGATGCCAGGATCACCCCGCCGGCGCAGTTGGCGATGATCCTTGGGGCGTTGTCGAGTACCGTGGTACTGACCTTGTCGGGGTTCAAGGATCGCCTGCCGCTGGCAGCGGGCCAGCCGTGTGTGTGCCTGGATGAGTTCCTGGCACAACAGCCGTGGGTGGCGCAGGCGTGCGCGCTGAACGTTGCCGCGCCGGACCCTGCCAGCCTGTGCTTTGTACTGTTTACCTCCGGGACGACAGGGCGGCCCAATGGCGTACGGGTGACCCACCGCAATGTCTGCAATCTTGTGCTGACGGCACCGGGCAACCTGGGAATCAAGCCGGGCATGCAGGTCGGGCAAATCCTTAATATCGCGTTTGACATGGCCGCCTGGGAAATCCTCGGCTGCCTGGCCCATGGGGCGACGTTGCATATCCGCCAGCAAGACATCGGCGAAACGGCCCGCCAGTGCCAGGTGCTGATCGCCACCCCATCGATACTCGCCACCCTGGACCCCCAGCGGTGCCCCGCGCTTGAGGTGGTGGCGGTAGCGGGGGAGCCATGCCCGCAGGCCCTGGCGGATCGCTGGGCGGCCCATTGCACCTTCTACAACGGGTGCGGCCCCACCGAAACCACCATCGTCAATACCCTGCATCGGCATGTACCAGGGGCACCATTGACCATCGGTAAACCGACGCCCAACAACACGGTGTATGTGCTGGATGAACACGGCCAGGCCTGCGCGCCGGGGGAAGTGGGGGAGATGTGGGCCGGGGGCGACGGGGTGACGGCGGGCTATCTGCAGGACCCGCTGTTGACCGCGCAGCGCTATCGTCCCGACCCGTTCCTGGCGACGGGGCGGATGATGTTTCGCACGCGGGACCTGGGGCGCTGGACGGACGAGGGGGCCCTGGAGCATCTGGGGCGGGTCGACGACCAGGTCAAGGTCCGCGGGTTTCGCGTGGAGTTGGACGCGGTGGCCAGCACGCTGGAGGCCAGTGGCGCTTGTAGCCGGGCGGTGGCGCTGAAACTCGACAGCCAGCACCTGGTGGCGTTTGTGACACCCGCCACGGTGGACATTCCGGCCGCCAGGCAGTCCTGTGTGCAACGGCTGGCCTACTACTGTGTACCCGCCGTGATTTTTGCCCTGGACCACTTGCCACTGACGGCGCGCGGCAAGCTCGACAAGGCCTTGCTGTTGCAATGGGCCCGCGACAGCGAGGAGGGGCGCCGACTGGCCCTGAAAGCCGGTGAGCGAGCATGATTGAGCGGTGGATGGCGACAGTGGTGCCCGCCCGGCCGGGCGGGTGGCGGCGCTGGTGTGGCTTGCCGATATTTTCCCATTACAACCGGCTGGTGGTGTTGGTGCTGCTGGGCAATGGCTGGTATGCGCTCTGCGGCTTGGAACTGCCCGAGATCGACGTGCCGCAGGTGTCGATGCTGGTGATGATCAACCTGGCCCTGGCAATCCTGGTGCGCCAGCAGTATGTGATCAATGGGCTGTTCTGGCTGGCGACGCGCATTCCGGTGAGCTGGCCACTGTATGTGCGCCGCCACGCCGCCAAGGTCTATCACCTGGGCGGGCTGCACAGCGGCGGTGCGCTGGCGGCGACGCTGTGGTTCGCCGTGCTGGTCGGCAGCCAGGGCTGGCGATATCTGCAACAGCCGCAGAGTGTTTCGGCGCCGTGGTTGCTGGTCAGTGCGGCACTGTTGGGCTTGTTGTTGCTGATGGTGCTCATGGCGCAGCCGGGGATCCGCCGTCGCTTTCACAATGGCTTTGAGCGTGTGCACCGGTTTGCGGGGTGGGGGGCCTTGCTGCTGTTCTGGGTGCAGGCCCTGCTGGCCGAGGCCCCTGCGGCGGCGTTGTGGGTGCTACTGGTGCTGACCTTCAGTATTGCCCTGCCTTGGTTGCGGTTGCGCAAAGTGGCGATCAGTCATCAGCGGCCTTCCGGCCATGCCGTGATCAGCACATTGCGACACACCACGCCCTTTGCCGGCTCGTCTACGGCCATCAGCCTGCAGCCGCTGCTGGAGTGGCATTCATTTGCCAATATCCCGGCCCCGGGCCAGCCGGGCTTTCGCCTGATCATTTCCAGGGCCGGGGACTGGACGGGGCGTTTTATCGAGCAGAGGCCGTCCCATGTGTGGGTCAAGGGCATCACCACAGCGGGGGTGGCCCATGTCGAGACCTTGTTCAGGTCGGTGGTGTATATCGCCACCGGCAGCGGTATTGGCCCGGTGATGCCGCACTTGTTGGCGAGGCAGGTGCCGATCCAGTTGGTATGGTCCACCCGCAGCCCGGCCAAGACCTATGGCGAGGAATTGGTCGCAGAAATCCTCCGTGCACAACCCCATGCCGTGATCTGGGATACCGATGTACGGGGCAAGCCTGACCTGGTGCAACTGGCCTACGCCGCGGTGCAGGATGTGGGGGCCGAAGCGGTGATCTGTATCGCCAACCAGGCGTTGACGCGCCGGGTGGTGGAGGAAATGGAGGCGCGGGGGATTGCGGCTTATGGCGCGATCTGGGATTCCTGAGCAAAAGGCCTGCATCCCCTATGGGCTGTTGCTGCATTTGGCGGCGGCGTTGTTCCTGGGTTGGACTGGCCGTGACAAGGGCTGCGCCGCTAGGGTCGCCCGCCAGTACACCAGGGCCAGTAGATTGATGGCGGCGCCCAGGGCACAAACGCCGAGCCAGCCGCCCCAAGCGTACATCAAGGTGGCGCCGAGCGAGCCTAGGGCGCTGCCCGCCGAGTAGAACAGCATGTAGCCGGCCGCCAGTCGGCTCTGGGCTTGGGGGCGCACGCTGTAGATCAGGCTCTGGCTGGTGACATGCACAGCTTGCAGGCCGAGGTCGAAGGCAATCACCCCGAGCAACAGCGCCCACAACGACGACTGGGTGAAGGCGATGGGCAGCCAGGACAGCAGCATCAACGCCAGGGCCATGCCGCTGGTCCACTGCGCCCAG
Source organism: Pseudomonas sp. GW821-FHT01D09 (assembly GCF_059422465.1). Lineage (NCBI taxonomy): Bacteria > Pseudomonadati > Pseudomonadota > Gammaproteobacteria > Pseudomonadales > Pseudomonadaceae > Pseudomonas > Pseudomonas sp. GW821-FHT01D09. The sequence continues at coordinate 96,221 of NZ_JBWKWY010000010.1, forward strand.
CCTCGGTCCGCCAGGCGCCCGGCATGGGCCGCGCCCAGCGCGCCGACGGCACCGGCGAGGCCGAACAGGCCGATCTGGGTGTGGGACAACGACAGGGGCGGGGTGCTCAGGGGCAACACCAGCGGGGTCCAGAGCACGGTGCCAGCGGCAAAAACCAGGCACGCCAGCACGGCACGATCGCGCAGCACTTTTTCTTCGCGCAACAGGCGGAACACCGAGCCGAGCAACTGGCGATAGGTACCTGGCGCCCGGGGTTGTTCGGTGGTGGGCAAGACGCGCCAGAGCAAGAGCGCCATCAGCAAGGTCAAGCCAGCCGACAACAGGTACACCGAACGCCAGCCGGCCAGGTCCGCCATGATCCCGGACACCGTGCGCGCCAGCAGCAGGCCGACCACGATGCCACTGGTCACCAGGCCCACCACATGCCCCCGTTGCTCGGGCCGCGCCAGGTTGGCGGCATAGGCCACCAGCACCTGGGCCACCACCGCGAGCAGACCCGTCAGCAGCAGGCCGGCCAGAAACCCAACGCGGCTGTTAGAGAGGGCCACCAGCAACACCGCGCCAGTGGACAGCAGTAACTGGCCGACGATCAAGTGCCGCCGGTTGAGCAGATCGCCCAACGGCACCAGCAGTAACAAACCGACGCCATAGCCGACCTGGGTCAGGCTGATCACGATGCCGACAGTGGCAGGGGCCATGGCGAATGTCGTGGCCATGGCATCGAGCAGGGGCTGGGCGTAATAGACATTCGCCACCGACAAGCCACAGGCCATGGCGAATAGCAGCACCACGGCGCCGCTTAAAGAGGATTGAGGCATGCTGGGCTCTGATTATGGTTTTAAAATGAAACTTGTTGTACTGTAGGTATCCCAGTTTTATATTGCAACTACATTATTCAGTCAGGCAGGCACCAGTCATGGTCAAACTCACCCGTTTTGAAAGTGCCGAATGCCCAGTGGCGCGCTCCCTGGAGGCGATTGGCGATGGTTGGGCGCTGTTGATCATTCGGGATGCGTTCGACGGTATCCGCCGTTTTGGCGAGTTCCAGCGCAGCCTGGGGATGGCCAGGAACATTCTGTCGGCACGCCTGCGCAGCCTGGTCGGCCATGGGATTTTCGAGATCGTCCCGGCCTCGGATGGCAGCGCTTACCAGGAGTACGTGTTGACGGAAAAGGGCAGGGGGTTGTTTGCCGTGATCATTGGGTTGCGGCAATGGGGCGAGGGGTTTTTCTACGCCGAAGGCGAGGCCCATTCGGTGCTGTTGGACCGGGAGCACGGGCAGCCGCTGCAGGCTTTGCACGTGCAGGCGGCGGATGGCCGGGTGCTTGGGCCGCAGGACTGCGTGCGGGTGGCGGCGCAGTCCGAGGCTTAGGGTTAGCGGCGCTTATTGGGGCAGGTTCAGCGCAGTACGCTGACTATATCCGCCACGGTGCTCAGCACGTCCTTGCCCAGTTGCCGGGAGCGTTTGCCGGACCAGCCGGTGTGCGGGTCGGGGGCATCGTCGTTGTCCTTGAACGGCATTTCCAGGGTCAGGGACAGGCAGTCGAATTTCTCGCCCACGCTGTTGCAGGCCAGGGTCATATTGGCCTGGCCCGGCAAGTCGCGGGTGTAGCCATGGGTGGTCTGGAAGTCGCGGGTCAGCTCGCTCAAGTGGCTGCGAAAGTGTTTTTCCAGGCCCTCGATACGCGGCGTGTAGCCAGGGTTGCCTTCACAGCCGGCGGTGAACACGTAGGGGATTTCCTCGTCGCCGTGGATATCCAGGAACAGGTCGACGCCGTATTTCTCCATTTGCTGCTGGACGAACAGCACTTCCGGGCTCTGTTCCTGGCTGGCGCTCTGCCAGGCGCGGTTGAGGTCCTGGCCCATGGCGTTGGTGCGCAAGTGGCCGTGGAACGCGCCATCCGGGTTCATGTTCGGCACCAGGTACAGGTCGGCGGCGGCCAGGAGTTTTTTCAGTTCGGCATCGCCGTCCTGTTGCAGGCGTTCGATGATGCCTTCCATAAACCACTCGGCCATGTGCTCGCCCGGGTGCTGTTGCGCAATGATCCAGACCTTGCGCCGCCCAGCGCCCCCCTTGCCACGGCGCAGCAGGGGAATATCACGGCCTTCGACACTCTTGCCGGTGGCCAGCAATTGCGTACCGGCACGGTTCAGCGCCTGGTCGATCAGCCAGGCGTGACGCTCGCGGCTGTAGGGTTCGAAGTAGGCGAGCCAGGCATGTTTTTGCTCGGTCTGCAGTTCGATGTGCAAGGTTTCGCCATCAAAGCGCGTGGGGACCCGGAACCAATTGATATGGTCATAGGACGCCACGGCGTTGTAGCCACTCCAGGCATGTTTGTAGGAAGACTGGCCAGCGTTGCTCAGGCGGAAGGTATGGGTATGACCTACGTGCATCCCTTCGGCCTTGAAGTGGAACCATTGGAAGTGCTGGCTGCGGGTATCCGGCTTGATTGCCAGCAGTAACTGATGGGCATCGCTGGTGTCGAGCACCTGGATATTGCCGCTGTCGAAGTCGGTGCTGATTTTGATGGAGGTCAAGGCCACGGTCATAGTCTGCTTGCCTGAGTATGAGAGTTGTGACAGGCAGTTTACACAGGCGCGGGGTAAAGTCTGGACGCAAATGATTGCGAAAAAGGAGGGGGCGTCGTCCATGACGCCGCAGCAGCTTAGAGTCTATGAGATTGATTCTCAAGTGCTAATTTGGAAAGAACCGGGCCAGAGCGCTTTCTTGGCTTTCTTTCGGCGATGGTCTTTTGCTACCATGCGCGCCATCAAGCAACACACAGTCTTCATTAGCCTGAAGCCACGCCAGAATAACTGGCAAAAAAAAGACCCGGCCAAAGAGCCGGGTCAAAAACCGTGATTAGCCTGATGAGGAGATATTCCAAGAGTCCGACCTAAGGTCCCTTGGTCTATCGACTGATCTCGCGACCAGCTGCATGCAATAATAATCATTATCATTTGCAAGTCAAATGTTTTTATCGTCCAGATAGAAATATTTTTCTCGCTGTTCCTGCACATCTACCGGCTCACGGGGTTTTCCCGCCTGCCAGGTGCAGTGGACGCTCCAGCATGGCCTTGGCCATATCAATCAGATACACCACCGAAAACGCCAGGTCCCGGGTGCCCCCCAGCTTGTTGTTCGCCAGTTCATACGCAATGGCGGCGGCGCTACGCAGCAGGTCCGAAGCATGGACCAGGGCTTCTTCACTGCTGACAGTGGGGTTGGCTTCAAAAAAGGCCACCTCGTCCGAGGCGAGGGTTGTCTCTTCTTTCAAGTAGTAGTCCAGTGCGCGTCGGGCTGCATCGCTGCCCTGCAAAAACTTTATTTCGTCGTTATCAGGTGTGCCAGGCAGGTGATCCGGGGTTATGGTCATGAGGTCGGTGCTCTGGGTGGGAGGGTGAACAGGTGGGACTGATAATAATACGATCTGTATTTATGTCATTTGATTGATTACTACAAACTGTTTATTGTCGCCGTGAATCCACCCGGTATTGTCTGCCCCATGGATAAATGGATAGCGTTGGTCAAAGCCAACATGAAGGCCCGCAAGGTCACGCAGAATCAACTGGCCGCGCGTCTGGGCATGTCCCAGGGCGGCATTGGCCATTGGCTGGGCAAGCGCCGGGTGCCGAGCCTTGCCGATATGAACCGGGTGCTCGAAGAGCTGGGCCTGGGTTACCTGGAAGCGGCGCTGGTGATCCGCGAAAGGGGCGACGGCCCGGCAGACGACACCGCGTCGGCCGTTCAATACAACCCGTATTTTCGCTACCCCGTGAGTGACTGGAAGCAACCCTGCCGGGTGCACGAAGCGCGGCCAGCCTATGGCCCTGGGCGTTTTGAGGCGAGTGACTACGACGCCAGCGGCGAGGCGTTCTGGCTACAGGTGAGCGGCGACGCAATGACCGCGCCCAGTGGGCCGAGCATCGCCGACGGGATGATGATCCTGGTGGACCCGGCCCTCGACGCCGAACCCGGCCACCTGGTGGTGGCCCAATGGGTCGGCAGCAGCCAGGCGACCTTTCGTAAGTTGATCGAAGAAAGCGGCCAGCGTTACCTGGTGCCGCTCAACCCGACCTATCCAAAGGCGCTGCTGACCGATGACTGCCGGATCATCGGCGTCGTGGTACAGGCCACGGTGAAGTTCTAGGCCTGGGCCTCCAGCTCCACCAAGGCGCTGCCTTCGCCGACCATTTCGCCTTCCTGGCAATACAGCGCCTTGACCACACCAGCATGGGGCGCGCGGATGCTGTGCTCCATCTTCATCGCTTCGAGCACCACCAGTTGCGTGCCGGCCTCGACCGTCTGGCCGACCTCCACCAGCACCCGCACGATGCTGCCGTTCATAGGCGCCGTAAGGCCGTCCTGATGGGCTTGCCCGGCCTCGACGGCGGCGATCGGATCAAACAGCGTCACGCTGCGCATTTCGCCTTGCCAGCGCAGGAACAGCGTCGGCCCCTGGCGCACGGCCAGGTGCGAGCGGCGTATGCCGGCGTCTTCGATCAACAGCTGTTCGTCGCGCAGTTGTGGCGCAGTGGTGGTTTGCAGTGTCACCAGGCGGTCCTGACCGTCGCAGCTCAGGTGCAGTGATGTCTCGGCAGGCAGGCCTGCACGAAACCCCTGTGTCGCAGCCCACGGCGAGGCGGGGTCGTCGTCCCGCAACCGAGGCAGTTGGCTTTGCATAAACCCATGGCCAGCCGCCTGCCAGAATGCATCGTTCAACGCGCTTGCAACAGGCAGCAGTTGCTCCTGATAGCGCGGGATAAACCCGGTATCCAACTGCGCCGCGGCGAACGCCGGGTGGCCGATGATGCGCCGCAAAAAGCCCAGGTTGGTCTTCAAGCCGCCGACTGCAAATTCGTCGAGCATGCTCAACAGGCGCAGGCGTGCCTGTTCGCGGTCCTCGCCCCAGGCAATCAGCTTGCCGAGCATCGGGTCGTAGAAGGGCGAGATGTCGTCGCCTTGCTCGACGCCACTGTCCACCCGGCGTCCCGGGCCTGGCGCCGACTCGCGGTACAGCGCCAGATGCCCGGTGGCCGGCAAGAAGTCATTGGCCGGGTCTTCGGCATACAGCCGCACTTCAATGGCGTGGCCGCGCAACGGCACCTGCTCCTGGGTCATCGGCAGCGGTTCGCCTTGCGCCACGCGAATCTGCCACGCCACCAGGTCCAGGCCGGTGATGGCCTCGGTCACCGGGTGTTCCACCTGCAAGCGGGTATTCATCTCCATGAAGAAGAACTCACCGCGTGCATCCAGCAGGAACTCCACGGTGCCGGCGCCGACATAGCCAATCGCCTGGGCGGCACGCACCGCTGCCTCACCCATGGCCTGGCGCAGGGCAGGGCTGAGGCCGGGGGCGGGTGCTTCCTCGACGACTTTTTGGTGGCGACGCTGGATCGAGCAGTCGCGTTCATTGAGGTACAGGCAATGGCCGTGCTGGTCGGCAAACACTTGGATTTCCACGTGACGCGGCTGGATCAGGTATTTCTCCACCAGCATCTGCGCGTTGCCAAACGACGACAGCGCCTCACGCTGGGCCGAGGCCAGGGCTTCGGCCAGCTGGCTTTCGTCCTCGACCACTTTCATGCCCTTGCCGCCGCCGCCAGCGGTGGCCTTGAGCAGCACCGGGTAGCCAATGCGCGCGGCGGCCTGGCGGAAGGTTTCCAGGTCCTGCTCGGCGCCGTGGTAACCCGGCACCAGCGGCACACCGGCGGTTTCCATCAATGCCTTGGCCGCCGACTTGCTGCCCATGGCATCAATGGCCGAGGCGGGTGGGCCGAGGAAAATCAGCCCGGCCTCTTCAATCGCCCGCGCAAAGCCTGGGTTCTCGGAAAGAAAGCCATAGCCCGGGTGAATCGCCTGGGCGCCGCTGGCCTTGGCGGCGGCGATCAGTTTGTCGATCTGCAGGTAACTGTCGGCGGCCTTGCTGCCGCCCAGGTCCACGCGGATATCGGCTTCGCGGCTATGGCGCGCATCGCGGTCCGTGGCGCTGTGCACGGCAACGGTGGTCATGCCCATCGCCTTGGCCGTGCGCATGACCCGGCAGGCGATTTCGCCCCGGTTGGCCACCAGCACGCAGGTAATCAACGGCAAACTCATGAACGCGGCTCCTGGGACTGCCAACTGGGCGTACGCTTTTGCAAAAATGCGCGCAGGCCTTCCTGGCCTTCGGCGCTGACGCGGATACGGGAGATGGCGTTTTCGCAGTAACGGCGCAGCGCCGGGGTCAGCGTGCCGTTACCCACTTCGCGCAGCAAATCCTTGCTGGCGCGCATGGCGGCCGGGCTGTTGAGCAGCAGGTTGGCGGTCCATTGCTCGACCTGCTGCTCCAGCGTATCGAGAGGGTAGCTTTGCGCCAACAGCCCGATGGCTTGGGCCTGCTGACCGTCGAAGCGTTCTGCGGTCAAGGCATAGCGGCGTGCCGCGCGCTCGCCAATCGCCTGCACCACAAACGGGCTGATCACCGCCGGCGCCAGGCCGATGCGCACTTCCGACAGGCAGAACTGCGCATCATCGGCGCCAATGGCCATGTCGCAGCAACTGATCAGGCCCAGGGCGCCGCCATAGGCCGCGCCCTGGACCACCGCCAGTGTGGGGATCTTCAACTTGGCCAGGTTGTACATCAGCTCTGCCAGCTCGCGGGCGTCGTCGAGGTTGGTGTGGTAGTCCAGCTCGGCCGACTGTTGCATCCAGGCCAGGTCCGCGCCGGCGCTGAAATGCTTGCCGCGCCCGCGGACCAGTAGAAAACGCAAGGCGGCATCGGCCTGCACCTGGTCCAGGGCAATGATCAGCTCACGGATCATCTCGGCGTTGAATGCGTTGTTCTTCTCTTCCCGGCTCAACCACAGGGTGGCAAAGCCCCGGGGGTCGTTGACCAGTTCAACGGTGTTGAAATCGCTCATGGGTGCAGCTCCAATTACATGCGGAACACGCCGAAGCGGCTCGGCTCGATGGGGGCATTCAGCGCGGCGGACAAGGCCAGGGCCAGCACGTCGCGGGTCTGCAAGGGGTCGATGACGCCGTCATCCCACAGGCGGGCGCTGGAGTAATAGGGGTGGCCCTGGGTTTCGTACTGGTCGAGGATCGGCTGCTTGATCTGCGCTTCGTCCTCGGCGCTGAACCCCTGGCCACTGCGCTCGGCCTGTTCGCGCTTGACCTGCACCAGCACACCGGCCGCCTGCTCGGCGCCCATCACGCCAATGCGTGCGTTGGGCCACATCCACAAAAAGCGCGGATCATAGGCGCGCCCACACATCCCGTAGTTACCGGCACCAAAGCTGCCGCCGATGATCACCGTGAATTTCGGCACCTTGGCGCAGGCCACGGCCGTGACCAGCTTGGCGCCGTGCTTGGCGATGCCGCCGGCTTCGTACTTCTGGCCGACCATAAAGCCAGTGATGTTCTGCAAGAACAGCAGGGGAATCCCGCGCTGGCAGGCCAGTTCGATAAAGTGCGCGCCTTTTTGCGCCGCTTCGGCAAACAGGATGCCGTTGTTGGCGAGAATCGCGATGGGGTAGCCATGCAAATGGGCAAAGCCGCAGACCAGTGTGGTGCCGAACAGCGCCTTGAATTCATCGAAGACCGAGCCGTCCACCAGCCGCGCAATCACTTCGCGCACATCGAAAGGTTGCTTGGCGTCGGCCGGGATCACCCCGTACAACTCGTCGCTGGCATACAGCGGTGCGACCGGCGTGCGCTGCTGCAACTGCCCCTGTTTGTGCCAGTTGAGGTTGGCGACGCTGCGGCGGGCCAGGGCCAGGGCGTGTTCGTCGCTGTCGGCGTAATGGTCGGCCACCCCGGAGATCTTGCAGTGCACATCGGCACCGCCCAGGTCTTCGGCGCTGACCACTTCGCCGGTGGCGGCCTTCACCAGGGGCGGGCCGGCGAGGAAGATGGTCGCCTGTTGGCGCACCATGATCGCTTCATCGGCCATCGCCGGCACATAGGCACCGCCGGCGGTGCAGGAGCCCATGACCACGGCGATCTGCGGGATGCCCTGGGCGCTCATATTGGCCTGGTTGAAGAAGATCCGCCCAAAGTGCTCGCGGTCGGGAAACACCTCGTCCTGGCGCGGCAGGTTGGCGCCGCCGGAATCCACCAGGTAGATGCACGGCAGGCGGTTCTGTTCGGCGATGGTCTGGGCGCGCAGGTGTTTTTTCACGGTCAGCGGGTAATAGGAGCCGCCTTTTACCGTGGCGTCGTTGGCGACGATCATGCATTCCACGCCTTCAACGCGGCCGATCCCGGCGATCACGCCAGCAGCGGGTACGTCTTCACCGTAGACCTGATACGCCGCCAGTTGGCTGAGTTCGAGGAACGCCGAGCCCGGGTCGAGCAGGCGGTTGATGCGCTCGCGCGGCAGCAGCTTGCCACGGGAGGTATGACGCTCCTGGGCCTTGCTGCCGCCGCCTTGCTGGACCTGGGCGAGCAGGGTGTGCAAGGCATCGACCTGTTTGAGCATCGCCGCGCTGTTGGCGGCAAACTCTGCCGAGCGCGGGTTGAGTTGGGTGTGCAGGGTGGCCATGGTGCACTCCCTCAGCGGGTTTCGTTAAACAGTTCGCGACCAATCAACATGCGTCGGATCTCACTGGTGCCCGCGCCGATTTCATACAGCTTGGCATCGCGCAGCAGGCGGCCTGCGGGGAATTCATTGATGTAGCCATTGCCGCCAAGAATCTGGATTGCATCGAGGGCCATCTGCGTCGCGCGTTCGGCGCTGTACAGAATCACCCCGGCGGCGTCCTTGCGCGTGGTTTCGCCGCGCTCGCAGGCCTGGGCCACCGCATACAGGTAGGCACGGCTGGCGTTGAGCTGGGTGTACATGTCGGCGACCTTGCCCTGGATCAGCTGGAACTCACCGATACTCTGGCCGAACTGCTTGCGGTCGTGGATGTACGGCACGATCAGGTCCATGCAGGCCTGCATGATCCCGGTGGGGCCACCGGAGAGCACCACGCGCTCGTAGTCCAGGCCACTCATCAGCACTTTGACTCCGCCATTGAGCGCGCCGAGGATGTTTTCTTCGGGCACTTCGACGTCATCGAAAAACAGCTCGCAGGTGTTGGAGCCGCGCATGCCCAGCTTGTCGAACTTGTTGCTGCGGCTGAAGCCTTTCGAGTCGCGCTCGACGATAAACGCGGTGATGCCATGGGCGCCTTTTTCCAGGTCGGTCTTGGCGTAGATCACATAGGTGTGGGCATCGGGGCCGTTGGTGATCCAGGTCTTGCTGCCATTGAGCACGTACACGCTGCCACGCTTGTCGGCGCGCAGCTTCATCGACACCACATCAGAACCGGCATTCGGCTCGCTCATGGCCAGGGCGCCAATGTGTTCGCCGCTGATCAGCTTGGGCAGGTACTTGAGTTTCTGCTCGTGGCTGCCGTTGCGGTTGATCTGGTTGACGCACAGGTTGGAGTGCGCGCCGTAGGACAACGCCACCGAGGCCGAGCCGCGGCTGATTTCTTCCATGGCCACCACGTGGGCCAGGTAACCCAGGCCGGCACCGCCGTATTCTTCCGCCACGGTGATGCCCAACAGGCCCATGTCGCCGAACTTGCGCCACATATCCACGGGGAACAGGTTGTCGATATCGATCTGCGCCGCCCGTGGCGCCAGCTCCTTGGCCACGAAGGCCTGCACCTGGTCGCGCAGCATGTCGATGGTTTCACCGAGGGCGAAGTTCAGGGTCGGGTAACTCATGGGAGGGCACCTATAAACATTATTGTTGTGGGGCTGGCGACGCCATTGGGCGGTCACCTTTACGTTAACGTAAACTTGCGTTGCATGACTGTCAATCGTAGCTTACGTTAACGTCAAGCTCGCGCCTGACCGGCGCACCGTCCACCTACAAAAAAGACAATAGGGGTCGTCATGGATCAACCGAATCAGAGCTACAGCCGTGGCCCACAGGACAAGGCCCTGCTGGCCATGACCATTGGCCAGGCATTTGACCGCACCGTGGCGCAGCACCCGGAGGGCGAGGCCCTGGTGGTGCGCCATCAGCAGCTGCGCTACACCTGGCAGCAATTGGCCGCAGCCGTGGACTTGCATGCCCGCGCTCTGTTGGCCCTGGGGCTGCAGGCTGGGGATCGCCTCGGCATCTGGGCGCCGAACTGCGCCGAGTGGTGCATCAGCCAGGTGGCCAGCGCCAAGCTTGGGGTGATCCTGGTCAACATCAACCCGGCCTACCGCAGCAGCGAACTGGAATACGTGCTCAAGCAATCGGGTTGCCAGTGGTTGATCTGTGCTGGCGCGTTCAAGTCCTCTGACTATCACGGGATGCTACAGGCGCTGGTGCCGGAACTGGCGGAGCAGGGCATCGGCCAATTGCACTGTGAGCTGTTACCCGAGCTGCGCGGGGTGATCAGCCTGGATGCGCGACCGCCCTCGGGGTTCCTGCCCTGGTCGCAATTATCGGCCCTCGGCGCGGGTATTCCCGCCGAACACCTGCACCGCCGCGAGGCCAGCCTGCACTTCGATCAAGCCGTCAATATCCAGTACACCTCCGGCACCACGGGCTTTCCCAAGGGCGCCACCCTCAGCCACCACAACATCCTCAACAACGGCTACATGGTCGGCGAAAGCCTGGGCCTGACCGCGCAGGACCGCCTGGTGATCCCGGTGCCGCTCTACCATTGCTTTGGCATGGTCATGGGCAACCTGGGCTGCATCACCCATGGCACCACCATGATCTATCCCAATGACGGCTTCGATCCGCTACTGACCCTGGCCGCCGTGGCCGAAGAACGCGCTACCGGCCTGTACGGCGTACCGACGATGTTTATCGCGGTGCTCGATCATCCGCAACGCAGCACGTTCGACCTGTCGACCCTGCGCACCGGGATCATGGCCGGCTCCACCTGCCCGATCGAGGTGATGCGCCGGGTGATCAGCGACCTGCATATGAGCGAAGTGCAGATTGCCTATGGCATGACCGAGACCAGCCCGGTGTCGCTACAGACCGGCGCGGATGACGACCTGGAGCGGCGCGTGACCACGGTTGGGCGCACCCAGCCGCAACTGGAAAGCAAGATTATCGACGAGGCCGGCAACACCGTGCCGCGCGGGCAGATCGGCGAGTTGTGCACCCGTGGCTACAGCGTGATGCTTGGCTACTGGAACAACCCCGAAGGCACCCGCGAGGCCATCGACGACGCCGGCTGGATGCACACCGGCGACCTGGCGAGCATGGATGAGCAGGGCTATGTGTGCATCGCCGGGCGCAACAAGGACATGATCATTCGCGGTGGCGAGAACGTGTACCCACGGGAGCTGGAGGAGTTCTTCTTCACCCACCCGGCGGTGGCCGATGTGCAGATCATCGGCATTCCCGATGAGCGTTACGGCGAAGAGATCGTGGCCTGGATCAAGTTCCACCCGGGGCACGTGGCCAACGCGCTGGAGCTGCAAACCTGGTGCAAGGGGCGCATTGCACACTTCAAGACACCGAAGTATTTCCGCTTTGTCGAAGAGTTTCCGATGACGGTGACGGGGAAGATCCAGAAGTTTCGGATGCGGGAGATCACGATCGAGCAACTGCGAACGCTGAAACCCTGATCTAAAGGGTGGGAGCTGGCTTGCCTGCGATTGCGGTTTATCAGTCAACAATTGAGTAGCTGACACACCGCTATCGCAGGCAAGCCAGCTCCCACATTAACGGTGGCGTGTCAGTAGGCATTGTTTTCATCCAGACAGCACAAAGGGGAGCCGAAGCTCCCCTTTAATTTGTTGTTACGTGCTCTTTTTTTATTATTGAGGGGCGGTCTATTGTTGTTTTTGGCAACCGTGGCCCTTTACCGCTGTTTTGGCGACCCCCATCCGGGGTCAAGAGCAAACGTATTTTTTTGAGCGCTGATCTGCTTCTTCGCACGCGATCCAACCAGTGGGTAGCTACCTTGGGGTAGTTTTATTGTTCTCTGCCCGGTTGCGAGTGGCGGCTTGCGCCGTACCCTGCGAAGCACATCTTCTCCAAAAAAATCTGTTAGCTGCGTCTCTGCCGTGTTGTTTTTGTTATGTCAGAGTCGGTACGTCTTATTTTTATTAGGTTTGGTGCTTTTTATTCTTGTTATGCCATAGAGATAGCAGAAGCCGTGCCAACTTTTAAAATGCCTTTAAAATCAATAACTTGATTTTTTAGTGGGAAATTTACTTCAGAAAATGCGACAAAATATGTTCCCGTGTTACCCGATGTGTAGCCGCGAGGTAACACATCGTCACGGGCACAGTACTCAACTGGCACTACGGGCCTTGGCCACGCGTGAACCGGTGGGGCGGCCCAGGACTGTGCAGATCTGTTGCCCCGCCACCAGCAACGTATCCAGGTCGATACCGGTCTCGATGCCCAGGCCATTGAGCAGGTACAGCACATCCTCGGTGGCCACGTTACCGCTGGCGCCCTTGGCATAGGGGCAGCCGCCAAGGCCCGCGATAGAGCTGTCGAACACCGCGATACCTTCCAGCAGGCTGGCATAGATATTGGCGATGGCCTGGCCATAGGTGTCATGGAAGTGCCCGGCAAGCTTGGCCCGGGGCACGTCCTTGCCCACCACCTCGAACATGCGCCGCGTAGCGCCTGCGGTGCCGGTGCCGATGGTGTCGCCCAGGGACACCTCATAACAGCCCATGGCATACAGCTCGCGGGCCACCGCTGCGACTTGCGCTGGCGCGACCTGGCCTTCATAAGGGCAGCCCAGCACGCACGACACATAGCCGCGCACACGGATGCCCTGCTGCTGCGCCGCCGCCATGATCGGGGCAAAGCGCTCCAGGCTCTCGCTGATGGAGCAATTGATATTGCGCTGGGAGAACGCCTCGGACGCCGCCGCAAACACCGCGACCTCCTTGACCCCGGCCGCCAGCGCGTCCTCGAAGCCCCGCAGGTTCGGCGCCAGGGCGCCATAGATCACGCCCGGCTTGCGCTGGATCTGCGCAAACACCTCGGCGGAGCCGGCCATCTGCGGCACCCACTTGGGCGAGACAAAGCTGCCGACTTCGATATAACCCAGGCCGGCCGCACTGAGGGCGTCCACCAGTTGTACCTTGTCGGCCACGCTGATGGGCTGTGCTTCGTTTTGCAGGCCGTCGCGCGGGCCGACTTCGATCAGGCGCACAAAAGAGGGGAGAGACATGGGAGCTACCTTTTTATTGGGGTTGGCCGACCTGGCTCTGGATCGTCTGTTCCAGGGCCTGGGTGCAACGTTCTTCGGCGGTGTCCAGTTCCAGCTTCATCTGTTCGATGTCCAGCAACTGCTGTTCCAGTTGCTCGCGGCGTTCGCTGATCTTCGCCAGCATGCTGTGCAGTTGCTTCTGATTGCCGCTGCTGGGGTCGTAGAGTTCGATCAGTTCGCGGCATTCGGCCAGGGAAAAGCCGATGCGCTTGCCACGCAGGATCAGCTTCAGGCTGACTTTGTCCCGGGGCGAATAGATACGTTCCTGGCCCCGGCGTTCGGGGCTCAAGAGGCCTTGCTCTTCATAGAAACGAATGGCCCGGGTGGTGATGTCCAACTCGCGGGCCAGGTCGGAGATGCTGTAGGTGGTGCTCATGATGGCGCTCAAGGAGGGTCTTGGCGCTACGCTAATGGCTGCTTGACGTAAACGTCAAGCAAATCCCCCTACCCCTATGGGTTATCCAACTTCTTCTCGCGCGCCGTCACCTGTTGGCACAACTCGATCATCTGCTCGCGCATCCAGCGGTTGGCCGGGTCCTGGTCGGTGCTTTCATGCCAGTACAGGTGGGTTTCCACCGACGGCACATCATTGACCGGCAGGTTGAACGAATGCAGCTCGTTACGCCTGGCAAAGCGCTCGGGCACGGTCATCACCATATCGGTCTGCTGCAACACCTGGGAGGCCATCAGGTAATGCTGCGAGCGCAAGGCGATCTTGCGCTGGATCCCCATCTTGCCCAGGGCCAGGTCGACGTGGCCCAGGCCATTGCGCCGGCTGGAAATATGGATGTGGGTCAGCGCCAGGTAGTCATCCAGGCTGAGCTTTTCCTTGCCCGCCAGCGGGTGGCCCTTGCGCATGGCACACACGTAGCGGTCTTCCATCAGCTTGACGTGGCGCACTTGCGGGTCGGTGTTGAGCGGCGCGTCCACGGCAAAATCCAGGCGCCCGGCGGCCAGTTCCTTGGTGGTTTCCCGCCGTTTGGACAAAAAGCTCTCGATGATCACCGTCGGCGCCAGGCGGCGCAGGCGCTGGAACAGCGGCGGCAGGATCACCGCCTCCGTGAGGTCGGTCATGCTGATGCGGTAGGTCTTGGCCGCCTGCAACGGGTTGAAGATCCGGCTTTCCTGCACCGACACCCGCAGCAGCGACAAGGCGTTGCGCACCGGGCCAATGATGTTCTGGGCCATGGGGGTCGGCACCATGCCCTGGGCGGTGCGCACGAACAGCGGGTCGTTGAAAGTCTCGCGCAGGCGTGCCAGGGCGTTTGACACGGCCGGCTGGGTAATGCCGACGATCTGCCCGGCACGGGTCAGGTTGGCTTCGGTGTAGATCGCGTCAAAGACGATGAAAAGATTGAGGTCGACCTTGCTCAGATTCATTGCGTTGCGCTCTTCTTGTTAGGTTTTCATGCGCCGATCATATATCGGTGATGAATGTTAATACACGCCGAGAATAGGCTAGGTAAATTATCAACGCTGTTCTAGCATCGATTGCATGACCTAAACAACCTCTCCACGAAGGGAGCTGCTCATGGATTTTGCCTATTCGCCCAAGGTTCAGGAACTGCGTGAACGCGTCACCGCGTTTATGGAGGCTTACGTTTACCCCGCCGAGCCGGTGTTTGAGCGCCAGGTCAGCGAAGGTGACCGCTGGCAGCCCACGGCCATTATGGAAGAGCTCAAGGCCCGTGCTAAGGCCGAAGGCCTGTGGAACCTGTTCCTGCCGGAATCCGAACTGGGGGCCGGCCTGACCAACCTGGAATATGCGCCGCTTGCCGAAATCATGGGCCGCTCCCTGCTCGGGCCGGAGCCGTTCAATTGCTCGGCACCCGACACCGGCAATATGGAAGTGCTGGTGCGCTACGCCAACGAAGAACAGAAACAACGCTGGCTGGAGCCGCTGCTGCGCGGTGAGATCCGCTCGGCGTTCGCCATGACCGAGCCGGACGTGGCGTCTTCCGACGCCACCAACATGGCTGCGCGCGCCGAGCGCCAGGGTGACGAGTGGGTGATCAACGGTAAGAAGTGGTGGACCTCCGGCGCGTGCGACCCGCGCTGCAAGATCCTGATCTTCATGGGCCTGAGCAACCCGGATGCGCCGCGCCACCAGCAGCACTCGATGATCCTGGTGCCGGTGGATGCGCCCGGGGTGAAAATCGTCCGGCCGTTGCCGGTGTTTGGCTACGACGACGCGCCCCATGGGCATGCCGAAGTGCTGTTCGATAACGTGCGTGTGCCGTACGAAAACGTCCTGCTGGGTGAAGGCCGTGGCTTTGAAATTGCCCAGGGTCGCCTTGGCCCGGGGCGTATCCACCACTGCATGCGCTCCATCGGCATGGCCGAGCGGGCCCTGGAGTTGATGTGCAAGCGTGCCGTCAGCCGCACCGCCTTTGGCAAGCCACTGGCGCGCCTGGGGGGCAATATCGACAAGATCGCCGACTCGCGGATGGAAATCGACATGGCGCGCCTGCTGACCCTGAAGGCGGCCTATATGATGGACACGGTCGGCAACAAAGTGGCGAAAAGTGAAATTGCCCAGATCAAGGTGGTGGCGCCGAACGTGGCCCTGAAGGTGATTGACCGGGCCATCCAGATCCACGGCGGTGCCGGGGTGTCCAATGACTTCCCGCTGGCCTATATGTACGCCATGCAACGCACCCTGCGCCTGGCCGACGGCCCGGACGAAGTGCACCGCGCGGCCATTGGCAAGTTCGAGATTGGCAAATATGTGCCTCGGGAAATGATGCGCAGCGGTCAGTAAGACCGCGTCGCCTGTATCGCGGGCAAGCCCGCTCCCACATTGACCTCTGTGGGAGCGGGCCCGCGATAGCGGTGGCAGGCTTCAGTAAACCCAGACCTCCACCCGGCGATTCTTGATCCGCCCCTCATCCACGGTGTTCGCCGCCACCGGCATCTGCGCGCCAAAACCGCGGATATCGCGCAGCACCACGCCACTCTTGACCAATTCCCGGCGCACCGCCATCGCCCGCAGCTTCGACAGCAGGTCGGCGCGTTGCGGGTCATCCTTGGCGTCACCAAAACCCACCAGGGTGACCCGTTTGTCCCGTTTATCGTGGCGGCTTATATAAGCCACCACCCGCGCCAGATCCTGGCGCGCCTTGTTGTCCAGGCTGGCGCTGCCTTCCTCAAAGCGAAAGTTCACGCTCAGGCGTTGCGCCTCGCGGGCGATGGCCTGGTAGTCGGCGGGCATCGGCGCCCGTGGTTGCACGGTGATGGCCTTGATCTGCTGGGCGATAAACCCATTGGCGGCCACGATGGCCTGGCCTTGGGCGCTTTGGGCAAAGTCCACCAGCACTTCGGCCCAAGGGTTGGTGTTAGTGGGTGGCAGGTAGAAAAACAAGCGGCGCGACAGCGGGTAGTCCTCGGTGGCGATCAGGCTGCTCTGCGGCAACATGGCCTGGGAGTCCCCGTCACTGATCGCGACGGCCTTGGCCTGGCGCACATAGGGCAGGCCGATAAAACCAATGCCCTGAGGGTCGTGGCTGACCGCATCGGACAATTGCTCGCTGGACTCAAAGCGCTTGGCCGCGCTGTCGAGGGTTTTGCCGCGACGGCTGAGCACCAGTTCCTTGAAGGTGTCGTAGGTGCCGGATTGATCATCACGGGCATACAAGCGGATCTGCCCGCCGCGGCCGCCCAAGGCTTCCCAGGTGCTGATCTCGCCGCTGAAAATCTTCGCCAGTTGTTCGGTGCTCAACACCTGTAGCGGGTTATAGGGGTGCAGGATGATCGCCAGGCCATCGATGGCGATCACCTGTTCGGCGCCGGGGCTTTTCAGGTCGCCCAGGGGTTCGAGGTCTACCAGTTCGCGGTCCTTGATCGGGCGCGACGCGGCGGCCAGGTCGGCCTCGGCGTTTTTCAGCGCGGCAAAGCCGGTGCTGGAACCGTGGGCGGCAATTTCTATCAGGACCCGTTTGCCTTGAGGGCTGGTGCCGACGAGGCGCTGTTCGTTGGGGCGGCTGGCCGGTTCATTATGTACGGCCTTCAGGCCCTGTTGCTCCATCAAGCCCTTGACCAGCGCCGGGCCCAGCGCCGCGCCAATGGTGTTGGAACCCTGGATGCGCAAGGCCGGGCCCTGTTCGGGGAAGGGCAGGGGCGTTGCAGAAACCACAAGAGGAAAAACGCTGCAAAGTGTCAGCAGGTACAAAACGCGCAGCATCATGCTGGCACCTTCTCAAGCCAAAGGAAGTGCGGGCAGATTAAGACAGTAAGGTTTCAAAAATATGACTGACACCCCGCCTATCCAAATGTAGGAGCTGGCTTGCCAGCTCCTACATTTTAGGGTGTGGCCGCAAAGATCAGCTCAGTTCCAGCCAGATCGGCGCATGATCCGAAGGTTTTTCCAGGCCGCGCAACTCGTAGTCCACACCCGCATCCTTGACCCGTGGCAACAAGCCATTGGAGGCCATGATCAGGTCGATGCGCAGGCCGCGCTTGGGCTCGTCCTCAAAACCGCGGCTGCGGTAATCGAACCAACTGAAGCGATCCGCCACGTCCGGGTTCAGGTGGCGGAAGCTGTCGGTCAGGCCCCAGTTCTTCAGGCGCGCCATCCATTCGCGCTCTTCCGGCAGGAAGCTGCACTTGCCGGTCTTCAGCCAGCGCTTGGCGTTGTCGGCACCGATGCCGATGTCACAATCCTCGGGGGAAATATTCACGTCGCCCATCACCACCAGCGCCTGGTCATTGCTGAACTGGGTTTCCAGCAACTGTTGCAGGTCTTCGTAGAAGCGCTGCTTGGCCGGGAACTTGGTTGGGTGGTCGCGACTTTCGCCCTGTGGGAAATAGCCGTTCATGATGGTGACCGGGTTGCCATGCTCATCGGCGAAAGTGCCCCAGATAAAGCGGCGCTGGGCATCCTCTTCGTCACTGGCAAAACCCTTGTGCAGGGCCAGCGGCTCCTGGCGCGAGAGCAGGGCGACGCCGTAGTGGCCTTTCTGCCCGTGGTAGTACACGTGGTAACCCAGGGCCTGGACTTCGGCGAGCGGGAACTGGTCGTCGTGGACCTTGGTTTCCTGCAGGCCGATCACGTCCGGTTGATGTTTGTCGATCAGGGCCGCCAGCTGATGAGGGCGGGCGCGCAGCCCGTTGATATTGAAGGAGACGATTTTCATGGTCGGCAGTCCAGTCTGGCAAAAGGGCGATGCTAGCCGACAAGTCGGACGGGGGCCAGCGTGGCGGTAGGACAGATGCACTGCTAATGTCTCTCAAGGAGCCAGTGGCGGGGAACGACTCCGTTGCCCCGGGCTCGTAATAACAAGAGCGCGACCTTTTTGAGTGGCGCCCAGGGGAGATACGACTGATGCCCGACACCTCGACCACCACTGCCCAGGTGCACCTGCTCGACAGCGGCTATTCCCGCGAAGCACGCTCGCTGCTGTATCACGCCTATCGCCATGAGCCGACCTTTGCCTACCTGTTTGAAGCCGAACGCTCCGGCTATGAACAGCGGGTAAGGGCCACCGTGCGCGAGCTGGTCAAGCAGCACTTTCTTCAGGATCTGCCGGCCATCGGCCTGCTGGTCAATGACCGCCTGATCGGCATCGCCCTGATTGCCCCGCCGCAACGACGCCTGGGCATCACCGAAAGCTGGGCCTGGCAATTGCGCATGTGGCTGAGTACCGGGTTCAAGGGCACCCGGCGTTACCTCGAATACCATCAGGCCGTGCTGGCATGCCTGCCGTCCGAGTCGGTGCATGTGTTGCCGCTGCTGGGTATCCACCCGCAATTCCAGGGCAAGCATTACGGCGAGCAACTGCTGGCAGCCGTGCATAACTGGTGCGCCGAAGACCCCCATTCACACGGGGTGGTGCTGGATACCGGCAATCCGCTGTACCTGGCGTTCTACAAGCGCCAGGGCTATGAGGAAGTGGGAGAGGTGGCGGTAGGCCCCATCCTGGAACATGTGTTTTTTCACCCCAATCCCCAGGTGTTACAACCTGCAACGGCTTAACGGAGAATTATTCAGACAATTCCAGGTTCTAAGGTGCTCCCCAGCTCGTGTAGCATCCGCGCCTATGAAGTTTCCAAATAGAGTTACCAGCGGCTTGATTCTGCTGTTCACAAGCTGCGGCGCCTTTGCGCAAAGTGAGTTGGACGTACGGGTCAAGCCTTCAAACGACGCGCTGAAGGCCAATATCGAAGGCTATATCGGCGGGGTAGGCGAGCGTGATGAAGAGGCCTTGCTGCGCTTTAGCCGTGGCGCCGAGGAGCAGGCGCGCAAGGCCGCCCAGGCCCTGGGCTTTTATCAGCCGCAGATTGCCAGTGAGGTAAAGGCCGGCAAGAACCCGCGCCTGATCCTCAGCATCGACCCCGGCGAGCCCGTGCATTTGCGCAATGTCACGATCCGGGTCGACGGCCCGGCGGCCGAGCTCAAATCCTTCCGTGTACCCGACAGCCAGGACCTCAAGTCCGGCGCCATCCTCAACCATGGTCATTACGAAGATGCCAAGCGCCTGATCCAGAACCAGGCCTCGCGCTTCGGCTATTTCAGTGGCCGTTTCACGAGTCAGAAGCTTTCCGTCGACCCCCAGGCGGGCGTGGCCGATATCGAGCTGGTCTACGACAGCGGCCCGCGCTACACCCTCGGCAAAGTCAACTTTGCCGGCGATACCCCGTTTGATGAAGAACTGTTGCAGCGCATGGTGCCGTTCAAGAGTGGCACCCCCTACGATTCCGAACTGATTGCCGAATTGAACCAGGCCCTGCAAGCCAGCGGCTTTTTTGAAGGTATCCGGGTGGATGCCGCCCCGGCTGCGGCGGCCAATGACGTGATCCCGGTGGCGGTCCAGCTGGAAACCCGCAAGCCCCGGACCATGGGCCTGGGCCTGGGGTTTTCCACCGACGTCGGCCCGCGGGGCAAGGCCAACTGGACGCGGCACTGGGTCAACCCCCAGGGCCACAGCTATGGCTGGGAGGCCGAGTTGTCGGCGCCCCGGCAGAACGTCGGCCTGTGGTACGACATTCCCCTCGACCCGCCGCTGACCGACAAGCTGCGTTTTGCCGGGGGCTACCAGAACGAAGAACTGGCCAACACCGACACCCTCAGCAAGCTGCTCACCCTCGGCCCGGAATGGCACAGCAAGTTGCCCAGCGGCTGGACACGGGTGATCTCGCTCAAATGGCAACGCGAAGAATATCGCCTGGGGGATGACTCCGGCTTGAGTAATTTGCTGATGCCCGGTCTCAGTTATTCCTACCTGCGCAGCGACAACCGCATCGACCCCCATAACGGCTATCGCCTGCAGTTCGATACCAAGGTGGCCAAGGAAGGGGTGGGCTCGGACACCAACCTGCTGTACGGCACCGCGATGATCAAGGGCTTGACCACCGTGTGGGACAAACACCGTTTCCTCGGCCGTGCGCAGTTTGGCGGCAGCGCCACCAATGGCTACAAGTCGGTGCCGCCGTCCCTGCGCTTCTTTGCCGGTGGCGACCAGAGCGTGCGTGGCTACGAGTACCAGACGCTGTCCCCGGAAAACAACAAGGGCGACCGCATCGGTGGCCGCTACATGGTGGCCTTGAGCGCCGAGTATCAATATTCCATCGCCGAAAAATGGCGGATCGCGACCTTTGTCGACCAGGGCAACTCTTTTAACTCCCTGGAATTGCCGAGCCTGAAAACCGGGGTCGGCGTTGGCGTGCGCTGGGTGTCGCCGGTTGGCCCGATCCGCCTTGACCTGGCCCATGCCCTGGAAGACCCGGGCGGTATTCGTTTGCACTTTTCCATGGGGCCTGAGCTGTGAAGCGTGGTTTGAAAATAGCGGGTTTGAGTGGGGTGGCGCTCGTCGCCTTGGTGCTGCTGGCCGTCTGGAGCGTACTGGGTACGCAAGTCGGCAGTCGCTGGGCCCTGGGCCAGGTGCCGGGCTTGAGCGTGGACAACTTCCAGGGCCGTTTGGGCGGGGAGTGGAGCGCCGACCATTTGCTGTGGCAACAAGACAGCAGCCGCGTGGAGCTCAAAGCACCTAAGTTCGACTGGTCGCCGGCGTGCCTGCTGCGCATGACCCTGTGCATCCGGCAACTGGACGTGGAGCAGGTGAGCCTGCAGTTCCCGCCCAGCACCGAGGACAGCAGCGGCCCGATCACCCTGCCGGACTTGAACCTGCCCGTGGCCATCGAACTGGGCGACGTGCGCGTCGCCAGCCTGCTGTTCAACGGCAGCGAAGAGCTCCAGGGCCTGCAACTGGCCGCGCACTGGACCGCTGAGGGCATGAAGATCGACGCGGTACATCTGCAACGCGACGGCCTGGTGCTGGACCTCAACGGCGTGCTGCAACCCACGGGCGATTGGCCGCTGACGGCGAGCGGCAGCCTGAGCCTGCCCTATGCCCCGGGTGGCGCGCCGTGGACGGTGGCGCTGAATGTCACCGGTGACTTGCTCAAGACCCTCAAGCTCGACGCCGACAGCAGCGGCTACCTGCCCGCCAAACTCAGTGGCGAGCTGCAACCTTTGCTCGAGAACCTGCCGGCGCAACTGCGTATCACCGCCGATGGCTTCAAGCCTGCCGCCGACTTGCCGGATACCTTGCAACTCAATCAACTGGACCTGACGGCCAAGGGTGACCAGGGCAAGGGCTATCAGTTGCTGGGCAAGGCTGTATTACCCGCAGAAAAGGGCCCGGTTGACCTGTTGCTGCAAGGCCGGGTCGATGTCAAGGGCGCGCAGCTCGCCGGCCTGGACTTGAAGGCCGGGGACAAGCAAAGCCTCAAGCTCAGTGCTCAACTGGATTGGCAGCAGGGTTTGAGCGCCGAGGCGAAAATCGACTGGCTGGACTTCCCCTGGCATCGCCTGTATCCGCTGGTTGATGAGCCGCAAGTGGTGTTGCGTACCTTCAATGGTGAAGTTTCCTACAAAGATGGCAACTACCTGGGCAATCTCAAGGCCGACCTCGACGGCCCGGCCGGCAAATTCAGCCTGGTCACGCCGTTCAGTGGCGACCTCAAGCAAGTGTTCCTGCCCGAGCTGAAATTGACTGCCGGCCAAGGCAAGGCCGAAGGCCACCTGAACCTGCAATTTGCCGAGGGCATCGCCTGGGATACGGCGCTGGACCTGTCGGCATTGAACCCGGCGTACTGGGTCGCAGAATTGCCCGGCACCCTGGCCGGGCCGCTGCGCAGCAAGGGCGAGTTCAAAAACGCACAACTCAAGCTCAACGCCGACCTCGACCTCAAGGGCCGCTTGCGCGGCCAAACGGCGGTGCTGGCGGCCAAGGCCGAAGGCGCGGGCGAGCAGTGGACCCTGGCCAACCTGGATATCCGCCTGGGCGACAACCGCATCAACGGCAGCGCCAGCCTGCAACAGCGCCTGGCCGGGCAGATCGACATCAAGCTCGCACGCCTGGCCCAGCTGTGGCCGCAGCTGCGTGGGCAGGTCAATGGCCGGCTCGATGTGGCCGGCACGCTGAAGGCGCCCCAGGGCAAGCTCGACCTCAAGGGCCAGCAACTGGTGTTTGAAGACAATCGCCTGCAAGCCCTGACCCTGGACGCAACGCTGGATAACGCCCAACGCGCGAAGATCGACCTCAAGGGCACAGGCATCCAGGCCGGAGACACCCAGCTCGGCACCCTGACCGCCAGCGCCCAGGGCAATATCAAAAGCCAGAACCTCCAACTGGAGCTGATGGGCCCCCTGGTCAAGCTGGCCCTGGCCCTGGACGGCAATCTTGACAAGGGCAACTGGCGCGGGCGCCTGGCCAGTGGCGATGTGCAGGCCGGTGGCCAGGACTGGAAACTGCAAGCCCCGGCAAAAATCGAGCGCATGGCCGACGGCAAGCTGACGTTCGCCGCCCACTGCTGGGTCTCCGGGCCCGCCAGCCTATGTGGCGAAGACCAGCGGCTGATGCCCGATCCCAAGCTGCGTTACCACCTCAAGCAGTTCCCCATCGACAGCCTGGCGCAATGGCTGCCCAAGGATTTTGCCTGGCAGGGCAAGCTCAATGCCGATATCCAACTCGACCTGCCGGCCAGCGGCCCTAAAGGCCTGATCGCGGTGGATGCCAGTGGCGGCACGCTGCGGGTCAAGGACAAGGACCAGTGGCTGGATTTCCCCTACGACGCCCTCAAGCTGGAAACCACGCTCAACCCCACGCGCATCGATACCCAGCTGAATTTCCGTGGCGGCAAGCTCGGTGAGTTGCTGTTGCAGGCGCAAATCAACCCGTTGGCGAAAAACAAGCCGATCTCCGGCAACTTCAGCCTCACCGGCCTGGACCTGGCGGTCGCGCGACCGTTTGTGCCGATGGTGGAAAAACTCAATGGCAAGCTCAATGGCAACGGGCGGATCTCCGGCGGGTTGTTGGCGCCGCAGGTCAACGGCAACATCAACCTGATCGCCGGCGAGATTTCCGGGCCCGAACTGCCCATCAGCCTTGAAGGCCTGAACGTGCAGGCCCTGATCGCCGGCGAAAGCGTGCAGCTAAACGGCGGCTGGCGCAGTGGCAAGGCCGGGCAGGGCAGCCTCAAGGGGCAGATCGACTGGGGGCGGGCCTTGGTCGTGGACCTCAGTCTGCAAGGCTCGCAACTGCCGGTCACGGTCGAACCCTACGCCGAACTGGAAGTGGCGCCTGACCTGAAGATCACGCTCAAAGACGACAAGTTGGCGATTGCTGGCAATGTGCACATCCCGCGTGGCGATATCACCGTGCGCGAACTGCCGCCGTCGACGGTCAAGGTTTCGGACGACACGGTGATCGTCGGCAGCCAGACCGAAGAGGGCAAGCCGCCAATGGCCATGGCCATGGATATCAACGTGGTGGTGGGCGAGGAGCAGCTCAACTTTGCCGGCTTCGGCCTGACCGCCAAGGTCCAGGGCCGGGTGCATATCGGTGATAACCTGGACACCCGTGGCGAACTGTGGCTCAACGACGGGCGCTATCGCGCCTACGGCCAGCGGCTGGATGTGCGCCGTGCGCGCCTGCTGTTCGCCGGGCCGCTGGACCAGCCGTACCTGGATATCGAAGCCAT
This sequence comes from Pseudomonas sp. GW821-FHT01D09, assembly GCF_059422465.1. Classification (NCBI taxonomy): domain Bacteria; kingdom Pseudomonadati; phylum Pseudomonadota; class Gammaproteobacteria; order Pseudomonadales; family Pseudomonadaceae; genus Pseudomonas; species Pseudomonas sp. GW821-FHT01D09. Next base: position 120,368 of record NZ_JBWKWY010000010.1, read on the forward strand.
CCGCAAGACCGACGACGTGATCGCCGGTATCCGCTTGAGCGGCAGTGCCGAGCAGCCGACCACGCAGATCTTTTCGGAACCGGCCATGAGCCAGGAGCAGGCACTGTCCTACCTGGTACTGGGCCGCCCATTGAGCACCACCGGCGAAGACAACAACATGCTGGCGCAAGCGGCGCTGGGCCTGGGGTTGATGGGCAGTGCCGGTGTGACCTCGGACATTGCCAAGAACCTCGGCATCCAGGACTTTGAACTGGACACCCAGGGCAGCGGCACCAGCACGGCGGTAGTGGCCAGCGGCAAGATCACCGAAAAACTCAGCCTGCGCTACGGGGTCGGGGTGTTCGAGCCGGCCAGCACCATCGCCTTGCGTTACCTGCTGAGCAAGCGGGTGTACCTGGAAGTGGCCAGCGGCGTGGCCAGTTCATTGGATATCTTCTACAAACGGGATTTCTGACGGCTAAACGCCACTCAAAGTGTGGGAGCCGGCTTGCCTGCGATAGGGGTGGTTCAGTCACTGTTTCTGGTGGCTGACACACCGTAATCGCAGGCAAGCCAGCTCCCACACTTGTTTTGGGGTGCCTTCAGAGGCTGATTACCAAGCAACCTAACTATTTGTTTGACATTCGCTGCCTAGGCAGTAATATTTCGTCACATATTGGCTGCCTAGGCAGTAATAAGGTGACTTTCGATGGCACACTTCACCCCGGAAAACTTTCATAACTGCCATCTAGGCCTGTTGCTGGGCCGCGCCGCGATTCTCAAGGACCGCATCATCGACACCCATATGGAACCCCACGGCATCACCGCCGCGCAGTTCAAGGTGTTGATCATCATGGCCCAGTTTGGCGTCGACACCCCGGCGGAACTGTGCCGCCACCTGTCCCTGGACAGCGGCTCGATGACCCGCATGCTCGACCGCCTGGAGCAAAAAGACCTGCTGGCGCGTAAGCGTTCCGAACAGGACCGACGCCAGGTGCAACTGGTGCTCACTGCCGCCGGCCAACGCCTGGCGGACAGGCTGCCGCACATCGGCGCCCAGGCCCTTAACCAACTGGCCGGCGCGCTGGAGCCCGGCGAGTTGCAGACCCTGGAACACATCCTCAAAAAAATCCTTATCGCGGCGGGTGATCCCATCACGCTCCAGCGCGTAGGGCGTACTGATTAACCCGAGGTACTGGTCATGGCGACTGCCCAAACAAACAACACCGCTGAACCCCAACCCAACGACAGCAACCCGCGCAAACGCAAAGTCCTGTTGTTGGGCCTGGCGCTGCTCGTCGTGCTCGGCGTCGTGGTCGTGTGGGGTTGGTACACGCTGTATGGCCGCTGGAGTGAGAGCACCGACGATGCCTACGTCAACGGCAACGTGGTGGAAATCACCCCGTTGGTCACCGGCACCGTGGTCAGCATTGGTGCCGACGATGGCGACCTGGTCCATGAAGGCCAGGTGCTGATCAACTTCGACCCCAACGACGCAGCTGTCGGCCTGCAAAGCGCCCAGGCCAACCTGGCGCGCACGGTGCGCCAGGTGCGCGGTCTGTACAGCAATGTGGATGGCATGAAGGCCCAGGTGCTCGCGCAAAAAGCCCAGGTGCAAACCGCCCAGGACAACTTCAACCGCCGCCGAATCCTGGCACAGGGTGGGGCGATTTCCCTGGAAGAACTGTCCCATGCCCGCGACGCCCTGAGCGCGGCGAGCAACTCACTGGCCAACCTGCAACAGCAGCTCAATACCTCCACCGCGTTGGTGGATGACACGGTGATTTCGTCCCACCCGGATGTGCAGGCCGCTGCCGCGCAACTGCGCCAGGCCTACCTGGCCTATGCGCGCAGCACCCTGATTGCACCGGTCACCGGCTACGTGGCCAAGCGCACTGTGCAACTGGGCCAGCGGGTTGAGCCAGGGACTGCGTTGATGGCAGTGATTCCCCTGGACCAACTGTGGATTGATGCCAACTTCAAGGAAACCCAACTGCGCAATATGCGGATCGGCCAGCCAGTGGATATCGAGACCGACCTCTATGGCAGCGATGTGAAATACAGCGGCACCATCGACAGCCTCGGTGCTGGCACCGGTAGCGCCTTTGCCCTGCTGCCGGCGCAGAACGCCACCGGTAACTGGATCAAGATCGTGCAACGGGTGCCGGTGCGTATTCATATCAATGCCCAGGAGTTGGCCCAGCACCCGTTGCGGGTGGGCTTGTCGACCCTGGTGAACGTCAACTTGCACGACCAAAGCGGCCCGGTGCTGGCGCAACAGCCGCCGCAAAAAGCATCGTTCAGTACCCCGGTGTATGACCGCCAGTTGGCCGAGGCCGACGCGATGATCACCCGGTTGATCCATGACAACAGCGTGGCCGCGCCCAAGGCAGCACAACGCTGATGAGCCATAACGCCTCCTTCACGCCGCCCAGCTTGCTGATGGCCACCATTGGCCTGTCCCTGGCGACCTTTATGCAGGTGCTCGACACCACCATCGCCAACGTGGCGTTGCCGACCATCTCCGGCAACCTGGGGGTGAGTTCGGAGCAGGGCACCTGGGTCATCACCTCATTTGCCGTGAGCAATGCCATCGCGCTGCCGCTGACCGGCTGGTTGAGCCGGCGTTTTGGCGAGGTGAAGCTGTTTTTATGGGCCACCCTGTTGTTTGTGCTGGCCTCGTTCCTGTGCGGTGTCTCCACTTCGATGCCCGAGCTGATCGGCTTCCGGGTCCTGCAAGGCCTGGTGGCGGGCCCGTTGTACCCGATGACCCAGACCCTGCTGATCGCGGTGTACCCACCGGCCAGGCGCGGCATGGCCCTGGCATTGCTGGCGATGGTCACGGTGGTCGCGCCGATTGCCGGGCCCATCCTCGGCGGCTGGATTACCGACAGCTACAGCTGGCCGTGGATCTTCTTTATCAACGTGCCCATCGGGATTTTTGCGGTGATGGTGGTGCGTGCGCAGCTCAAGAAACGCCCGGTGGTCACCAGCCACCAGCCGATGGACTATGTCGGGCTGCTAAGCCTGATCGTCGGGGTCGGTGCCTTGCAGATCATCCTCGACAAGGGCAATGACCTGGATTGGTTCGAGTCCAATTTCATCCTCATCGGTACGGCGATCTCGGTGATCGCCCTGGCGGTGTTCGTGATCTGGGAAATGACCGACAAACACCCGGTGGTCAACCTGCGCCTGTTTGCCCACCGCAACTTTCGTATTGGCACCATTGTGCTGGTGCTGGGCTACGCCGGGTTCTTCGGGATCAACCTGATCCTGCCGCAATGGCTGCAGACACAGATGGGCTACACCGCCACCTGGGCCGGGCTGGCGGTGGCGCCGATCGGCATCCTGCCGGTGTTGATGTCGCCGTTTGTCGGCAAGTATGCGCACAGGTTAGACCTGCGCCTGCTGGCCGGCCTGGCATTCCTGGCGATGGGCCTGAGCTGCTTTATGCGCGCCAGCTTTACCCATGAAGTGGACTTCCAGCACATCGCCATGGTGCAGCTATTCATGGGCATCGGTGTGGCGCTGTTCTTCATGCCGACCTTGAGCATCCTGATGTCCGACCTGCCACCGCACCAGATCGCCGACGGCGCTGGCCTGGCGACCTTCCTGCGGACCCTGGGTGGCAGCTTTGCCGCATCGCTGACCACCTGGATCTGGATCCGCCGGGCGGACCAGCACCATGCCTACATGAACGAGAGCATGAGTGTGTACGACTCGGCCACCCGCGATGCACTGGACACCCTGGGCGGCGCCGGCCACAAGGCCTATGCGCAACTGGACCAGATCCTCACCAGCCAGGCGTACATGATGTCCACCGTGGATTACTTCACGCTGCTGGGGTGGATGTTCATGGGCTTGATCCTGCTGGTGTGGCTGGCTAGGCCGCCGTTTATGGCGAAGGCGGGGCCGGCGGCGTCAGGTCACTGATCTTGCAGGGCAATGCAATCAACATGTGGGAGCTGGCTTGCCTGCGATGCAGACACCTCGGTGCATCAGTTACATCGAGGTGATGCCATCGCAGGCAAGCCAGCTCCCACATGTTGATCGGTGTTGTGCCTGGGGTTATGCGCCCGGCAACGCCAACTGCGGATTGACGAAGTCAAACGCCGCCAGCTGGAAACCTTGCTCATCCACCTGCAACGCCCATCCCTGCTTGTCCCAATCCCCGAGCACGATGCGCTTGGCCGCCTGTTCGCCAATCTGCAATTTGTGGATGGCCGGGCGGTGGGTGTGGCCGTGGACTAGGGTCCGTACGCCGAAGGCCTGCATCACCCGTGGCACTTCCTCGGGCGTCACATCGACAATGTCGTTGGCCTTCATGCGCGTCTGGGCACGGCTTTCACTGCGCAGCTTGCGCGCCAGTCTATGGCGGGTGCGCAAGGGCAGGTGACGCAGGATAAACAGCACGACGGGGTTACGCAGGATGCGCCGCAGCTTCATATAGCCGAGGTCGCGGGTACACAGGCTATCGCCGTGCATCAACAGCACGGGCTCGCCATACATCTGCACGACGCTGGGGTCCTTGAGCAAGGTCGCGCCTGCTGCTTTGCAGAACGCCTTGCCGATCAGGAAATCCCGGTTGCCATGCATCAGCAATATTTGGGTGCCACTGTCGCTCAGCTCACGTAGAGCCGCGCAAATCGAACGCTGGAACGGGGTCATGCCATCGTCGCCAATCCAGGCTTCAAAAAAGTCCCCGAGGATGTACAACGCTTGCGCGCCACGGGCGCGGCCGTGGAGTAAATCCAGAAACGCCCGGGTAATGTCCGGGCGCTCCTCTTCCAGATGCAAATCTGAAATCAGCAATATCACGCAATGATCTCGGCTTTCTCGATGATCACGTCGTCTGCGGGTACGTCCTGGTGGCCGGACTTCATGGTGGTGGAAACACCCTTGATCTTGTCCACGACGTCGGTGCCTTCGGTGACTTTACCGAATACCGCGTAACCCCAACCCTGCACGGTCTTGGCGCTGTGGTTCAGGAAACCGTTGTCGGCCACGTTGATGAAGAACTGCGCGGAGGCCGAATGCGGCTCCATGGTACGGGCCATGGCGACGGTGTACTTGTCGTTGGAAAGACCGTTGTCCGCTTCGTTCTGGATGCTTGGACGCTTGTCTTTCTTTTCTTTCATGCCGGGCTCGAAACCGCCGCCCTGGATCATGAAGTTGCCGATGACACGGTGGAAAACAGTGTTTTCGTAGTGGCCGGCTTTAACGTATTCGATGAAGTTGGCGACGGTGGTCGGCGCTTTCTCGGCGTTCAGCTCGATGACGATGTCACCGTGGTTGGTGGTCAGTTTGACTTGAGTCATGTTCATTACTCTTTTCAGGGAATTCGTGGGTTCGGACGCCTGGGCACCCAACCGGGTTGGCTAAACTGCGACCAAGGCGCGCAGTTTAGCGTGCCCGTCAGGAATTTCGAGGTGGTTTTTTACCGCCCGGGTAATTAAAGCAGCTGTTTTTGGTCGTGCTCTGTCAGGCGGTTGACAGGTTCGGCTATGATAAGCCCTTTGTTTTATCGGCCCTACTTCGGGCCACGTACTTCGTCTGTTCAAGGATCCTATGAGCAAGCCCACTGTCGACCCTACCTCGAATTCCAAGGCCGGACCTGCCGTCCCGGTCAATTTCCTGCGCCCGATCATCCAGGCGGACCTGGATTCGGGCAAGCACACGCAGATCGTCACCCGTTTCCCGCCTGAGCCCAACGGTTACCTGCACATCGGCCATGCCAAGTCGATTTGTGTGAACTTCGGCCTGGCCCAGGAGTTCGGTGGCGTCACGCATCTGCGTTTCGACGACACCAACCCGGCCAAGGAAGACCAGGAATACATCGACGCCATCGAAAGCGACATCAAGTGGCTGGGCTTTGAATGGTCCGGTGAAGTGCGCTACGCCTCCAAGTATTTCGACCAGTTGTTCGACTGGGCCGTAGAGCTGATCAAGGCCGGTAAGGCCTATGTCGACGACCTGACCCCGGAGCAGGCCAAGGAATACCGCGGCAGCTTGACTGAGCCTGGCAAGAACAGCCCGTTCCGCGAGCGTTCGGTAGAAGAGAACCTGGACTGGTTCACCCGCATGCGCGACGGCGAGTTCCCGGACGGCGCCCGCGTACTGCGGGCCAAGATCGACATGGCCTCGCCGAACATGAACCTGCGCGACCCGATCATGTACCGTATCCGCCACGCCCATCACCACCAGACCGGTGACAAGTGGTGCATCTATCCCAACTACGATTTCACCCACGGTCAGTCGGACGCCATCGAAGGCATCACCCACTCCATCTGCACCCTTGAGTTTGAAAGCCATCGCCCGCTGTACGAATGGTTCCTCGACAGCCTGCCGGTGCCGGCGCACCCGCGTCAGTACGAGTTCAGCCGCCTGAACCTGAACTACACCATCACCAGCAAGCGCAAGCTCAAGCAACTGGTCGATGAAAAGCACGTGTTCGGCTGGGATGACCCACGCATGTCGACTCTGTCGGGCTTCCGCCGTCGTGGCTACACCCCGGCATCGATCCGCAACTTCTGCGAGATGGTCGGCACCAACCGCTCCGACGGTGTGGTTGACTACGGCATGCTTGAGTTCAGCATCCGCCAGGACCTCGACGCGAACGCACCGCGCGCCATGTGCGTGCTGCGTCCGTTGAAAGTCGTGATCACCAACTACCCAGAAGGCCAGGTCGAGCACCTCGAACTGCCGCGCCATCCACAGAAAGAAGAGCTGGGCGTGCGCAAGCTGCCGTTCGCTCGTGAAATCTACATCGACCGCGATGACTTCATGGAAGCGCCGCCCAAGGGCTACAAGCGCCTGGAGCCGAACGGCGAAGTGCGTCTGCGCGGCAGCTACGTGATCCGCGCCGATGAAGCGATCAAGGACGCCGAGGGCAACATCGTCGAACTGCGTTGCTCCTACGATCCAGACACCCTGGGCAAGAACCCGGAAGGCCGCAAGGTCAAAGGCGTGGTGCACTGGGTGCCGGCGGCTGCCAGCGTCGAGTGCGAAGTGCGCCTGTACGATCGTCTGTTCCGTTCGGCCAACCCCGAGAAGGCCGAAGACAGCGCCAGCTTCCTGGACAACATCAACCCTGACTCCCTGCAAGTGCTGACCGGTTGTCGTGCCGAACCGTCTTTGGGCGATGCACAGCCGGAAGACCGTTTCCAGTTCGAGCGCGAAGGCTACTTCTGCGCGGATATCAAGGACTCGAAACCTGGTCAGCCGGTATTCAACCGTACCGTGACCTTGCGTGATTCGTGGGGCCAGTGATTCAGTCTTAAGGATTCGTCGTGCTAACGATCTACAACACGCTCAGCAAGAGCAAAGAAGTCTTCAAGCCGCTGGATGGCAACAAGGTGCGCATGTACGTGTGCGGCATGACCGTGTACGACTATTGCCACATCGGCCACGGCCGCAGCATGGTTGCTTTTGACCTGGTGACCCGCTGGTTGCGTTTCAGCGGCTATGACTTGACCTATGTGCGCAACATCACCGACATCGACGACAAGATCATCAACCGCGCCAATGAAAACGGCGAGTCGTTCGACGCGCTGACCGAGCGCATGATCGCCGCCATGCATGAGGACGAGGCGCGCCTCAATATCCTCAAGCCAGACATGGAACCACGCGCCACGGACCATATCCCTGGCATGCACGCGATGATCCAGACCTTGATCGACAAAGGCTACGCCTATGCCCCGGGCAATGGCGACGTGTACTACCGCGTCGCCAAGTTCATGGGCTACGGCAAGCTGTCGCGCAAGAAAATCGAAGACCTGCGCATCGGCGCCCGCATCGAAGTCGACGAAGCCAAGCAAGACCCGCTGGACTTCGTGCTGTGGAAGGCCACCAAGCCCGGAGAGCCGAGCTGGGAATCGCCCTGGGGCGCCGGGCGTCCGGGCTGGCACATCGAATGCTCGGTGATGTCCACCTGCTGCCTGGGCGAGACCTTCGACATTCATGGCGGCGGCAGCGATCTTGAGTTCCCGCACCACGAAAACGAAATCGCCCAAAGCGAAGCGGCCACCGGCAAGACCTACGCCAACGCGTGGATGCATTGCGGCATGATTCGCATCAATGGCGAGAAGATGTCCAAGTCCTTGAACAACTTCTTCACCATCCGCGACGTGCTGGAAAAGTATCACCCAGAGGTTGTGCGTTACCTGCTGGTATCGAGCCATTACCGCAGCGCCATCAACTACTCGGAAGACAACCTCAAGGACGCCAAGGGCGCCCTGGAACGGTTCTACCACGCGTTGAAAGGCCTGCCGGTGGTGGCGCCGGCCGGTGGCGAGGCGTTTGTTGAACGCTTCACCACGGTGATGAACGACGACTTCGGCACCCCCGAAGCCTGCGCGGTGCTGTTCGAGATGGTCCGCGAGATCAACCGCCTGCGCGAGAGCGATCTCGCCGCTGCGGCCGGCCTGGCGGCCCGCCTCAAGGAACTGGCCAGCGTGCTGGGCGTGCTGCAAATGGAAGCCGACGACTTCCTGCAAGCCGGCGCCGAAGGGCGTGTGGACGCAGCCCAAGTCGACGCCCTGATCCAGGCCCGCCTGAATGCCCGTGCCAACAAGGACTGGGCAGAGTCCGACCGCATCCGCGACCAACTCACCGCCATGGGCGTGGTGTTGGAAGACGGCAAGGGCGGGACGACGTGGCGTTTGGCTGACTGACGGCTGATTGCTTCAAACTGAATAAAACGCCCCGACTGGTTCGGGGCGTTTTTGTTTGTGGTGGTTTTGCGAGTCAAGGCTTTTCAACCATAAATCGGCCTCTACTCAGATAACAACCTTAGATAAGGAGGTGCCGGACTGACTGCATAAGCGCAACTTTTTGCGTCATTGCGGATCGTTTCATGGTGTTGATTATTCTTGAAGTGCAGGGCGACTCCGTCGTCAGCTGCGTAAGCCGTGTGCACGCCCTTGAGTTTCACAAACTCAACAAATGATTCTGCTCTTCCTGCCTCTGAGCTGAAATGCGGGCACAGCGCGCCGGGAAGTAAGCCCAGGCCATCAATCAGGGCGAAGGCTCCCCCTGAGTCGGAGTGGCCGTAGTCGAACCAGCAAATGGCTCCGGCACTGACACCACAAAGCACCTTGCCACTTTCCCATGCCTTCCTTAGCAAGCCAACTACACCAAATTCGTGCCAAATAGCTAACATGGCGCGCGTATTCCCGCCTGCTACATAAACGATGTCGGCCTGTTCAAACAACGATGCAATATGGCCAGCGTCGGGAAACGGCGGAATAAAAAACGTCAAGCAGGTGACAGTGCAACCGATGCTTTCGTATTTGGTGATGAAGTCGGAAATTTTCAGGCGGTCATCGCCATTGGCTGTGGAGATATAGAGAACGGTGGGACGTGCTTTGCCCGAGATTGCGACGATGTGTTCGTCAATGCGAGTCATACAGGTCATTTCCTCGGCTGACTCCCCACCAATAACCATTATGGACTTATCCATCACGACCTCTGCCTCGTCCTGAATTTCCGCTTTTTCAAGGTCTTTGAACACTAGGAAATATAATTCAAACACATTGCTCAAGGTAGCAAAGATCAAAGGTGGGAGCTGTCGAGCCCCAGCGAGGCTGCGATGGCGGCGGCGCTGCCAGTATTTATATTGTGTGAGGCACCGCTATCGCAGCCTCGTTGCGGTTAATGGCAGTCAGATGGGATTTTCCCGTTTATCCGAAGTAGGTCGAACGAATGTGATAGCGACCAGGGAGCTAAAGAAAGGTGGCATCAATTCTTGATACTTCTAATTTTATAAACTGGTCGTTTAGCTCGGGATGTTCATAATGAATTTCCTCACCATGAAATACAGTAAAGGTGTTGAAAATATCGTTGCAGAGCTTGCCGTAAAGAAAGTAAGCGTACCCATTTCCTTTTTTCTCAACTAGGCGGTCGATAGAGGTAACGCTTTGAATTTCATAGTTTTCAGTAAGAGTCAACGTCAACTCAATGTCGTAGGTGTTGCCTATTGAGACTTCATAAGGGTAGACGCTGGCAAAGCAGTTTACAGTGATACCGTCGATGACAAGCGTGACGTCTTCATCCACATGTTCGTTGATCGCCACTACCAGCGCCTTTTTTAGGTTATTCGGTGTAGGGGCTGATGATTTTTTCAGTGACGTTGCCATTTATGGTTCTCCAAAATTCTTTACCGCTTTTTTGTGTGAAAAGTTGTTATTTGACCTGCGTTATTGACACCCGGACTAAGGGGGCGGATCTGTTTAACGCTGCGCAAGAACACTGATCGTGAGTGTTTTCCGCCGTTCATGCAGAGATTAATGGCTCGTGGGCGGACCAATAGAAGCTTACTGCTGTATTGACTCGCGATTAAATAGAGTTGTCCCGTTTATCCATTTTTCGTTGTCTCTCCGTGGTAGCGGATAAGGCATTCGAGCAGTACTTCTATGAACTGTCTTTGGTCTATTATTTTGTCTTCAAAATAAGTATCTAAAAGATAAAAAACGGAGTCGAAAGTGTCGTTGATTGACAGGTAGTGGCTAATCGTATTTATAAACCATTGTTGTTCATCTTTCGTATATGTGAAGAATTCAGGCTTTGTCAGAGTGTCGAATAGCTCAGAGAGCTCTTTTCGGTCATTGACATTTTTTGATACTATGATTTCCTCTCTTTCTAGATCTTTTGTGTTTTCTATATTGTATGTGAAAAGCAAACCGCGAATTATTGATAGTTTTGGCTGTCGTTTCATTTTAAAAGTCCGTATAAGGCGATAAAGAAGGCGGATCTATTTAACACAGTGCACAGATGACGACTATAAGCGTTTGCCGAGTATCACGCCTTAGTGGTTGGCTTCATCCAGGCGCACAAGTTAAGAGGGGCATTAATGGCGGACTTTTTTAATTGGCTCGGGATTAAATATGTCCGTCACTTTTTATCAACGCTCATCACACCGTAGTGGATGGTTTCATCCAAGCATACAAACTCAGGAATGATAGGCGATCAATGGCGGATCTATTACTGCATCGACTCGCGATCAAATAGATCTGTCCCGTACTTCGCTTTGATGTTTAAGCCCAGAGCACGCAATCATGGTCATCCAGATGAACCAAAAACGATAGATTATGATCAGTGACCCAGAACGGATAACCAGTTGTTTCGCCTATTAGCAGCGCAAGATCTTTTGCGTTTTCGAGTTTCCATGCTCTATAACTAGTCTCAAAAACCAAAAGAATGAGGTCGTTCTTTTTTATTCGGCCTGGTATTTCCTTCCAAAAATCAGGGTTGTGTTCGGTGTGTTTTTCGTTGAAATCTACTGGATCTAGTAAATTTTTTTCGGTTTTAAAATATTTTTTGGTTAAAGTGGATATTAATGTTTCAAGCTCTTCAGAGTTGAGCTTTCTTGAGGCGATGTTCAACGTGTTTAGAGTTTCATCTAATTCTTTTTCTAGATGATTCATCACGGTGCTCCGATTCGTGAGCCGATAAATGGGCCGGATCTATTTAACAAAGTGCACAGATAACGACTGTAAGCGTTTGCCGAGCATCATGCCTTAGTGGTTGGCTTCATCCAGATGCACAAGTTAAAGGGGAGTGGGGCGTTAAGATATTGATTTTCAAGTAAATAGCTCCCGTCTAGACGTTTGTTGGGTAAGGGGGGAAGGGACGGACCTATTATTGCATTGACTTACGATCAAATAGAATCGTCCCGTTTGTTACGTTTGGTAGTGTATATGTTTTGTGTGTAGTCAAGTTTTTCAGCTGTATAGCTACCTGCAATTACTATAAAAATCACATCGCCTCCATCACTGGATGTGAAGCAATAACTAGTCCCTGTCTCATTTGGATCTACTCTTGTTGCCTCCACTGAGAGAGGCGTGTCAGTGCTTTCGTACATTTCGGATATTTCAGATCCGATCGTACCTATCCCTTGGAAGGCGATTAGTTCGTGGAAGGTTATTAGCCATAGCTGCTCCTGCCAGTCTGAAAACTCTATTGATAGCGTGCTTCTATCGCACATTAGTTTTTCTATTGTTCCGTCTGAAACGGGAAGTTTCTTCATCTTAAGGTCCTGGATGTTTTTCGATAAAGGGGACCGATAAAGGGGACGGATCTATCGCAGTATTGACTCGCGATTAAATAGATTTGTCCCGTTTATCCGCACGCACCTATTGAAATTAACCATTGCTTATAAAAAGTCGCTTGGTCTTGCGGGTCATTTGTCAGATTGTGTTCTTCGTAGTCGAATATATGAACGATATCTTCGTGGGTGGCGTGTTTGCCTAAGGTCAGCTCATATGCAACCAAACCGGCCGCCATCTGCGAGGCCATGCTGGAAGGTCTGACATTTATTTTTGCGCCTTTACAGAGAAATACTATATGGGGTAGGTCGGTTCTCATTTTTGCGAAACAGTTATATATGTTTGCTTCTCGATAGATTTTTTTGAAATCGTCGGCTTCTGAAAAACCTAACATCATGCGTGTAGAGTCGTATTTTACCTCCGCGTCTACTTTTTGGCCGTCTATGATCGCCTTTATGGTTTTTGTGCGGATATTTCCAAGGGGCTTAAAGTGGCTGGGCATCGGGTGGTCAGGTTGAAAAGAATTTTTCCACTTGGTATGGAATTCAGCTTGTTCTTGAATGTCGTTGGTCAGGTTGTTTTCTTCATGATCGAATATTCGCACCAATTTTTGGTTCGGGTCGCCTAATGTTGACTCATGGAGCGCGACTCCGCTTAGTCTTGTGTATGAAGAGTAAAATACGTTGACTTTTGAGCCTTTGCATAAAAATTTTATGTCGCTGAAGTCTTTGCGTAATAACCCAAAGCTGTGAAAGATACTAGGGGTGGAGTATTTCTTATGGGTTTGATTGGCGAATGTTATATGTAAGGTGTATGTGTGTTTGTCGTATTCGATAGTCGCGGTTTCGATTTTGTTTTTCTTGATTATTTTTATTTCCATGTTTTTCATATTTGGCTTTTTTATGTGCTCTAATGTGTTTTTTTTGTGTAAAGGTCGGTTGTAGGGGTTAAGGGCTTTAGGAAAAATAATTTACCAAGTATGCTGGTCTTCAAGGCTAGCCTTTTGAAGTTCATCTTTCCATTCTTCATTTGCAATGCGATAAATTTCCATGAAGAATCCTCGCGGGTTCTCTATTTCTGTCTCATCCCAAGCCATCGTTATGTGTGCGTCATGGTCACTTTCAAATTCTTTGGAAAAATTGAAGCCGGGTGTTAACAGTGCGTCTTTGAGTATCGCTATTAATACGTAGCGATGACGGTAGGGCAGGTACATGAGGTCTTTTAAAATAAAAGATCTAATGATCGTTTCTCTATCTTTTATATTGTTAGGGTTGTAATTCCAAAGTGCCTCGCCTTTGGTCTCTTCTCGGTCGTATATTGATAATGCAGCCAATATATATGATAGGGCCGGCTCAAAAGGTTTGTCTGTGAAAGGGGGGTTCAGCATAGGGTGCTCAATATGGACATGCGGTGAATGGGCGGGTAGGATTGTTTTTGTCGAGTCTCACTTTCGCTTCGTTTGTTTTATTATGGTTTTTGCTCTGCGATTATATGTTCGTTTAATTTGCTGGCTATATGGTTTAGCCACAATGGCCCTGACTTTCACTGTTGTGGGGTAGTAACGGTAGTACTGTTCCTGCAATAGGTTTTTTTGGGGAGCTAAGGGACGGATCTATTTATCGTTACCAGCTAGACGGATCTTCCTGGCTGGCTTTGTGCAGGTCGTCTTTCCACTCCTCATTGGCTAGGCGCAGAATATCTGCAAAAAAACCTCGTGGATCATCTATCTCGGTCTCGTCCCAAGCCATGGTTATATGTTCGTCGTAATCGCTTTCAAATTCTTTGGCGAAATTGTACTTTGGGTTTTTTAAAGCTTTTTCGAGCTCTAGAATGAGGTAGTAGCGGTGCCTGTAAGATAGGTACATAAGGTCTTTCAGTATAAAAGTCCTAATTATTTTCTCTCTTTCTTGTTTGTTGTTTGGGTCGTATGCTCGAAGTTCTTTTCCAACGGTGTTTTCAAGGTCGTATATTGATAGCGCTCCCAGTATGTGGGAGATGTTTGGGATGTAAGGGGTGTCTATAAAGGGGGCTTTTAACATAGTTATTCACTTGGGGAATGCTGTAAATGGTCGTGTAGTGCCTAAGGGGACGGAACTATTTAGCATTGAGCCTATTGCGGTAATTGTTATCTGATTAAATAGCTATCTTAATTTTATGACTCATTTTGCATTGCCTCGGCGTGATAGCGAGTGAGGCATTCAAGCAAAACTTTCATAAATTGTCTCTGGTCAGTAATTTCGTCGTCAAAGTAAGTGTCAAAAAGATAAAAAATCGAATCGAAATTTTCGTCGGTTTTTAAAAAGTGCTCCAGCGTATTAATATGCCATTCTCTCTCTTCTTTTTTGTAATGAAGAAATTCAGGCTTAGTCAGTTTGTCAAACAGTTCTGATAGTTCTCTGTCGTTGTTAATGTTTTTTGAAACGATGAAGCGCTCTCGTTCAGGATCGTCGAAATTATCAAGGCTATACGTAAATAGCAGGCTTCTGATAATTGAAAGTTTTGGTAGTAATTTCATATTAAAATTTCGTATATGCAGTAATGGGCTTTCCGTCTGTGTCTAGTATGACTTTTGCTTTGGTTTGCCTTCCGTAATCTAAGGTTGCTTTTTTGTATCCCTCGCCAATTGTTTTTCCCATATATATAGGTTCGCGCGATGTATCGATATTTGTTCTCCTGAATATAAGCTGTGCTCGATAAATAGCGTTTAGTTGGTCTCTATGGCTAAGGTACCGAGTAGCTGCGCTAGGTATTTTGGGTTGGCCTGCTCTTCTTCCATCAATGTATCTTTCGATCTCTCCTGTGGTTGGGTTTCTAGCTGTCATTACCCGTTCAAATTGAGCATCCAGCGTAGTCTGCGCGCCATGTTTTTCCAGCGATAAAGGGGACGGATCTATTTAACAAAGTGCACAGATGACGATTATAAGCGTTTGCCGAGTATCACGCCTTAGTGGTTAGCTTCATCCAGGCGCACAAGTTAAGGGGGTATTAATGGCGGACCTATTTTTTAATTGGCTCGGGATTAAATATGTCCGTCACTTTTTATCATAAATGCGATTAAATAAATCCTCCTTTTTGTCCAGGGTTACCAGGTGGATGGGTCCTCCTGGCTGGCTTTGTCCAGATCGTCTTTCCATTTATCAGTGGCTAATCTATAAACTTCCTCAAAAAAATCTCGAGGATCCTCTATTTCATCTTCATTCCAGGCCATGCTTGTATATTCATCATGATTGTCCTCAAAGAAAGCGTGAAAATTAAAATCTTTGCTGTCTAGAGAGTGCTTCAAGGTTTTCATAAGAGTGTATCTGTGTCTGTATGAAAGCTGCTCGTCTGGATCAAGGCAGTATTTGAGGATCAGTTTTTCTCTATCTTCTGAATTGTTTGGATTGTACTTTGATAGTTCAAATCCTTTGGTCTCTTCTTGGTCATAAATATCAAAAATTCCCACAAAATAATTCAAGCTTGCATCGAAAGATATATGGCTGGAAAGTGGATGGAATAGCATTTTTATCTTCCTTCTTTGGGGGGGAGTGTGAATGCTGTTCCATCTTTAAGGAACTTCATTTCGGATTAGATATGTCCGTCACTTTTATCGCTGATATGCAGGTTCTGGACAAGGCTGTCGATACTGGGCGCATTAAAGTATTGACTTTCAAGTGAATGGCTCTCGTCTAGACGTCTGTGGGGTAAAGTGAAATGCTTGTTGTTTTTAAGTTTACATACTTTGGAGCATGGTCGGGTTTTTCTTTCAGGTCTATAAGGATTATTGAAGATCCAATGCGTAGGGCTGCGTAATTATCATCATTCCCTAAGATCAGTTCTGCAGTTATGTAGGTAATGCTGTCTATGATCTCTATTTTTTCCTCATGTTGGGGTGATTGGGTAATATTATTTTTCCAACAAAAAATATCATTCAGGTCGAATTCAACATCAATATGCTCTCCGATTTTCGGTATCGGGCCTATCCACGTTGCTACACCACATCCGGCAGATGTCTCATAATTAACATAAGGTTTGTCGTTATGAGAAAATATTTTTAGTATTTTTACAATCATTTTATTTCTTCTGTAGTGGTACTCTGATGACTGAGTTGTCGACGTTCATGGTTTTGTTTTTTAGTTCTAAAGTCCATGTTTCTTCATGGTAGTGATGCTTGGTCGGTTTGCTATTCATTTCGTGAGGCCCATAACGAATACTTCTTGTACCATCTGCAGAAACTAACCTGTCGGGGTCTGGTTTTCCAGTTCTTGGATGAATGTTTGTATAGGGGCCATCACCTAAAAACTCACCCCATTTTAGAGTGACTTCTTCTGGTTTTACCGGTTTACTCGCATAGATTTCCTTGTGGTAGCCCATTTCAGGGGTAGTGTTTGATACGACTGAAACCGAAGGTGTTCCTGCGTTGGCCTTCTTTTTTGCTGGATCTCCAATATCAGTGCTTGGCTTACACCCATCCCCACCCGGACACGTATTCAACCCCAACGGATCCACCCACCCCGTAGGGTTGGGTACATACAAATACCCGTTCAACCCACCGGCCAACTTCACCGGGTCGGGCGTCAGGTAGCGGCCATTATCTGGATTGTAGTAGCGATGCCGGTTGTAATGCAGCCCGCTTTCCCGGTCGAAATATTGCCCCTGAAAACGCAGCGGATTATCGACGGTGCTCACGTCTAGCCGGGTGATTTTCCCGTAGGCGAGGTAGTGGGCGGACCAGACGATTTTGCCGTCCGCGCTGGTCAGTGCCTGCGGCGTACCCAGATGGTCCAGTTGGTAGTGGAAGGCCTGGGTATTGGCCGGACCAAACCCTTCCAACAAAGCCAACGGCCTGAAGCTATCTGGCTCGTAGAGATAGCTGCGGTGCTGACCCGCCGTGTGCTCGGCGATGATCTTGTCGCCTTGCCAGAAAAACTCGGTGGTCTTGCCATTGATCACTTTAGCGATACGCCGCCCAAACGGGTCATAGCGATAACTGGCCTGGCTGCCATCCGGCTGGGTGACGCCGATCAGGCGGTGCTGGCAGTCGTAGCGGTATTCGGTAACCCACTGCTGCGCGCGACCACGGCGTTCGCGTATGAGATTGCCGAAAGCGTCGTAGTCGTAATGCCGGTCGCCTTGCAGTAACAGGCGGTTGCCGACGACGATGCCGGGCCCTGGGCGGTCTTGCATCAGCAGGTTGCCCGCCGGGTCGTGGGCGAAGCGTTCGGTGGGGGCCTGGGAGTGGTCGGCGCGGGTCAGGCGGTCGAGGGGGTCGTAGTGGTAGTCGTGCTGGCCCTTGCGGGTGTCGAGCCGGCGGGTGAGGTTGCCGCTTTTGTCGTAGGTGTAGCGGCGCAGGCCGTGGGCGTGTTCGTGTTGGGCCAGGCGGCCCTGGTCGTCGTAGTGGTAGTGGCTGAGCAGTTGGCCCTGCTGGCGCTGGTGCTCGCGGCCGGCCTGGAACAGGTGTGAGGTGAGGGTCCGGCCATTTAGGTCGACAGTGGCAAGGTGCCCGCCCTTGTCGTGGTTGAAGGTCAGGCGGTTGTTGTCCGGCAGGCGCAGGGTTTCGAGCTGGCCACAGTGGTCGTAGCCATAGCGCAAGGTGCCCCAGCCTTGGTGTTCGGCAGTCAGGCGATTCTGGTTGTCGTATTCGTAGTGCAGCGGCCAGTGGCCGTCGTCGACGCTGAGGAGGTTGCCGAGGCGGTCGTAGGTGTAATCCACGGTGCTGCCATCGGGCAGGGTTTTTCTGATAAGGCGGCCGGCGTGATCGCGCTGGTAGGCGGTAATCAGCTGACGGTCATCATCGCCAAACTCGGTTTTTTCCTGCAGGTGGCCGTTAAGGTCGTAGACGTAGGCGGTGCGTTGGCCGTCGAAGCCGGTTTCCTGCTGGATCAGGCCGTTGGCGTGGTAGGCCAGTTGGTAGGTTTCACCGGCTTCGTTTTCGATTTCGGTCAGTAGCAGGCGGGTACTGTCGTAGCGATAGCGCAGCGCCGTGCCATCGGGATTGATCCGGCGACTGATCAGGTGCAAGCCGTCGGCATATTCATAGCGGGTCACGCGCCCCAACTCATCGCGCTCGGCGGTGATTTTTCCGTAGGGGTTGTAGCTCAATTCGCGGGTGGCGCCGCCCGGCAAGACCACCTTGATCAGGCGGCCCACCGCGTCCCACTGATACTGGGTCAGCGCGCCGTGTTCATCCTCGCGGGCAACCTGCCGGCCGAACACGTCATAGCGATAACTCCGCACACCGCCATTGGGCAGCTGCTCCCCAATCAGTTGCCCGAGATCGTTCCAGGTCAGGCGCTGACAGCTGTGGTCCGGGAACCAGATGGCCAGCAACTGCCCGCGCTTGTCGTAGCTGTACTCGGTGACATTGCCGTCTGGATCGGTCTGGCGCGTGATCGCGCCCTGCTCATTACGCTGGTACTTCCAGACCGCCTCACCCCGGCGCATGACCCGTACGAAACCATGCTCATGCTCGTAGGCCGTGGGCTCATCATCCCCAGGAAACAGCGCGACCAAGCGCCCAGCCTCGTCGTACTGATAGGCCGTGATCGCGCCGAGGGGATCCTGCTCAACCGTCAGCCGCCCCTGGGCGTCGTAGGACTTGAAGTGCTTACCGCCATCGGGATCAACCCGCTGCACCAGGCGTGCCTGCGGGTCATGCACGTAGACTTCCTGGCTGCCATCGGCGTGCAGCAAGGTGACGCTGCCGTTGTCATCCCA
>NZ_JBWKWY010000011.1:0-138879 GCF_059422465.1 Pseudomonas sp. GW821-FHT01D09
GGCAAGCCCGCTCCCACATTGGAATGCATTTTAAATGTGGGAGCGGGCTTGCCCGCGATGGCGGCGTCACGGTTGGCGCAAGACTTGCTATGTAAACATCACAGGTAACCAACGGCGGTTGCCCCTCCACGACAAAGACGTCGCACATCCGGTTGGCCCAGGCGAACCCGGTGGCGGCGTTTTTTCGTTTCGGTGGGGCGGCCCTGGCCGGCCGTTCCATCACCAGGCCTTCTACAAGATCCCCCATCTGAGGTGCGTGATGAAATCAAGCTTCTGGAAATCCGGGCACACCCCGACCTTGTTTGCCGCGTTCCTGTATTTCGACCTGAGTTTCATGGTCTGGTATCTATTGGGCCCGCTGGCGGTACAGATCGCCGCCGACCTGCAACTGACCACCCAGCAACGCGGGCTGATGGTTGCCACACCGATCCTGGCGGGGGCGATCCTGCGCTTCTTGATGGGCATGCTGGCGGACAAGCTGTCGCCCAAGACCGCCGGCCTGATTGGCCAGGTGATCGTGATTGTGGCGCTGTTCTGTGCCTGGAAGCTGGGGATCCACAGCTATGAACAGGCGCTGCTGCTGGGGCTGTTCCTCGGCATGGCCGGGGCCTCGTTTGCCGTGGCCCTGCCACTGGCGTCCCAGTGGTACCCCGCCGAACACCAGGGCAAGGCCATGGGCATCGCCGGCGCCGGCAACTCCGGCACCGTGTTCGCCGCCCTGCTGGCGCCGTTGATCGCCGCCGCCTTTGGCTGGAGCAACGTGTTTGGCTTTGCCCTGATCCCGCTGATCCTGACCCTGCTGGTCTTCGCCTGGCTGGCGCGCAATGCGCCCGAGCGACCGAAAGCCAAATCCATGGCCGACTATTTCAAGGCCCTGGGCGACCGCGACAGTTGGTGGTTCATGTTCTTCTACAGCGTGACCTTCGGTGGTTTTATCGGCCTGGCCAGCGCCCTGCCCGGCTACTTCAACGACCAATATGGCTTGAGCCCGGTCACTGCCGGCTACTACACCGCCGCCTGCGTGTTCGGCGGCAGCCTGATGCGGCCCCTGGGCGGTGCCCTGGCCGACCGTTTCGGCGGGATCCGCACCTTGCTGGGCATGTACGGCGTGGCGGCCGTGTGCATCACTGCCGTGGGTTTCAACCTGCCCAGCTCCTACGCCGCACTGGCCCTGTTCGTGTGCACCATGCTCGGCCTGGGTGCCGGTAACGGCGCGGTGTTCCAACTGGTGCCCCAGCGCTTTCGCCGGGAGATTGGCGTGATGACCGGGCTGATCGGCATGGCCGGCGGCATCGGCGGTTTCGCCCTGGCGGCAGGCATGGGCGCAATCAAGCAAAGCACCGGCAGCTACCAGTTGGCGCTGTGGCTGTTCGCCAGCTTGGGCGTGCTGGCATGGTTCGGCCTGTACGGCGTGAAGCGGCGCTGGAGGACCACCTGGGGTTCGGCAGCCGTCACCGCAGCGCGGGTCTGATGAGCCTGCAACTGAGCGTGGCCCAGGCCAGCGCCATCGGGCCACGGGCGGAAAACCAGGACGCCCTGCGCCTGGTCACCCCGGCCCCGGAACTGGCCGCGAGCAAGGGCTATCTGTGTGCTATCGCCGATGGTGTCAGCCAATGTGCCGACGGCGGCCTGGCCGCGCGCTCGACCTTGCAGGCCCTGGCCCTGGACTACTATGCCACGCCGCAGACCTGGGGCGTGGCCCAGGCCCTGGACCGCTTGTTGCTGGCACAGAATCGCTGGTTGCAGGCCAATGGTGGCGGCCAGCCGTTGCTGACCACCCTCAGCGCCCTGGTGTTTCGCGGGCAGCGCTTTACCCTGGCGCATGTCGGTGACTGCCGGGTGTATCGCTGGTTCGATGGCGAACTGCTGCGCATCACTCAAGAGCATGTCTGGGAGCAACCGGGCATGCAGCATGTGCTCAAGCGTGCCCTGGGCCTGGACCAGCATCTGGTGGTGGACTTTCTCGACGGCGAACTGCACCAGGGCGAATGCTTCCTGCTGCTCAGCGACGGTGTGTGGTCGACCCTGGCCGATCACAGCATCCGCGCGATCCTGCGCGAACAGGCCGACCTGGACCTGGCCGTCACTACGCTGGTCAACGCCGCGCACCTGGCAGGCAGCCAGGACAACGCCAGCGCCCTGCTGGTGCGCATCGACCAGCTCGGCGCTGCGACCCTGGGCGATGCACTAGCACAGTTGCAGCAATGGCCGTTGCCGCCACCGCTGAAGGCCGGGCAAGCCTTTGAAGGCTGGCAGGTGGAACGCGTGCTGGCGCACAGTCGCCAGTCGTTGCTGTACCGGGTGCGCGATGCCCAGCAGCAACCCTGGCTGCTGAAAACCCTGCCCCTTGGCCACGATGATGATCATGACGCCGGCCAGGCCTTGCTCGCAGAGGAATGGTTTCTGCGCCGGGTGGCCGGGCGGGCCTTTCCTGAAGTCCACCCGGCCGGCGGGCGTCAGCATTTGTACTACGTGATGCGTGAATACAGCGGGCAGACCCTGGCCCAACTGTTCCAGCAGCAAGGCCCGTTGCCGCTGGCGCAATGGCAGTCCATCGCCGAGCGTTTGCTGCGCGCGGTGGGCATGCTGCATCGCCGGCAAATCCTGCACCGCGACATCAAGCCAGAAAACCTGCTGCTGGGCGATGACGGCGAACTGCGGGTGCTGGATTTTGGCCTGGCCTATTGCCCCGGGTTATCCGAAGACCGTGCCCACCTGCTGCCGGGCACCCCCAGCTTTATCGCTCCCGAAGCCTTCGGCGGCGAACGTCCGACTCCGCAGCAGGATTTGTACAGCGTCGGCGTGAGCCTGTATTACCTGCTGACCGGGCACTATCCCTACGGTGAAATCGAAGCTTTCCAGCGGCCCCGGTTCAACACGCCCGTCAGCGCCAGTCGTTATCGCCCGGACCTGCCCGACTGGTTGCAGCAGAGCCTGGAGCGCTCGGTGGCTGTGCAAGCCGATCAACGTTACGAAACCGCCGAGGAGTGGCTGCTGGTCCTGGAGCAGGCCGAGCGCCGCGAACTGAGCCTGCGCCCGCGGCCGCTGCTGCAGCGCGAGCCGCTGAAGGTCTGGCAAACCCTGGCATTGGTGTCGGTGCTGATCAACCTGGTGTTGCTGTATCTGCTGTCCCTGTAACCCGATGGCCCAATTCTGGGCAGCGCGCCTTCAAATGGTGCGCAAAAGCCTTGCCGCACCGGCCCAGACCCCAATAACCCCGGCTTTTCACGACTTGGCACAAGCGCTGCATTAGCTACCCCAATACCCCCACATACAGCCCACCCTTCAACGACGAAGGTGGGGCTTTCCCGAGAGAACGGGACCAGGACAAAGGCGTCCTCGCTAGGCAACTAGCGGGACGCCTTTTTTGTTTGCGCGTGATTGGTCGAACCACTGCGGAGAACGACATGAAAAAACTCAAACTGGTGATGATCGGCAACGGCATGGCCGGGGTTCGCACCCTTGAAGAACTGCTGAAACTGAGCAGCGAGCTGTACGACATCACGGTCTTTGGCGCCGAGCCTCACACCAACTACAACCGCATCTTGCTCTCGCCGGTGCTGGCCGGGGAGCAGACGTTTGAAGAGATCGTGCTCAACGACCTGGACTGGTACCTGCAACACAACATCAAGCTGCTGCTCAACCGCAAAGTGGTGCAGATCGACCGGGTCAAGCGCAAAGTCATCGCCGAAGACGGCAGCGAGGCCGAGTACGATCGCCTGCTGATCGCTACCGGTTCGACCCCGTTTATCCTGCCGATCCCCGGCAACACCTTGCAGGGCGTAATTGGCTACCGCGACATTGCCGACACCCAGGCCATGATCGACACCGCCAAGACCCACAAGCACGCGGTGGTCATCGGTGGCGGCCTGCTCGGCCTGGAAGCCGCCAATGGCCTGATGCTGCGCGGCATGCACGTGACCGTGGTGCATATCGGCGAATGGCTGCTGGAACGGCAACTGGACAAGACCAGCGGCCAGTTGCTGCAAACCGAGCTGGAAAGCCGTGGCCTGGTGTTCCGCCTGTGCGAACAGACCCAGGCCCTGCATGACGCCGGCAACGGCCGCGTAGGCTCGGTGCAGTTTAAAAATGGCGAGGTGATCCCGGCCGACCTGGTGGTGATGGCCGCCGGTATCCGCCCCAACACCGAGCTGGCGGAACAGTCCGGCATCCCGTGCAACCGTGGGATTCTGGTCAACGACACCATGCAAACCTACGACCCACGCATCTATGCCATCGGCGAATGCGCCAGCCATCGCGGGATTGCCTATGGCCTGGTGGCACCGCTGTTCGAGCAGGCCAAGGTCTGCGCCAACCATCTGGCGCAGCTGGGGTTCGCCACTTATAAAGGCTCGGTGACCTCGACCAAACTCAAAGTCACCGGCATCGACCTGTTTTCTGCCGGCGACTTCATGGGCGGCGAAGGCACCGAGACCATCACCTTGTCCGACCCCATCGGCGGCGTCTATAAAAAGCTGGTGATCAAGGACGACATTCTGGTCGGCGCCTGCCTGTACGGCGACACCGCCGATGGCGGTTGGTATTTCCGGCAGATCCGTGAGAACCATGGCATTGGCGAGATCCGCGATCACCTGATGTTCGGCGAAAACGCCCTGGGTGATGTGGGCCACCAGGGCCAGGACAAAGCCATGAGTATGGCCGACAACGCCGAAGTCTGCGGCTGCAACGGGGTGTGCAAGGGCACCATCGTCAAGGCGATCCAGGAACAGGGCCTGTTCAGCGTCGATGAAGTAAAAAAGCACACCAAGGCTGCCAGCTCCTGTGGCTCCTGCGCCGGCTTGGTGGAGCAGATCCTGATCAATACCGTGGGCGGCGCCGCCGACGTCAAGCCCAAAAGCGAAAAAGCCATTTGTGGCTGCAGCGACCTCAACCACGGGCAAATCCGCCAGGCCATCCGCGACCAGCACCTGCTGACCATCGCCGGCACCATGAGCTACCTGAACTGGCGCACGCCCAATGGCTGCGCCACCTGCCGCCCGGCCTTGAACTATTACCTGATCTCCACCTGGCCAGGCGAAGCCCGGGACGACCCGCAGTCGCGCCTGATCAACGAACGGGCCCACGCCAATATCCAGAAAGACGGCACCTATTCGGTGGTCCCGCGGATGTGGGGCGGTGTGACCAACCCTTCCGAACTGCGGCGGATTGCCGATGTGGCCGACAAGTACAACGTACCGATGGTCAAGGTCACCGGCGGCCAGCGCATCGACTTGCTGGGCATCAAGAAACAGGACCTGCCCGGGGTGTGGAAAGACCTCGACATGCCATCCGGGCATGCCTACGGCAAATCCATCCGTACCGTGAAGACCTGTGTCGGCAGCGAGTTCTGTCGCTTCGGCACGCAGAACTCCACGCAACTGGGCATTGAGCTGGAGCATGACCTGTTCAATATGTGGTCGCCCCACAAGGTCAAGCTGGCGGTGTCCGGGTGCCCGCGCAACTGCTCGGAAGCCGGGATCAAGGATGTGGGAATAATCGGCGTCGACTCGGGGTGGGAGATGTATATCGGCGGCAACGGAGGGATCAAGACCGAGGTCGCGGAGTTTTTCGTCAAGCTCAAGACCGCCGAGGAAGTACGTGAGTACAACGGCGCTTTCCTACAGCTGTACCGCGAAGAAGCCTTCTACCTGGAACGCACGGTGCACTACCTGCAACGGGTGGGCATGGACCATATCAAGAAGGCCGTGCTGGAAGACCCGGCGCGGCGCCAGGCGCTGAACGAACGCCTGCAGTTCTCCCTGTCGTTTGAACAGGACCCGTGGAAAGAGCGCCTGGAACAGCCGCTGCTGAAGAAGGAATTCGACACCATCGCCGTCAAACAGCTGGAGGTAGTGCTATGAACTGGCTGGATATCTGCGCCCTCGAAGAAATCAATGCCCTGGGTTCGCGCATCGTCAGCGGCCCGAAAGGGCAAATTGCGATTTTTCGTACCAGTGACAATGAAGTCTTCGCCCTCGACGACCGCTGCCCGCACAAGGGCGGGCCGCTGTCCCAGGGGCTGATCTATGGCAAACGCGTGGCCTGCCCGCTGCATAACTGGCAGATCGACCTGGTATCCGGTGAAGCCCAGGCCCCGGATATCGGCTGCGCCCATCACCACCACGCCCGGGTGGAAAACGGCCGGGTGATGCTGGCCCTGCGGGACGCCGGTTGATGAGCCGCCAGGTCACGGCATCGACCTGCTGCTACTGCGGGGTCGGCTGCGGCGTGTTGATCGAGCATGATGGCACGCAGATCCTCGGGGTCAGCGGCGATCCGACGCACCCGGCCAACTTCGGCAAACTGTGCAGCAAAGGGGCCAGCCTGCACCTGACCGGTGACCTGACGGCACGGGCGCTGTACCCGCAGTTGCGCCTGGGCAAAGACCTGGCCCGCAGCCGCACCGACTGGGACACCGCCCTGGAACACGCGGCCAATGTATTCGCCGACACCCTCGCCGAACATGGCCCCGACAGCGTGGCGTTCTATATCTCCGGGCAACTGTTGACCGAGGACTACTACAGCTTCAACAAACTCGCGCGGGCCCTGGTGGGCACCAACAATATCGACAGCAATTCCCGGCTGTGCATGTCCTCGGCGGTGGTCGGCTACAAGCGCAGCCTGGGTGCCGATGCGCCGCCGTGCAGCTATGAGGACCTGGAGGTCAGCGATTGCGTGATGATCGTCGGCAGTAACATGGCCTACGCCCACCCGGTACTGTTTCGCCGGTTGGAAGAAGCCAAGGCGCGCCGACCCAATATGAAAGTGCTGGTCATCGACCCCCGGCGCACCGACACCTGTGACTTGGCGGATCTGCACCTGGCGATCCTGCCGGGGACTGATGTGGCGTTGTTCCATGGGATTTTGCATCTGTTGCTGTGGGAAGGCTGGATCGACCGCGACTTTATCCAGGCCCACACCGAGGGTTTGGTCGAGTTGAAACGGCTGGTCCACGACTACACGCCGCAGATGGTCACGCAAGTGTGCGGGATCAGCGTTGAGCAACTGCGCCAGTGTGCAGAGTGGCTCGGGACTTCGCCGAGCTTTCTGTCGTTGTGGTGCATGGGGCTGAACCAGTCCACCGCCGGCAGCGCGAAAAACAGTGCGCTGATCAACCTGCACCTGGCCACCGGCACCATTGGCCGCCCGGGTTGCGGGCCCTTTTCCCTGACCGGCCAACCCAACGCCATGGGCGGCCGGGAAACCGGTAGCCTGTCAAACCTGCTGCCGGGCCATCGCGAGGCCAGCAACGCCGAGCACCGCGCCCAAGTAGCCACCTACTGGGGGGTTGAACAACTGCCATCCAGCGTCGGTTTGACCGCTATCGAACTGTTCGAGCAGGTAAACGCCGGCAAGATCAAGGCACTGTGGATCGCCTGCACCAACCCGGCGCAATCACTGCCAGACCAGAACAGCGTGCGCCAGGCCCTGGCCGCGTGCCCGTTCGTGGTGTTGCAGGAAGCCTTCCGCACCACAGAAACCGCCGCCTTTGCCGATCTGTTGTTGCCGGCGGCCAGTTGGGGCGAAAAAGACGGCACGGTGACCAACTCCGAACGGCGTATTTCCCACGTGCGCCAGGCCATTGCCCCACCGGGTGAAGCGCGGCCGGACTGGGCGATTACCGTGGATTTCGCCCAACGCCTGGAGCGGCGCTTGCGACCTGGCCTGCCCAGCCTGTTTGCCTTTGAGCAACCTGCGCAGGTTTTTGACGAGTTCAAGATGTTGACTCGTGGTCGGGACCTGGACCTGTCGGGCATCAGCCACGCCCTGCTCGACCGAATCGGCCCGCAGCAATGGCCGTTTCCCACAGAGGCGCAGGCTGGCACGCCACGGCTGTACATCGACGGCCGCTTCCCGACTGCCAGTGGCCGTGCGCAGTTTGTCGCCGAGCCATATCGCGCCGCCAAGGAGCAACGTGATGCGCGCTTTCCCCTGACCCTGATCACCGGCCGCCTGCGTGACCAATGGCACGGCATGAGCCGTACCGGCACGGCGGCGCAGCTCTTCGGCCATGTCGGCGAAGCCTTGCTCAGCCTGCACCCGGACGAGTTGCGCCGGCACCGTCTCAAGGAGGGCGATCTGGTCAACCTCAAGAGCCGTCGCGGCCAGGTGATTGTGGCGGTGACCCGCGATGACAGCGTACGACCCGGCCAGGCATTCCTGCCCATGCATTGGGGCGATCGCTTTCTCAAGGGTGGCGTCAACACACTGACCCAGCCGGCGTTCGACCCCTTGTCGAAACAACCGGAGCTCAAGCACAGCGGTGTGCGCCTGGAAGCCGTGCAATTGCCCTGGCACTTGTTCGCGCTGATCGAGGGCGATGTGCAACAACACTTTGAAGCGTTGCGCCCCCTGTGCGAGGGTTTTGCCTATGTCAGCCTGAGCCTGGCGGGGCGCGAGCGGCCTGCCCTGCTGGTGCGGGCGGCACATAGCGAAGCGCCGGATCTGCAACGGCTCCAGAACATCGACCAATTGCTGGGGCTCAATGACGGCCCAGTCATGGCCTATGACGACCCACGGCGCTCCATCGGTAAACGGGTAAAGATCGAAAAAGGCCGGATTACCGCAATCCGCCTGGCCGGCGAAACCCTCGCCCGCCACTGGCTGCAAAACCTGTGGCTGGAAGGCCGGGCCGACGAGCAATTACGCCGTTGGCTGCTGGCACCGCTAAGCGCGCCGCCCGGTGGTGGAGCGACCCGTAACAGAATTCTCTGCAACTGCAAAAACGTCAGTGAAAGCGCGATAGGCGCCGGCATTGACCGTGGCTTGGACCTGGACGGGCTGAAACAAGCATTGGGCTGCGGCACGCAATGTGGTTCCTGCGTGCCCGAAATCAAACGGCTATTGGCGAGCACTTCGCAACCAATCGCCATCAGTGTGCGAGGGCAATACCGATGAACGCAAAAATCTGGCTGGTGGGCGCAGGCCCAGGTGACCCGGAGTTGTTGACCCTCAAGGCGGTACGCGCCCTGCACGAGGCCGATGTGGTGCTGATTGATGATTTGGTCAACCCGGCGGTACTTGAGCATTGCCCCGGGACACGGGTGATTACCGTCGGCAAGCGCGGGGGGTGCCGTTCCACGCCTCAGGATTTCATTCATCGCTTGATGCTGCGTTATGCACGCCAGGGTAAATGCGTGGCGCGCCTGAAGGGCGGCGATCCATGCATTTTTGGGCGAGGTGGCGAAGAGGCCAGCTGGCTGCGGGCTCGTGGGGTGAGCGTGGAATTGGTCAATGGCATCACGGCTGGCCTGGCGGGTGCAACCCACTGCGACATACCGCTGACGTTGCGTGGAGTCAGTCGTGGCGTAACGCTTGTCACCGCCCATACCCAGGACGACAGTAGCCTAAATTGGCGGGCACTGGCCGAGGGTGGCACGACACTGGTGGTCTACATGGGTGTGGCGAAGCTTTCAGAGATTGCCCAGCAGTTACTGGAAGGTGGGATGGCCGCAGACATGCCGGTGGCCATGATCGAGAACGCCTCGCTGCCCCAGCAGCGCGAATGTCGCAGCTCCCTGACGCGTATGCAGGAGGATGCTAAAGCGTTTGCCTTGAAGAGCCCAGCCATCCTGGTGATCGGCGCAGTAGCAGCCACAGCCGTAGAAGCCGCCTTGCTGGCCAGCGCCTGAGGCAAATGGCAGGCGAAAAAAAGCCCGGCCTAAGCCGGGCTTTTTTCTAGCACTCAGTAATTACTGAGCTTGAGCTTCAACCGACGCTTCTACACGACGGTTAACAGCACGACCAGCTTCAGTTGCGTTGTCAGCAACTGGGCGGGATTCGCCGTAACCAACCGAAGTGATACGGCTAGGAGCTACGCCATCTTTAACCAGGACTTGCTTAACAGCGTCAGCACGACGCTGGGACAGCTTCTGGTTGTAGGCGTCTGGACCGACGGAGTCAGTGTGACCAGCAACTTCTACGTTGGTAGCTGGGTACTGAGCCATGAAGTCGGCCAGGTTTTTCACGTCGCCGTAGCTGTTAGGCTTAACAGTGGCCTTGTCGAAGTCGAACTTCACGTCCAGCTCAACACGAACAACCTGAGCAACCGGAGCTTCTGGCTCTGGAACTGGCTCTGGAGCTGGTGCTGGGGTAGGAGCTGGAGCTGCTGCGCCAGCGTTACCGCCGAAGTTTACGCCCAGGCCGACCAGTGCGGAGTAATCCCACTTGCCGTTGTCCAGACCGTAGTCAGCTTCAACACCGGCACGAGCGTACAGGTTGTTGGTGAAGTAGTACTTAACACCGGTGCCGATGATGGCTTGAGTGGTCTGATCGCGACCGCTGTGACCGTCAGCCAGTACGTTGGTACGGCTCTGGTGACCGAAACCGCCTTCTACGTATGGACGCAGGCTGTCAACGCCAGCCTGACCGAAGTGGTACTGAGCAGTCAGGCTGCCGGTATCACCTTTGATCTTCTGGTTGCCAGTACCGTCGTTCGAACGGGTGTGGTTGGTCTTGTCGTAGGACAGGTTCAAGGACAGGTCGTCGGTCAGGAAGTAACCGATGCGAGCGCCAGGATTGAAGCCGTCTTCGATGTGCTTGACGCTATCGTTGTACTGCTTCTTGTAGAACAGCTCGCCTTCAACTGCGCCTTGGCCTTGTGCCAGAACGCCGAAAGAAGTAGCGGCAATAAGAGAACCAATGGCCAAGCCCAAGGTGTTTTTCAGTTTCATCCGTTAAATCCCCATCTGGTGATTGTAAAGCAGTCCCACATACCGGGGGACAACTCGGCGACAAGTCTAACAGAACTTGCCTACACGTAAGAGATATTTGCACCGAACTAAGTTTCAGTACTGTCCGCAAATTTCTCACGTAATTTATCAAGAGCACGCTTGTAACGCATTTTTGTAGCACTCAAACCCATATGCATAATGTCAGCAATTTCCTGAAATTCCAGTTCTGCGACAAATCGTAGCACCAAAATTTCCCGGTCAATTGGATTCACATGCACCAACCAGCGATCAAGCCCGCCCTTCTCCTCGGGTGCCGGCGTCTTTTCTTCAGACGCCTCCTCAAGGGGGTCGAGGCTCAAGGCGTCCATCAAGCGACGCTTTCGCCGTTCCTTACGATACTGCGTGATGCACTCGTTGTACGTGATGCTGTACAGCCAGGTTTTGAACTTCGATTTGCCCTCGAAGTTCTTCAGGCCATACAACACCTTGAGCATCACTTCCTGACAGACATCATCCGCATCACGATCGTTCCCTAAATACCTTGAACAAACGTTGAACAGAGTGCGTTGATACCTGCGCATCAATTCTTCGTACGCGCGTGTTACGTGAAACAGCTCCGTGTGCGAGCGCGCGACCAACTCCTCATCAGAGAGCTCACGGGGGTCATAGCGCGTGGACAGCGTTTGGGCTTTATTCAAAACAAGTCGTGCCGACAGTCAGGTCAATGTCCGCCACTGCCTGGGTACCCAGGTTTGCGGCGGCGTACATTAGCAGGATTTACCGGGTTAGCGGCTATTGACCTGCTGTTCCAGCAGAACCCGATTGGACAGCGACACTAGTTCGCCATCATCGGTCAGCACCGTAGTTTTCACCGTGCCGATCTCTTCAATCTGCCCTTCGACCTCGCCAACACGCACGTATTGCCCAACCTGATACAACTCACGCACATAGATTCCCGCAAGAATCTGCCCCGCAATTCCCCGACTTCCCAGCCCCATCGCCAACGCAACGGCCAGACCAACGGTAATCAAAACGATCACAATCACATGGTTGAGCAGGTCAGTCTTGACCTCCAACTGGCTGATCGCCACCGAAATACTGATGATGATCACCAGCCCCTGAGCGATTCGCCCCAGGCCGCTGGCATAATCCAGGCCCACCCCTTCGGCAGCGCCGCGCACCAGCCCATTGGCCAGTTGCGCCAGCAAAACCCCCACCAGCAACACCAGCGCGCCGCCGAATACTTTCGGCAAATACAGCGCCAGCATGTCGAGCGTAGCTGAAACTCGCTCAAGTCCAAGGGATTGAGCCGCAGAAACCAGGAAAATCAGCAAAACAAACCAATAGACGATCTTGCCGATCAGGGTCGAGATCGGTACTTGCAGCCCGACGCGCCCCAGCAGCTTGGTCAATCCGGTGCCCGCCATCAAGCGATCGAGGCCCAGCTTGGCGAGCAATTTGGAGAGCAGGGTGTCGAGCAGCTTGGCCACGACAAAACCCAGCAACACCAGCACCAGCGCACCAAACAGGTTGGGAATGAAATTCGCCACCTTGGTCCACAACGCCGTCATTGCAGTGACCAGACTCTGCGTCCAGAGATCAAGTTCCATATTCAATCAGCCTTATCAACAGTGCGAGCAATAGGTTTACGACGAGAAACAGGTGATACATGGGCCGAACCATTGTTCAGCGCCATCATCAGTGCCGGCACCCAGCGGCCGAGCAGACCAAACAGGTCGCCCGCGCCTACCTGGCGGTTGGCAGTTTTCAGTACGCGGCCCAGGCAGGCATCGTCGTCCCGGTTGGACGGCGAAGCGTTAAGCATGTCACGCAGAGACTGTTCAAACGGATCGTGCATAGGGACCTCTCGCAAGTGATTTAAAAGACGAGGGCAAAATTCGTCGGGTCACATGACCTCTCCCACCATTCAGGTCACGTTCAGGTCAAACCCAGCGTAAACGTCGGAATAACCACCACTGCCCAAGGGCCACCGAGATCATCAACAGGCAGGCCACCGCGAAGCCATAGGGGCTCTCGGAGAACGGAATGCCACCCACGTTGATCCCCAGCAACCCTGTCAGAAAACTCATTGGCAAAAAGATCCCGGTGATGATCCCGAAGCGGTACATGGTGCGGTTCATGCGCACGCTTAAACGCCGATCCTCGGCCTCCAGCACCAGCCCCACGCGCTCCCGGCTCAGTTCCAGCTCTTCCAGGTAACGGGTCAGGCTGTTATTCAATTCATTCCAGTAGTCGGCATCGTCATCGACGAACCATGGCAGTTTTATGCGTGTCAGTTGCGCGAAGATATCGCGCTGCGGTGCCAGGAAACGCTTGAGCGCGGCGGCACGCCGACGGATCTGCAGGACACTGCCATGTTCCGGGGTATACCGTTCGTCGGCATCCAGTTTTTCTTCTTCGATATCGACGATTTCAGACAGGTCGCTGACCAGATCCTGCACTTTATGGGTCAGGTACTGCGCCATGTACAGGATCAGCTCGGAAGCGCTCCTGGGGCCTTTTCCATCCGCCAACTGCACCAGCAACTCGTCGGTGGCGCGCAAGGGCCGCAGGCGCAGGGAGATCACCCGGTCAGCCGAGGCAAAGATACGCACCGACACCATGTCTTCCGGCTCAGCCCCAGGGTTGAGGTTGATCCCGCGCAAAAACAGCAACAACTCGTCGTCCGGCAACGGCAATAGCCGTGGGCGGGTGTTCTCCTCCAGCAGCAGATCACAGGCAAACTCGCTCAGGCCACTGGCTTGGCGCAACCAGGTCTGGGTCTGGGGGTGACTGCGATCCCAGTGCAGCCACAGGCTTTCCTGGGGCTGCAGTTGCAGGTCGTCAAGCTCAGTCCGGGCAATCGAACGCGCACCGCCTTTACCGTCCAGCACCAGGGCATGCACCAGCCCCCACTGCGCGTTTTCTTCCTCGAACATCCTCACCCCTGTCGGCTACTGCAATTATTCAGGCATTTTCAGCGGGCTGGGCGAAACAATCACGCCATTGTTATCGGCGTAGACATATTCACCGGGACGGAATGTCACGCCGGCAAAGGTCACGGCCCCACCCAGGTCGCCCACGCCCTGGCGATGACTCTTCTTCGGGTGGCTGGCCAGAGCCTGCACGCCCAGGTCGGTCTGGGCGAGGACATCGACATCACGCACACAACCGTAGATCACCAAGCCTTCCCAGCCATTTTTCGCGGCTCTTTCGGCGATCATGTCGCCCAGCAAGGCGCAGCGCAGCGAACCCCCACCGTCAACCACCAGCACTTTGCCAGTGCCCTCCAGCTCGGCCTGTTCCTTGACCCGGGAGTTGTCTTCAAAACACTTGACGGTCACGATCTGGCCACCGAAGGAGTCCCGGCCACCAAAGTTGGCGAACATCGGCTCCAGCACCTGTACCAGGTCTGGGTAGGCGTCACACAGGTCGGGGGTAACGTAATGGTTCATCGAAAAACTCCTGTCGGTGAAAGAAGGTGTCGAACATCCACAGCTACATCAGGAAAACGCATCGCAAGGGGCATTCTTTAAGACCTGCCGCCTCACGGGCCGCCATGATCAGACCCACCCGGCTGTAACGCAATAGCCACTGCGCGACTGAATATGACCAAAACATCCCGAAACGTCATATCTTAGCCGCAAGCCATCTCGAGTGAAACGCCCTTGTTAGAGCCCTTGCTCAGACGCTCGCGAGCTCTTGCGCCTGCGCCCCCACCAAAGGTGTCAGCGGATCTTTCAGCCAACGTTGCACCAGTGGCCACACTTCGGCCTGCGCCGCTTTACTGACCAGCATCTCCACATGCCCGAAATCACCGCTGAACCCTTGCTTGCGTCCCAGGCACAGGTATTGACGGTGCGCGCTGCCCACTTGGTCAAACAGCTTGCGGCAGGCCCAGTCCGGGTCTTGATGATCACCAGCGGCACTCACAGCCAAAAGCGGCACATCGACCTCGGCCAGGCCTTTCCACCAGTCGCGCTCGGCATCGCCAAAACGCCCGAACAAACCGTGCCAGCGCATGCTTTCCAGGGCCAGGCCGATGGGCTCGTCTTCCGGGCCACGCTTGAGCCGCGAACCGGAGAGCAGGGCAAAGCGCTTGAGGATCAAGCGCCCGCCCCACTCCACCGGCGGAATTTTCAACGGCCAGTAAGTGCGACTGACCTGGCAGCCAAACAGCGCCACCGACGCCACTGCCGGCGCGCCCAGATACTGGCCACCCAAGGCTGCCGCCAGGGTCGTGCCACCCAGCGAGTGGCCGATCCAGTGCGGGATCTGCGCGCTTTGCTCACGCACAAAGGCGGCAATGGCGGGCAAGTCGTAACGAGCATAGTCGGCGACACGATTTTTGGCATAGTCCTGGTTGCGTCGGGAAAGCCCATGGCCGCGCATCTCCGGGATCCATACATCAAAGCCCTGGCGCGCCAGGTACGCCCCCAGGCCAATGCCCTTGGGCGAATACCAGAAGCGCCGATTGGAAAAGCTGCCATGCACCAGCACCACCGGTATGCCACGGCTTTGCGCGACATCGGCCAGGCCCAGGCGCGTCACCGCCAGTTCTACGGTGCCGTCGGGGCTGTTGCCAGGCTTGAGGCGATAGACATCTTCACTCAGGTCGCCACGACGTTCAGCACTGATCAAGGCGACGGGAAACAGGTTGCTGCTGCTTTGCATAATCTTCTTGCACAAAAAAGGGCGGCGTCCGGTAGGAGTTCCGCCCTGTACAGAATGAGAAATGCCGGCCCGCCACACTGGCTGGCCGGCAGATGGCAATTACGCCGAGGCTTGGCCTTCAGCCAGGAAGAACCAGGTTTCCAGCACAGAATCGGGGTTCAGCGAGACGCTTTCGATACCCTGTTCCATCAGCCATTTGGCCAGGTCCGGGTGATCGGAAGGGCCCTGGCCGCAGATACCGATGTACTTGCCGGCCTTGTTACAGGCCTGGATGGCGTTGGCCAGCAGCTTCTTGACCGCCGGATTTCGCTCGTCAAACAGGTGCGCGATGATCCCGGAGTCGCGGTCCAGGCCCAGGGTCAACTGGGTCAGGTCGTTGGAGCCGATGGAGAAACCGTCGAAGAACTCCAGGAACTCTTCGGCGAGGATGGCGTTGGACGGCAGCTCGCACATCATGATCACGCGCAGGCCGTTTTCGCCACGGGTCAGGCCGTTCTCGGCCAGCAGGTCCACGACCTGGCTCGCTTCGCCCAGGGTGCGCACAAACGGCACCATGATCTCGACGTTGGTCAGGCCCATCTCGTTGCGCACACGCTTGAGGGCACGGCATTCGAGCTCGAAGCAGTCACGGA
The DNA here is from genome assembly GCF_059422465.1 of Pseudomonas sp. GW821-FHT01D09. NCBI lineage: Bacteria > Pseudomonadati > Pseudomonadota > Gammaproteobacteria > Pseudomonadales > Pseudomonadaceae > Pseudomonas > Pseudomonas sp. GW821-FHT01D09. The sequence continues at coordinate 15,980 of NZ_JBWKWY010000011.1, forward strand.
ACGCTTCGCTGATATAACGCGAGGCGCCACGGAAGCCCAGCATCGGGTTCTCTTCTTCCGGCTCGTAGAGCTTGCCGCCGATCAGGTTCGCGTATTCGTTGGACTTGAAGTCCGACAGGCGCACGATGACTTTCTTCGGCCAGAAGGCCGCCGCCAGGGTGCTGATGCCTTCCACCAGCTTCTCGACGTAGAAGCCCACCGGGTCGTTATAGCCGGCGATGCGCTTGTCGACGCTGTCCTTGATCTCTACCGGCAGGCCGTCGTAGTTCAACAGGGCCTTGGGGTGCACGCCGATCATGCGGTTGATGATGAATTCCAGGCGGGCCAGGCCTACGCCGGCGTTCGGCAATTGCGCGAAGTCGAAGGCACGGTCGGGGTTGCCGACGTTCATCATGATCTTGAACGGCAGGTCCGGCATGGCATCGATGGAGTTCTGCTTGATATCGAAGCCCAGCTCACCTTCAAAAATGAAACCGGTATCGCCTTCGGCGCAGGACACGGTCACGCCCTGGCCATCCTTGAGCAGTTGGGTGGCGTTGCCGCAACCGACCACTGCCGGGATCCCCAGCTCACGGGCGATGATCGCCGCGTGGCAGGTACGCCCGCCACGGTTGGTGACGATGGCGCTGGCGCGCTTCATCACCGGTTCCCAGTCCGGGTCGGTCATGTCGGAGACCAGCACGTCACCCGGCTGGACCTTGTCCATCTCGGACACGTCCTTGATGATCCGCACCTTGCCGGCGCCGATGCGCTGGCCGATGGCACGGCCTTCGACCAGTACGGTACCGGTTTCTTTCAGCAGGTAGCGTTCCATGACATTGGCCGAGGTGCGGCTCTTCACGGTTTCCGGGCGGGCCTGGACGATGTACAGCTTGCCATCGTCGCCGTCCTTGGCCCATTCGATGTCCATCGGGCACTTGTAGTGCTTCTCGATGATCATCGCCTGTTTGGCCAATTCGCTGACTTCGGCGTCGCTGAGGCAGAAGCGCGCACGCTCGGCCTTGTCGACATCAACGGTTTTCACCGAGCGACCGGCCTTGGCCTCGTCGCCGTAGATCATCTTGATGGCCTTGCTGCCCAGGTTGCGGCGCAGGATCGCCGGGCGACCGGCTTCAAGGGTGTGCTTGTGCACGTAGAACTCGTCTGGGTTGACCGCGCCTTGTACGACGGTTTCACCCAGGCCGTAGGCGCCGGTGATAAACACCACGTCACGAAAGCCCGACTCAGTGTCCAGGGTGAACATCACGCCGGCAGTACCGGTTTCCGAACGCACCATGCGCTGCACGCCGGCAGACAGGGCCACCAGCTTGTGATCGAAACCCTGGTGTACACGGTAGGAAATGGCGCGGTCGTTGAACAGCGAGGCAAAGACTTCCTTGGCCGCGCGGATGACGTTTTCCACGCCACGGATGTTCAGGAAGGTTTCCTGCTGGCCGGCGAAAGAGGCGTCGGGCAAGTCTTCGGCGGTGGCCGAGGAACGCACGGCGACGGCCATGTCCGGGTTGCCGGCCGACAGGGTGGCGAAGGCGGTGCGGATTTCGGCGTTGAGCTTCTCGGGGAACTCGGCTTCCATGATCCACTGACGGATCTGCGCGCCGGTCTTGGCCAGGGCGTTGACATCATCCACGTCCAGGGCATCCAGGGCAGCGTGGATCTGGTCGTTGAGGCCGCTCAGTTCGAGGAAGTCGCGGTATGCCTGGGCCGTGGTGGCGAAACCACCGGGCACCGAGACACCAGCGCCCGCAAGATTACTGATCATCTCGCCGAGGGATGCGTTCTTGCCCCCCACATGCTCTACATCATGGACGCCGAGCTTATCGAGGGAAACTACGTACTCTACCAAGGTGATCTCTCCACTAACTGTGTTGGAAAAGCTCAGGGCGCCGGCGGCTCAATAGGAGCATTTACCGGCGTTTGTGGCCTGGACCTGGAAAATAAGTGAGAATGCGGCCCACTGTGGGACGGCAAAATCGCGCCTATCATATCCAAGATTCGTCATCAGCTTAAGGCCCAAGGCTCAAATGAAACGATCTGCTTTCTTTATCTCCGATGGCACCGGCATTACCGCCGAAACCCTGGGTCAGAGCCTGCTGGCACAGTTTGAAAGCATTACCTTCGCCAAATTCACCCGGCCTTATATCGATAACGTGGATAAAGCGCGGGCCATGGTACAACAAATCAATCTGGCCGCCGAAAAAGACGGTGTGCGCCCGATCATTTTCGACACCATCGTCAATCAGGACATCCGTGAGATCCTCGCGACCTCCAATGGTTTCATGATCGACATCTTCTCGACCTTCCTCGCGCCCCTGGAACAAGAGCTGAGTGAACATTCCTCATACTCCGTGGGCAAGTCCCATTCCATTGGCCATAACTCCAACTACATGGAGCGGATCGAGGCGGTCAACTTCGCCCTGGACAACGACGACGGCGCCCGCACCCACTACTACGACAAGGCCGACCTGATCCTGGTCGGTGTGTCGCGCTGCGGCAAGACCCCGACCTGCCTGTATATGGCCATGCAATTCGGCATCCGTGCGGCCAACTACCCGCTGACCGAGGACGACATGGAGCGCCTGCAACTGCCAGCGGTGCTGCGTACCCATCAGCACAAGCTGTTCGGCCTGACCATTGACCCGGACCGGCTGACGGCGATCCGTAACGAACGCAAGCCCAACAGCCGCTATTCGAGCTATGCCCAGTGCGAGTTCGAGGTGCGGGAAGTGGAAAACCTGTTCCGCCGGGAAAATATTGCGCACATCAACTCCACCCATTTTTCGGTGGAAGAGATTTCGGCGAAGATCCTCGTGGAAAAGGGGGTTGAGCGGCGTTTCAAATAACCTGTGGGAGCGGGCTTGCTCGCGAAAGCAGTGGGTCAGTCAAACATCAATGTTTGCTGGGCCGACGTCTTCGCGGCGATGCGGCGATCCGACAAGCCCGCTCCCACAGGGGATGTTCACTGCTTTGAGCATTGCGTTCGCTTGACTGAACGGCATTGGGGTTTGCCGCAACAAGCCTGCTCAGTTTATAGATGAAACCGGCCCCCCCCCTGCCCCAGCGCCGTGGCCAGCGCATCAAACCCCGCCCTCAGCAACTGATCATCCCCCGACGTATTGCAGATACTCGCCCGGATAAACTGCGGCACCGCCGTCTGCCCCACGGCAAAGGCTTCTGCGGTGGCGATCAGGTAATTGTTCTGCTTGAGTTCCGCCTCGATTTCCGACGCCCGCCAAGGCTCCGGGACTTCAATCCAGAAGTGCGGGCTGTTGGGGTGCGTACGGTATTCCAGGCCGCTCAGCAGGTCTTCGACCAACGCCTTGCGGCGGCTGATTTCGCTGATCTGCTGATGCAACAGATACTCTGCCGTACCGTTTTCAATCCATTGCGTGGCCAACTCCAGGGTCACCGGCGTGGCCATCCAGCAGGTTGAGCGCAAAGCCGCAGAAATACGGCTGACCAGCGCCGGTGGCGCATGCACATACCCCACCCGCAGGCCTGCCGACACCGCCTTGCTCAGGCTACTGATCAGAATCGTACGCTCCGGGGCAAAATGACTCAGGGGCGGCGGACGGTCTTCCACCAGGACACCATGGGCCTCGTCTTCCAAAATCAGCAGGTTGTGCTCACGACAGACCCTGACCAGCGCCTCGCGACGGGCAACCGACAAGACCGCCGTCGTCGGGTTCTGGATGGTTGGCGTGCAATACAGGGCCGAGACCCGGTGATTGCGGCAGACTTCCTCCAGGGCCGCCGGCAACACGCCCTCCTCATCCATTTCCAGGCCGATCAGGCGGATGCCAAGCATCCGTGCGGCAGTAATCAGCCCAGGGTAGGTCAACTGCTCGGTCACCACCGTATCGCCAGCGCGCACCAACGCCATCAAGGCGCACAGCAACCCATGCTGGCCGCCATTGACACAGATGACCTGCTCGGGAATCGGATGAAAGTCGCGCTGCACCAACCATTGCGCGCCCGCCGAGCGGTAGCGGGGCAAACCGGCGTCCGGGGTGTAGGCACTGATGTCCTGCAGGAACTTGGCATTGGTGGCCAGGGTTTCAAAGCCCTGGGCCAGGAACGCGGTCTCCTGCCCCGGGATATGCATATTGCGACTCATATCGAAGTACTGGCGCGGCTCCTCGCTGAAATTGCGAAAACCTTCATCGCGCTGGCGCTCCATCCCACGCTTGCGTACGAACGTGCCGTCACCCACCCGCGCCACCACCAGGCCCAGGCGTTCCAGCTCACCGTAGGCGCGGCTGATGGTGCCGATGGTCACCCCCAAGTTATCGGAAAGCACCCGGTGAGGCGGCAGTTTGCGCCCCGGTTCGATCAAGCCTTCGAGGATGCCCCGCTCCATGACGTCGGACAGGCGTTTGTACTTCACGCCCTGCCCATTGGACAGGCCCTCTCGCATAATTGACACCATGTCAATATTTGTTTTGACAGCCATCATTCGCCCTAATAGTGTGCTTTACGGGTTCAATCACCGGGTGAAACCTCTAATTACAAGTTCAATATAGAGTTCAATTCCGGCTCAGGGAAGCAATAAACGATGCCAATGTCCGCCGTTCTCGAAAATGCCGAAAAAAACAAATCACACAAGCAATGGCTGGCAGGCCTGATCACCAGCGTGATGTTCCTGATTGTCTGCCTGAGCTGGGGCACTACCTGGCTGGGGATCAAGATCGCGGTGGAAAGCGTGCCGCCATTGACCTCGGCGGGCTTGCGCTTTTTGATCGCCTTTCCGCTGTTCCTGTGTTTTGCCCTGGTGCGTCGCGAACCTATCCTGTTCCCCCGGGAAAGCCGCTGGTTCTTCGTCTTCGTGACCCTCTCCTACTTCAGCATCCCTTACTACCTGCTCAACTACGGCGAGATGCACGTCTCGTCCGGCCTCACCGCCCTGCTGTTCAGCTGCATGCCGGTGTTTATCCTGATCTTCTCGGCGCTGTTCCTGCGCGAACGCATCTACTTCTCCCAAGTGGTGGGGATCGGCATCGGCTTCGCCAGCCTGTACATGATCATCAAGAGCCAGGGCCTGCACCTTGACCATGCCGAGTTCTTTGGCGTCCTGGCGATTCTGAGCGCCGCGATCATGCATGCCTTGTGCTATGTCATCACCAAGCAAAAAGGCAGCGCCATCAGTGTGATCACCTACAACACCCTGCCCATCGGGATTGCCGGGCTGATGCTGTTCGTCGCCGGGCTGTGGTTTGAATCGCCGACCTTCGAGGCCATCACCCTGCGCTCCTGGAGCGCCCTGTTCTACCTGGGGCTGGTGGCCTCGGTCGGTGGTTTTATCGTGTACTTCATGCTGCTCAAGCGCCTGAGCCCGATCATCCTGTCGTTCGTCTTCATTATTTTCCCGGTATTCGCCGTGATCATCGGCGCCTGGTACGAAGGCCTGGAACTGTCCCGGGACCTGATGCTGTACTCGGCGATCCTGCTGGCCGGCTTTGCCATCACCAAGTTGCCCATCGAAAAGCTACTGGCCAAGCCCAATTGACCTTTCCCCCACCACGCGAGAGAAACATGGACGTCCTCCGCCAAACCGCCCTGGAACAGATCTACGCCCACGCCAGCCGCACCTACCCCGAAGAGTGCTGCGGCTTTGTCTTCGCCGATGGCAGCGTGTACCTGGGCAGCAATATCCAGAACGAGTTGCACCACAAGAACCCCGAGGCCTACCCACGCAGCGCGGCCAACGGCTACACCTTCTCGGTGACCGACACGCTGCTGATGAACAAGGCCTTTCGCACGGACAACCCGGTGGTGGTGATCTACCACTCCCACCCGGATGTCGGTGCCTATTTCAGCGACGAGGATCAGGACAAGGCCCTCTACATGGGGGAACCGATCTACCCCGTCAGCTACCTGGTGGTGGATGTCCGCCAGGGCAAGGCCCTTGGGTCGAAGCTGTTTGCCTGGGATGGCACGCACTTCGCCCTCAACCCCTTCAACGACCTGCAAACGGAGTTGTACATGAACGCTGTCTCTTTCCCCGACATCCTGGCCCGCGTGGCCAAGTTGCCAGAATCGACCCTCGAGGGTGCCGGATCGACATTGCGCGAAGTCATTGAAGACACCTGCACCCGCTACCCACAACTGCGGGCGCACCTGTTCCACGACAACAACGGCCAGCTCAAGGAACACTTCCTGTTCACGGCCGGGGAAGCGCTGATCGGCCCCGACGAGCCGCTGCCCGAAAAAGCAAAAATCGAAGTGCTGCTCGCCACCTCCGGCGGCATGGACATCGAGCCCCTGAGCAATGAGGAAGTACAGCGCTATGTGCGCCATATCACCCTGCCCGGCGTGGGCCGCGAAGGGCAACTGAACCTGAAGAAAGCCAGGGTGCTGATCATTGGCACCGGCGGCCTGGGTTCGCCCATCAGCCTGTACCTGGCCGCTGCCGGCATCGGCACCCTGGGGCTGGTGGACTTCGATGTGGTGGAAAGCAGCAACCTGCAACGCCAGGTCGTGCATGGCAACAGCACCCTGGGCCTGCCCAAGGTCGAATCCGCCAAGCGCCGGCTGCAGGACCTCAACGCGCATATCCAGATCAACACCTACGACACCGCGCTGAATGCCGACAACGCCCTGGAGCTGGTCGGCGCCTACGACCTGGTGATCGACGGCACCGACAACTTCGAGACCCGCTACCTCGTCAATGATGTCTGCGTGCAGCTGGGCAAGCCGCTGGTGTACGGTGCGATCTACCGCTTCGACGGCCAGATCAGCGTGTTCAATTATCAGGGCGGGCCCTGCTATCGCTGCCTGTACCCCCACGCGCCACCGGCGGAACTGGCGCCCAATTGCAGCGCCGGCGGGGTGATCGGCGTACTGCCCGGCGTGATCGGGATGATCCAAGCCACCGAGGCGATCAAGCTGCTGATCGGCCTGGGCGAATCCTTGTCCGGCCGGTTGATGCGCTTTGATGCCCTGGCCATGAAGTTCAGTGAAATCCGCTTCAAGCGTCGCGCCGACTGCCCGTGCTGCTCCGAGCTGCGTGAAGAACACCCGCCGGCGGCTACCGTGTGTGCCGATGCCATCCGCAGCGCCCCCAGCCTGGCCGCAGAGCACTACATCAAGCCCCAGGTGCTCAAGCAGTTGCTGGAACAGCGCAGCAGCGCCGATATCCTGCTGGATGTGCGCGACGCCAGCGAGCTGGAGGTATGCCAACTGCCCGGCGTGGTCCATATCCCCCTGGCCCAGCTCGACGAACAACTCGACACCCTCAGCCGCGACCACACCCATTACCTGATCTGCTACGCCGGCATCCGCGCCGAGCAAGCCGCCAGTACCCTGCTGGCCGCAGGCTTTGCCAACACCCGGGTGCTTGAAGGCGGCATGAAACACTGGGTACGCGACGTCGAACCCGACATGCCTTTGTACTGATCACAGGCCTTGGGGGGACTTATCCAATGCTGCATAACTCCATACTCGACGCCATTGGCCAGACACCCATCGTGCGCCTGGCCCAATTCTCCGAAGACCTCGGCATCGAGGTCTTCGCCAAGCTTGAATCCCTGAACCCGGGCGGTAGCCACAAGGCGCGAATCGCCCTGGGCATGATCCTCGACGCCGAGCGCCGGGGCATCCTGATTCGTGATTCGGGGCAAACCATCATCGAACCCAGCGGTGGCAACACCGGCATCGGCCTGGTCATGGCCGGCAACGTGCTGGGCTACAAAGTGGTGCTGGTGATTCCCGACAACTACAGCCCCGACAAGCAAAAACTGCTGCGCCTGTATGGCGCCAAGGTGGTGCTGTCGGACAGCCGCCTGGGCAACAACTCCCATGGCGAAAAGTGCATGGAACTACAGCTGGAGAACCCCAGCTTCGTCATGCTCAACCAGCAGCGCAACGGCGCCAACCCCCAGACCCACCGCGATACCACCGCCCCGGAAATCCTCCGCGCCTTTGGCGAACGCCAGGTCGACTACTTTGTCAGCGGTATCGGTACCGGGGGCCATATCACCGGGATCGGTGAAACCCTCAAGGCCGCCTGGCCACGGATCCGCGTGATGGGGGTGGAGCCCGAGGAATGCGACCTGCTCAGCGACCGCCATGCGCCCCACCATATCCAGGGCCTGTCCATCGGCCTGATCCCGAGCATTCTCAACCTGGACGTGCTCGACGGCATGCTCAAGGTCTCGCGCCTCGACTGCCTGGAAATGATGAAGCGCATCATGCGTACCGATGCCATCAGCCTGGGGCTGTCGTCGGCCGCCAATATGGTGGCCATCGCCAGGCTCGCCCCGGAACTGCCCACCGACACCGTCGTCCTGACCATGGTGTACGACAGCGCCGACAGTTATCTGCCCTGTTTCGAATAACGACAATTACGGGGGTGCCTTCCATGGGAGGCTTTATCGACATGCAACAGCTGCACGATGAGTTGCTGACCCACCTCATCAAGACCCTGTCGCCGGCGCAGATGGCACAGTTGCAGCCACACCTGGCGGCGCTGATCCAGCCGGCGGCGCAGGAAGTGGCCGAGGACCTGATCGCCTATGCCTGGCGCGATCCGGCGTCCAGGGGCCGGGGCGAGCTGATCCTGGAGTCCTATGCCTCATTCAAGGCCGTGCTGTATTACCGGCTGGCGCATCGGGTATGGCATTTTTCCGACCCGCTCCACGGCCAGTTCTGCGCCATCGCGCTGACCTTGAGCAACCAGGGCAAGATCCTGTCCGGCGCCGAAATTCACCCGGCCGCCCGCATTGGCCGGCGCTTTGTCCTGGATCATGGCTTCGGCACGGTGATCGGCGAAACCTGCGAGATCGGCAATGACTGCTACATCCTGTGTGGTGTGACCCTCGGCGCCCGGGGCATCGCCAACAACCCGGACGGCAAGCGCCACCCACGGCTGGGCAACAACGTGGAGGTCGGCGCGGGCGCCAGGGTGCTGGGCTATGTGCTGATTGGCGACAACGTGTTTATCAGCCCCTCCTGTGTCATTACCCAGGATGTGCCCGCAGGAACCAAGGTCAAGGTGGTCAACCAGATCCAGTTGCAGAAAAACGACGAGGCAGACGCCAGCCATTACCTTGGGGCGTTTGCCCTCGACGAACGCCTGCATGTGGTCGGCGAAGTCAACACCAGCCACCGGGTCACGGTGCTGGATGCGGACTTCCATCCGTTGTCCAGCCTGGTGCTGGAGCCCACGGTCAAGGAGCGTCATCACCTGCAATTCCGCCTGCGCACCCTGCAGGCCCCCAGCTATCCCCCGCGCCTGCCCCTGAACCTGAAAGTGTGCGGGCCGAAGTTCGAGGTCACCCTGCTTTCCCCGCCAGGGTTGAGCGCAATGGTGCGACGCCTGCTGCAAACCAGCCCACTGATCGTTGGAGGATGAACATGTCCGTACACACCATGGAAACCCTGGCGCTGTTCGACAGCGCGCCTTACCAGAACGCCTTCAGCGCCCGGGTGATCGCCGTCAGCGAACAGGGCGTGGCCCTGGAACACACCCTGTTCTACCCCACCGGCGGTGGCCAACCGGGCGACACTGGCTACTTCACCCTGCCGGACGGCAGCCGGGTCAGCGTGACCGGGACCGTGCGCGACCCGGTGCTGCGCTCGATCATCTGGCATCAAGTGGAATACTGCCCCGAATCATTGCGCGCTGGCATACAGGTAGACGCCGGCCTGGACTGGGAACGGCGCTACCAGCACATGAAGATGCACACCTGCCTGCACCTGCTGTGCTCGATCATCGATGCACCGGTGACCGGCTGCAGCATCAGCGCCGACAAGGGCCGCCTGGATTTCGACCTGCCGGAAATGACCCTCGACAAAGAAAGCATCACCCGCGACCTCAATGCCTTGATCGAGCAGGCCCATGAGGTCAAGTCGCTGTCGATGCCGGCGTCCGAATATTCCACCCTGCTACAGATCACCCGCACCCAAGCGGTCGCGCCCCCGGTGATCCAGGGCGCGGTACGGGTGATTGAAATTGCCGGCATCGATATCCAGCCGTGTGGCGGCACCCATGTGGTCAATACCGAGGAAATCGGCCGGGTGTTCTGCGAGAAAATCGAGAAAAAGAGCAAGCATAACCGGCGAGTAATCTTGCGGTTTGAATGATGCCACCAGCAGTCGATAGACCGCTTATGGTGTCCATCACTTCGCCATCGCACTGATCTGCTTACTCAATTGCGCGATTTGCTGTTGCAGTTGGGTAATCACCTGAGTGAATTCACTCATCATTTGATCAATGCGAGTACGCAGCTGCTCGTTCTCGCGCAGAAGATCGTCAACGCTGCGGGTCGCCGCCGTTGGCTCAGTGGGCTGAGCCGATGGCGTGGCATCCCGGGTGCTGGATGCTTGCTCAGTTGACCCAGTGTCCGACGGGGCATCGCTACCCGTCTTTGAAGCCGAGGTAGCGCTATCAGCCCTCGAAGCCGGGGTATCGCTATCAGTCTTCGACGCCGGGGTATCGGCAGGCGTCTGACTTGCAGAGGTATCCGCCCCTCCCATTTTCTGAGTCAACCCCTGAATCTGCTCTTGCAGCTTGCCAACCACCGCAGTGAACTGGGTTTGCAGCCGCCCAACCGTCTCGCGCAATTGATCATTTTCGGCAGTCAATTGCTCCAGATTACGAGGCGTATCTTGCCCGGACACCGGTGTACTGCCTTCTGCACGGGCAGGCGCTTCAGATGACACACGGCTCTGTTGCGCCTCTGGACTGTCACTGACACTTTGATTCGATGGGGAACCCGATTTTTCCGAGGCCTTCATAGTATTGAATTGTTGAGTCAGATCAGCCACTTGCTTCTGAAGCTGCCTGATTACGGGCGAGAACTGAGCAACCAACTGGTTAAGTTTTTCGCTCAGTTGATTGTTTTCCTTGGACAGCTGTGCAAGCCGCGCCGGGTCAGTATTGACCGGGGATGACGGTGAGTTGACCAGGGCTTTATGTGCCGCGAACTGCCCGCGCTGCTGGGCAGTCATTGGCTGACGAGGTGAGGCTGAATCTGCCTGGGCCTGCGAGGACATAGGCGCTTCAGCGCTGCCTTCGTGCTGAGCGGGCGCTGGCTTGGGGGGCATTTCATAGGGATGGCGGGCCGCGTACGGCTGATAATTTACGCTAGTCATGAAGAACCTCTCAGATTCCGGTGTTTGGCTCACAGGTCTTGCTGGCCAGACGACTCTGTATTACAGGTCATCTGGCTATCTGATTGGCATTTATCGGAATACGGTTCCTAAGAGAGGTAGGCCGTACGCATAGCAAGATATGTCAATTTCAACGTCATCCTTCTCCGCCGGGCCTTCAGATCACCCAAAGCGCCACAAATCGGCTCACCGACGTCGCCTCAAGCCGTGCCTGGTCCTTGCACAACGCAAAGATCTCGGCACTGCGCTGGGCGGTAAACCGCGTGGCCAGGTTGGCCTTGAACTTGTCTTCCAGCAAGGGAATGCCATCTGCCCGGCGCCGACGATGGCCAATCGGGTATTGCACCGCAACCTGCTCGGTGCTCGATCCATCGGTGAAGAACACCTGCACCGCGTTGGCAATGGAGCGCTTGTCAGCTTCCAGGTACTCGCGGCTGTAGCGTGGGTCTTCGACGATCTGCATTTTGCCGCGCAGTTCATCGATGATCGGGTGCGCGGCATGGAACTCATCTTCGTACTGTTCGGCCACCAGGTTGCCAAACGCCAGGGGCACGGCGGTCATGTATTGCAGGCAATGATCACGGTCGGCGGCATTGGCCAATGGGCCGACCTTGGAAATGATGCGAATGGCCGACTCGTGGGTGGTGATCACGATCCGCTCGATCTCGTGCAAGCGGTGCTTGACCTGCGGGTGCAAGGTCACGGCAGCTTCACAGGCGGTCTGGGCGTGGAATTCGGCGGGAAAGCTGATCTTGAACAGCACGTTTTCCATCACATAGGTGCCATAGGGCTGGGGCAGGCTGAACGTGCGCTTGGCCTCAGGTTTGAGGGCCAGGTCCTGGTTGGTATGGCTGAACAGCACGTCGTAGAACCCCCACTGCGGCGCACTTAGCACGCCGGGGATGCCCATCTCACCACGCATGGCCATGTCCGCCAGGCGTACGCCACGGCTCGACGCATCCCCCGCCGCCCAGGACTTGCGCGACCCGGCATTCGGCGCATGGCGGTAGGTGCGCAGCGCCTGCCCATCGACAAACGCCTGGGACAATGCCGCCAGCAGTTGCTCGCGGTTGGCCCCCATCAACTTGGCGCAGACCGCCGTGGAGGCGACTTTGACCAGCAGCACATGGTCGAGGCCGACACGGTTGAAGGCGTTTTCCAGGGCAATCACGCCCTGGATTTCGTGGGCCATGATCATCGCTTCCAGCACGGCCCGCATCGTCAACGGTGCATCGCCATTGGCCACACGCTTTTGCGCAAGGTGATCGGCGACGGCAAGGATGCCGCCGAGGTTATCCGAAGGATGGCCCCATTCGGCGGCGAGCCAGGTGTCGTTGTAATCGAGCCAACGCACGATACAGCCGATGTCCCACGCGGCCTTGACCGGGTCCAGGCGATAGGCCGTACCCGGCACCCGCGCCCCGAACGGCACTACCGTGCCTTCGACAATCGGCCCCAGGTGCTTGGTGCATTCAGGGAAACGCAGGGCCAGCAGGCCACAACCGAGGGTGTCCATCAGGCAGTTGCGGGCGGTGTCCAGGGCATCCGGGGAATCGATGCGGTAGTTGAGGACGTAATCGGCGATGTCCTGCAACACCTGGTCGTAGTCGGGGCGGTTATTCTGGTCGACGTTGGCGCTCATGGCAGTACTCCAAAATAGGTGGGGTGGGTTCCTTCCTCAGGCTCAGGGTTGGTCGTTTGTGGCAGGTCTTACGCCTGCTCTAACTTGATCGTTCCCACGCTCTGCGTGGGAATGCCGCTTGGGACGCTCTGCGTCCAATGGTGACGCAGAGCGCCACCGGATGCGTTACCACGCAGAGCGTGGGAACGATCAGTCGCCGGGGACGCGCACGTAGCCTTCCATCAAGACCCGCGCACTGCGGCTCATGATGGCCTTTTTCACTACCCATTCGCCGTTGACCTGGCTGGCTTCAGCGCCCACGCGCAAGGTGCCGGACGGATGCCCGAAGCGCACGGCATTACGTTGCACGCCGCCCGCCGCAAGGTTGACCAAAGTCCCGGAAATCGCCGCCGCCGTGCCAATCGCCACCGCCGCCGTGCCCATCATCGCGTGGTGCAGCTTGCCCATGGACAGCGCCCGCACCAGCAGGTCAACATCGTCGGCCTTGATCGCCTTGCCGCTGGAGGCCAGGTAATCCGCAGGCTTGGCCACGAACGCCAGCTTCGGTGTGTGCTGGCGCTGGGCCGCTTCGTCCAGGTGTTTGATCAGGCCCATGCGCAACGCGCCATGGGCGCGCACGGTCTCGAACATCGCCAAGGCTTTGGGATCGCCGTTGATCGCGCCTTGCAGCTCGGTGCCGGTGTAGCCGAGGTCTTGCGCGTTGATAAAAATCGTCGGGATCCCCGCGTTGATCAGCGTTGCCTTGAAGGTGCCGACACCCGGCACTTGCAGGTCGTCGATCAGGTTGCCTGTGGGGAACATCGAACCACCGCCGCCCTCTTCTTCGGCTGCCGGGTCGAGGAATTCCAGTTGCACTTCGGCCGCCGGGAAGGTCACGCCATCCAGCTCGAAGTCGCCGGTTTCCTGCACCGCGCCGTCGGTGATCGGCACATGGGCGATGATGGTCTTGCCGATATTCGCCTGCCACACCCGCACTACGGCCACGCCGTTCTGGGGGATGCGGCCGGGATCCACCAGGCCGGCGCTGATGGCGAACGCGCCGACCGCCGCCGACAGGTTGCCGCAGTTGCCACTCCAGTCGACAAAGGGCTTGTCGATGGACACCTGGCCAAACAGGTAGTCCACATCGTGATCCGCGCGGGTACTCTTGGCGAGGATCACGGTCTTGCTGGTGCTGGACGTGGCGCCGCCCATGCCATCGATCTGTTTGTCATAGGGGTCGGGGCTGCCGATCACCCGCAACAGCAAGGCATCGCGGGCAGCACCCGGCACCTGCGCCGCTTCGGGCAGGTCCTTGAGGCTGAAAAACACGCCCTTGCTGGTGCCGCCACGCATGTACGTGGCAGGGATTTTGATTTGCGCTGCATGTGCCATGGTTTACCTCTTCAGGCGGTCGTCGCCGATTCCAGGAAGTCCTGGGCAAAACGTTGCAATACGCCGCCCGCCTCGTAGATCGACACTTCTTCGGCGGTGTCCAGGCGGCAGGTCACCGGCACTTCGACACGTTCGCCAGTCTTGCGGTTGATCACCAGGGTCAACTGCGCACGCGGGGTGCGCTCGCCGAGCACGTCATAGGTTTCGCTGCCATCGATCTGCAGGGTCTTGCGGTCGGTGCCCGGCAAAAACTCCAGGGGCAACACGCCCATGCCGACCAGGTTGGTGCGGTGGATGCGCTCGAAGCCTTCGGCGGCAATCGCTTCCACACCGGCCAGGCGTACGCCCTTGGCCGCCCAGTCGCGGGACGAACCCTGGCCGTAGTCGGCGCCGGCAATGATGATCAGCGGCTGCTTGCGCTCCATGTAGGTTTCGATGGCTTCCCACATCCGCGTGACCCGGCCTTCCGGCTCGATGCGCGCCAGGGAGCCCTGCTTGACCTTGCCGTTTTCCTGGACCATTTCATTGAACAGCTTGGGGTTGGCAAAGGTCGCACGCTGGGCGGTCAAGTGGTCGCCGCGGTGGGTTGCATAGGAGTTGAAGTCGACTTCCGGCAGGCCCATTTTCGCCAGGTATTCGCCGGCGGCGCTATCGAGCATGATGGCATTGGACGGCGACAGGTGATCGGTGGTGATGTTGTCCGGCAGCACCGCCAGCGGGCGCATGCCCTTGAGCGGACGCGCGCCGGCCAGGGCGCCTTCCCAGTACGGCGGGCGGCGGATGTAGGTGCTCTGCGGGCGCCAGTCGTACAGCGGCGCGACTTTCGGACCGGTGTCTTCATGGATGGCGAACATTGGGATATAGACCTGGCGGAACTGCTCAGGCTTGACCGACGCCTTGACCACCGCGTCGATTTCCTCGTCGCTCGGCCAGATGTCCTTCAAGCGGATTTCCTTGCCGGTCGCGTCCAGGCCCAGCACATCCTTTTCGATATCGAAACGGATAGTGCCGGCAATCGCGTAGGCCACCACCAGCGGTGGCGAGGCCAGGAACGCTTGCTTGGCGTACGGGTGGATGCGCCCGTCGAAGTTACGGTTACCCGAGAGCACGGCGGTGGCGTACAGGTCGCGGTCGATGATTTCCTGCTGGATCACCGGGTCGAGTGCACCGGACATGCCGTTGCAGGTGGTACAGGCAAAGGCGACAACGCCAAAGCCCAACTGCTCCAGTTCGCTGGTCAGCCCGGCCTCGTCGAGGTACATGGCCACGGTTTTCGAGCCCGGGGCCAGGGACGACTTGACCCACGGCTTGCGGGCCAGCCCGAGCCGGTTGGCATTGCGCGCCAGCAGGCCGGCAGCGATCACGTTGCGCGGGTTGCTGGTGTTGGTGCAGCTGGTGATGGCGGCGATGATCACCGCGCCATCAGGCATTTGCCCCGGTACGTTGTCCCATTGCCCGGAAATGCCCTTGGCCGCCAGGTCGCTGGTGGCCACGCGGGCGTGCGGGTTGCTGGGGCCGGCCATATTGCGCACGACGCTGGACAGGTCGAAGCTCAAGCCACGCTCGTATTGTGCGCCCTTGAGGTCATCGGCCCACAGGCCGGTGTGCCGGGCGTACTGCTCGACCAGGGCAACTTGTTCGTCTTCGCGCCCGGTGAGCTTGAGGTAGGCAATGGTCTGTGCGTCGATATAGAACATCGCCGCCGTGGCGCCATATTCCGGGGCCATGTTGGAGATGGTGGCGCGGTCGCCCAGGGTCAGGGCCGAGGCGCCCTCGCCGAAGAACTCCAGCCAGGCACCGACGACTTTCTGCTGGCGCAGGAACTCGGTCAGGGCCAGCACCATATCGGTGGCGGTGATGCCCGGCTGCAGCTTGCCCGTCAGTTCGACGCCAACGCTTTCCGGCAGGCGCATCCACGACGCACGGCCGAGCATCACGCTCTCGGCTTCCAGGCCGCCGACGCCGATGGCGATCACGCCCAGGGCATCCACGTGGGGGGTGTGGCTGTCGGTGCCGACGCAGGTATCCGGGAAGGCCACGCCGTCACGCACCTGGATCACCGGGGACATTTTCTCCAGGTTGATCTGGTGCATGATGCCGTTGCCTGGCGGGATCACGTCGACGTTCTTGAAAGCCTTTTTGGTCCACTCGATAAAGTGGAAACGGTCTTCGTTGCGGCGGTCTTCGATGGCACGGTTTTTCTCGAAGGCCTGTGGGTCGAAACCACCGGCCTCGACGGCCAGGGAGTGGTCGACGATCAGTTGGGTCGGCACCACCGGGTTGACCTGGGCCGGGTCGCCGCCTTGCAGGGCGATGGCGTCACGCAGGCCGGCGAGGTCTACCAGGGCGGTCTGGCCAAGGATGTCATGGCACACCACACGGGCCGGGAACCACGGGAAATCGAGATCGCGCTTGCGTTCGATCAACTGGCTCAGGGAGGCGTTGAGGGTCGCCGGGTCGCAGCGACGCACCAGGTTCTCGGCGAGCACGCGGGAGGTGTAGGGCAGCGTGGCGTAGGCGCCGGGGGTGATGGCCTCGACCGCCGCACGGGCGTCGAAGTAATCCAGGCGGCTGCCGGGGAGCGGTTTGCGAAATTCAGTGTTCATCGTCAGGACTCGGTCACGGTAGGTTCACAGGGCGAACTGTCGACACTGGCCTGGCTTTTTTGTGGGAGCGGGCTTGCCCGCGATAGCGGTATGTCAGCCGACAGGGATGCTGGCTGACAGTCAGTCATCGCGGGCAAGCCCGCTCCCACAGAGAAGCACAATCGCCAGTGTGCTCGGCTCATCCCACTCAGCGACGTTCGATTGGCACGAACTTGCGCTGCTCGACGCCGATGTACTCGGCGCTTGGACGGATGATGCGGTTGTTGGCACGCTGCTCAAACACATGCGCCGCCCAGCCGGTCAGGCGCGAGCAGACGAAGATCGGGGTGAACAGTTTGGTCGGGATGCCCATGAAGTGGTACGCCGAGGCATGGTAGAAGTCGGCGTTGGGGAACAGTTTCTTCTGTTCCCACATGGTCTTGTCGATGGCTTCGGAGACCGGGAACAGCACCTTGTCGCCCACTTCATCAGCGAGTTTTTTCGACCAGCCCTTGATCACTTCATTGCGCGGGTCGTTGTCTTTATAGATCGCGTGGCCAAAGCCCATGATCTTGTCCTTGCGCGCCAGCATGCCAAGGGTGCCTTTTACGGCCTCTTCGGCCGAGGAGAAACGCTCGATCATTTCCATCGCCGCTTCGTTGGCGCCGCCATGCAGCGGGCCGCGCAGCGAACCGATGGCGGCGGTGACGCAGGAATACAGGTCGGACAGGGTCGAGGCACAGACGCGGGCGGTGAAGGTCGAGGCGTTGAACTCGTGCTCGGCGTAGAGGATCAGCGACACGTTCATGACTTTTTCATGCAGCTGGCTCGGCTTTTTGCCGTGCAGCAGGTGCAGGAAATGGCCGCCAATCGACGGCTCGTCGGTCACACAGTCGATGCGCTGGCCGTCATGGCTGAAGCGATACCAGTAGCACATGATCGCCGGGAAGGCGGCCAGCAGGCGATCGGTGACATCACGTTGCACGCTGAAGTCTTGTTCCGGCTCGATATTGCCCAGGAACGAGCAACCGGTGCGCATCACGTCCATCGGGTGGGCGTCGGCAGGGATGCGTTCCAGCACTTCCTTGAGCGCCTGGGGCAGGTCACGCAGCTTGCTCAGCTTGGCGCTGTAGGCCGCCAGCTCGGCCTTGCTCGGCAATTCGCCGTACAACAGCAGGTAGGCGACTTCTTCAAACTGCGCATCGGCAGCCAGTTCACGCACGTCGTAGCCGCGATAGGTCAGGCCGGCACCGGCCTGGCCCACGGTGGACAGCGCGGTCTGCCCGGCCACCTGGCCACGCAGGCCGGCGCCGCTCAGTACTTTTGCTTCAGCCATGGTTCTTCTCCAATTTTGTAGTTATCTGGGAGGCGCTGCGCTTATTTCTTGGCGGCGAACAGCACGTCGAGCTTCTGCTCGAAGGTGTGGTAGTCGATGCGATCGTAAAGTTCCATGCGGGTTTGCATGGTGTCGATCACGTTCTGTTGGGTGCCGTCGCGACGGATCGCGGTGTAGACATTCTCGGCGGCCTTGTTCATGGCGCGGAACGCCGACAGCGGGTACAGCACGATGGAAACATCGGCAGATTTCAACTGTTCGGTGGTGTACAGCGGGGTCGCGCCGAATTCCGTGATATTGGCCAGGATCGGGGCTTTGACTCGTGAAGCGAACAGCTTGTACATCTCAAGCTCGGTGATGGCTTCCGGGAACACCATATCGGCGCCCGCCTCGATGCACGCGGCGGCACGTTCCAGGGCCGACTCCAGGCCTTCCACGGCCAGGGCATCGGTGCGCGCCATGATCACGAAGCTGTCATCGGTGCGGGCATCCACGGCGGCCTTGATGCGGTCGACCATTTCCTGCTGGGACACAATCTCTTTGTTCGGACGATGGCCGCAGCGCTTGGCGCCCACCTGGTCCTCGATATGGATCGCGGCGGCGCCGAACTTGATCATCGACTTGACGGTGCGCGCCACGTTGAACGCCGAGGAGCCGAAACCGGTGTCCACGTCCACCAGCAGCGGCAGGTCGCACACATCGGTGATACGGCGCACATCGGTCAGCACATCATCCAGGCCGGTGATGCCCAGGTCCGGCACGCCCAGGGAGCCGGCGGCGACCCCTCCACCGGACAGGTAAATAGCCTTGAAACCGGCGCGCTTGGCCAGCAGCGCGTGGTTGGCGTTGATCGCACCGACCACTTGCAGGGGGTGTTCGCTGGCGACCGCATCACGGAAACGCTGGCCTGGGGTGCTGTTTTTATAGGAACTCATGACTCACCTCTCGAGGGGGCGCCGTCGGGGAAGTGACGGGCGATATTGCGTTTGGACGCGCCGATATGGCGGCGCATCAACAGCTCGGCCAGTTCACCGTCGCGATCGGCAATCGCGTCCAGAATGCGGTGATGCTCGGCAAATGCCTGGCGTGGACGATTGGGGGTGGCGGAGAACTGGATGCGGTACATGCGCACCAGTTGATACAGCTCGCCACACAACATCTGGGTCAAGGTGCGGTTACGCGCGCCCTGGATGATCCGGTAATGAAAGTCGAAGTCGCCTTCCTGCTGGTAGTAGCCAACACCGGCCTGGAACGCGGCATCGCGCTCATGGGTGTGCAGGACCTGGCGTAGCTCCTCGATTTCGTCGTCGGTCATGCGCTCGGCGGCCAGGCGGCAGGCCATGCCTTCGAGGGACTCGCGGATTTCGTAGAGTTCCACCAGCTCAGCTTCGCTCAGGGACACCACCCGCGCGCCGACATGGGGCACGCGCACCAGCAGGCGCTGGCCTTCCAGACGGTGGATCGCCTCGCGCAACGGGCCACGGCTGATGCCGTAGGTGCGCGCCAGCTCCGGCTCCGAAATCTTGCTGCCGGGGGCAATCTCGCCCTTGACGATGGCGGCCTGGATACGACGGAAGACGTTCTCGGACATCGTTTGGGAATCGTCCTGCCCTGCTACCGGAATTTCCAGCTGATCCAGCATGATTGTCGACACCTTTAAAAGCAATGCCGCAAAAACTAGCCAATACGCCCAGGATAGTCAAAGAATAAATGCACATTGTCGACAATCGTCTAATAACCCAGCTTATGCCTATTAGGGCATGGCCGGCTGCCAGCGCTGGCGCCAGATAACCTTCATGTTAGAATGCCCGCCGCATTTGCCTGACATCTCTTGATGAAAAGGCGCACGAGGGAGCTTGCGCAGCAATGCCAGTCGCCTTGAATCAAACATCGCACTGCACCGCCTCAGGATTTATGAGACTCAAGCCCTTCCCCCTATTGTTCTGCCTACTGTTGCTTCCGGGCCTTGGCCTCGCTGCCGAGAAGACCGTGTATGGCCTCAATGAATACGCCAAGCTGGCGGGCATTGACCTGGAAGTCGCCGCCAAGCTCGACACCGGCGCCAAGACCGCGTCCCTGAGCGCCCGGGATATCAAGCGCTTCAAGCGCAATGGTGAATCCTGGGTGCGTTTCTACCTGGCCATCGATACCGCCCATTCGCACCCCATCGAGCGCCCCCTGGCCCGCGTCAGCAAGATCAAGCGCCGCGCCGGTGACTACGACCCCGATGAGGACAAGAACTATACCGCCCGTCCGGTGATCGCCCTGGAGATCTGCATGGGCACCGCTTTACGCAGCATCGAAGTGAACTTGACTGACCGCAGCGCCTTCCAATACCCGCTGCTGATCGGCTCCGAAGCCTTGAAACGCTTTGATGCGCTGGTCGACCCCAGTCTTAAATACGCAGCGGGCAAACCTGCCTGCGCCACCGACGCTCATACCGCCGAGTAATTCCAATGCGCTCTCTTACTATGCACCTGAAGATTCTGATCGCCGTCCTGGTGGTACTGGGCATTTCGGTCACGGCCTATCAGATCCTCGTCCTCGGCATCCCGGTGACCGAAGACGCCACTGACGACCTGTGGAACATCGACGCCAAGGTCGAGTTCGTGGCCAACGCCAAGGACCCGGTGAAAGTCCAGATGTTCGTGCCGCCCCTGAGCCGCGACTTTGTCAGCCTCAATGAGAGCTTTATCTCCAATAACTACGGGGTGAGCGTCAACCGCATCGACGGCAACCGCAAGGTCACCTGGTCGGCCCGCCGCGCCAAGGGCAACCAGACCCTCTACTACCGCCTGGTGCTGACCAAGCGCTACAGCGGCGAAAAGCTCAAGGTCAAGGGCCCGACCTTCCGCGACAGCATCGCCGTGGAAGGCCCGGAAAAAGTCGCCGCCGAGGCCCTGCTGGCGCCGATCCGCCAGCACTCGGCCGACGTCGAGACCTTTATCAGCGAAGCCATCAAGCGCACCAACAACCTCAACGACGACAACGTCAAGCTGCTGCTGGCGGGCGACCCGTCCACGCCGCACAAGGCCAAGATCGTCGAACTGCTGCTGTCCATCGCCCATGTGCCGGTAGAAAAAGTCCACACCCTGCGCCTGGTGGCCGACCAGCCGCAAACCCCGGAGCTATGGCTGCGTAGCTTCAATGGCAACGACTGGCTGTACTTCAACCCGGAAACCGGCGAACAGGGCCTACCCTCCGACCGCCTGCTGTGGTGGACCGGCGATGAAAACCTGATCACCGTCGATGGCGGCAAGAAAGCCGCCGTGACCTTCAGCCTGAACAACAGCGAGATGAACGCGATCCGCCTGGCCAAGCTGACGGACGAGAACACCGACGCCAACTTCCTCGAATACTCGCTCTACGGCCTGCCGCTGCAAACCCAGCAGACCTTCATGATCATGGTGATGATCCCGATTGGCGTGCTGGTGATCCTGATCCTGCGCAACCTGATCGGCCTGCAGACCCTGGGCACGTTCACCCCGGTGCTGATCGCCCTGGCATTTCGCGAGACCCAACTGGGCTTTGGCATTGTGCTGTTCACGGTGATTACGGCGCTCGGGCTGTCCCTTAGGTCCTACCTGGAGCACTTGAAGCTGCAGATGCTGCCGCGGTTGTCGGTGGTGCTGACCTTCGTCGTGGTGCTGATCGCCGCCATCAGCCTGTTCAGCCACAAGCTGGGCCTGGAACGCGGCCTGTCGGTGGCGCTGTTCCCGATGGTGATCCTGACCATGACCATCGAACGCCTGTCCATTACCTGGGAAGAACGCGGTGGCGGCCATGCGATGAAAGTCGCGATCGGCACCCTGTTCGCCGCGTCCCTGGCCCACATCATCATGAGCGTGCCGGAGCTGATCTACTTCGTGTTCACCTTCCCGGCGATCCTGTTGATCCTGGTGGGCTTTATGCTGGCCATGGGGCGCTATCGTGGCTACCGCCTGACCGAGCTGGTGCGTTTCAAGGCCTTCCTCAAGGCTGATTCGTAATGTTCGGGTTCTGGAAGACCTGGAAAGCCCTCCAAGCGCGGGGCATCATGGGCATCAACCGGCGTAATGCCGACTACGTGCTCAAGTACAACAAGCGCAGCCTGTATCCGATTGTCGATGACAAGATCATCACCAAGGAGCGGGCAATTGCGGCCGGGATCCATGTGCCGGAGATGTACGGGATCATTTCCACCGAGAAAGAAATCGACAAGCTCGACGAAATCATCGGTGGCCGCAGCGACTTCGTGATCAAGCCGGCCCAGGGCGCCGGCGGCGACGGCATCCTGGTGATCGCCGACCGCTTTGAAGGGCGCTATCGCACGGTGTCCGGCAAAATCATCAGCCATGAGGAAATCGAGCACCAGATCTCCAGCATCCTCACTGGCCTGTATTCCCTGGGCGGCCACCGTGACCGCGCACTGATCGAGTACCGGGTGGTGCCCGACCAGATCTTCAAGAGCATCAGCTACGAAGGCGTGCCGGATATCCGCATCATCGTGCTGATGGGCTACCCGGTGATGGCCATGCTGCGCTTGCCGACCCGCCAGTCCGGCGGCAAGGCCAACCTGCACCAGGGCGCGATTGGCGTGGGCGTGGACCTGGCCACCGGCCTGACCCTGCGCGGCACCTGGCTGAACAACATCATCACCAAGCACCCCGACACCACCAACGCGGTGGACGGCGTGCAACTGCCCAACTGGGACGGCTTCATGAAACTCGCCGCCGGCTGCTATGAACTGTGCGGGCTGGGGTATATCGGCGTGGACATGGTGCTGGACCAGGAAAAGGGCCCGCTGATCCTGGAGCTCAATGCCCGGCCCGGGCTGAACATCCAGATCGCCAACGACTGCGGCCTGACCTTGCGCACCCATGCGGTGGAGGCGCGTCTTGAAGCACTGAAGGCGGCGGGCGTGACGGAAACGGCCGAAGAACGGGTGAAATTTGCCCAGGAAATGTTTGGGCATATTCCGCCGGTGGCAGGCTGAACCCCACACCCGGTCCCGTCCTCCATCCAGCAATCCCCGACATCCCCTCTAGGAGCAAATCCTTGAGGGGACTACAATCCCCTCCCCCGCGCCCATGGCTGATCCACCCTCGCATGTCGACCTGCTCCGTACACCCGCTGCCCTACCATGCCAACCCCGCCGAGTATTTTGCGGCGATTCGCCATGCCCCTGGCGCCGTGCTGCTGGACAGTGGCCGACCGGCAGCCAAGCGTGGCCGTTATGACCTGCTCAGCGCCTGGCCGGAAGCAACGCTGGCGGTGTGGCCGGACGAAAGCGGTAGCGACTTTTTGCAACGACTGCGGGAAAACCTGACGCTGCTGGGCGAGGCCAACCTGCCCGCGCCTTATGAACTGCCATTTGCCGGCGGCTTGATCGGCTACCTGAGCTACGATTTTGGCCGCCACCTGGAACGACTGCCCCGTCAGGCCATCGACGACATCGGCCTGCCCGATGCACGCTTTGGCCTATACGCCTGGGCACTGATCAGCGATCACCAGGCACACACCAGCCAATTGGTGTTCCACCCCAAACTGCCGGAAAGCGAACGCCAGCGCCTGCTGGCCCTGTTCAGCCAACCTGCCGCTCACCCCACGGCCAGCTTCAAGCTGCACAGCCGGATGACCCCGGACCTGAGCGCCGCCGCCTATGAACAGGCCCTGGCCCGGATCCAGGACTACATCCAGGCCGGTGACTGCTACCAGGTCAACTTCGCCCAACGCTTTCGCGCGGCTTGCAACGGCGATCCCTGGGTCGCCTATTGCGCCCTGCGCGCTGCCTGCCCGACGCCGTTCTCGGGCTTTCAGAGCCTGCCGGATGACGGCGCAGTCGTCAGCCTGTCGCCAGAGCGTTTCGTGCGGATCAGCCAGCGCCAGGTGGAAACCCGCCCGATCAAGGGCACCCGCCCCCGCGGGCTGACACCTGAAGAAGATGCAGCCAACGCCGCCGAACTCCTGGCCAGCCCCAAGGATCGCGCGGAGAACCTGATGATCGTCGATCTGCTGCGCAATGACCTGGGCCGCACCTGCCGCACCGGCTCGGTCAAGGTGCCGGAGCTGTTCAGCCTGGAAAGCTACCCCAATGTGCATCACCTGGTCAGCAGCGTCACCGGCGAACTGGCCGACGACAAAGACGCCCTGGACCTGATCGCCGGCAGCTTCCCCGGCGGCTCGATCACCGGCGCACCGAAGATCCGCGCCATGCAGATCATCGACGAACTGGAACCGACCCGGCGCGGGCTGTACTGCGGCTCGTTGCTGTACCTGGACGTGCGCGGCGAGATGGACAGCTCCATCGCCATTCGCAGCCTGCTGGTCAAGGATGGCCAGGTCTGTTGCTGGGGGGGCGGCGGGATTGTCGCGGACTCCGAGTGGCAGGCGGAGTATCAGGAGTCGATGACCAAGGTGCGGGTATTGCTGGAGACACTGGAAGGACTGTAAACGGACCTCCCAGGGAAAGAACCTGAATCAGAACGGCCATGGACAGTATTGGGGCGCAGGGATAGCGTCTGGCTCCAGTATTCCATTAGGCCGTCTGTGAGGGATCACATGGATCGACTGCTTGTTGCCTTTATCGTTTTATCGCTTGCGCCGTTGAAACAAAGTCCATTTCCTACGCATCGCACTCCCTGTCAGGGGTTGCAAACCCAGGAAGCGACACCTAATATCTCCCAAATTGGGAGGCCTGATTAATGCGACTGATCGCAAGAGCCGCCTTAAGGGAGTTCTGGGAAAGCCGTCCAGCTTACACCGACTCCAAAACACCACTGGTTGAATGGTATCGCCATATGGAAAAGTCCACCTTTTACACCCCCCAAGACCTGAAGGCGGAGCTTCGCACCGCGAGCATCCTCAAAGGTGGAAGAGTGGTGTTCAATATCGGTGGCAATAAATATCGAGTGATCATGGCGATCGACTACCCGCGGCAACTGGGTTTCATACGGTTTGTTGGCACCCACGCCCAGTACGACCAGATCAACGCGGAGACTGTGTAATGAACATCAAACCTATTCGTACCCCCGAAGACCTGGCCGCCGCACTGGCGCGCGTGAATCAACTGTGGGGGGCAGAAGTCGGCTCGCCGCAAGGCGATGAGCTGGAAATCCTCGCGCTGCTGATCGAAAAATACGAAGACGAACACTTTCCCATGCCGCCTTCCGATCCGGTGGAAGCAATCAAGTTTCGCATGGACCAACTGGGCCTGACGGCCCGTGACCTGGAACCCTTTATCGGTTCCAGCGGGCGTGTATCCGAAGTGCTGAACCACAAGCGCAAGCTGAGCCTGGCCATGATCAAGCGCCTGCACGAGGGTTTGCGCATTCCTTATGAGCGGTTGTTTGAGGGGGCTTGAGGGCCTCATCGCGGGCAAGCTCGCGATAAGGCAATCAGCCTCGCTAAATCACTTACAAGCTCAAGGAACGATTTGAAGCCTTGATGAACTCCCGCTTCAAATCCTCAAAGGTATGTACCGCCGGGAATTGCGGGAACTCGCGAATCACGTTTTCCGGCGCGTGGAACAGAATCCCACGATCCGCCTCCCCCAGCATGGTGGTGTCGTTGTAGGAATCGCCTGCAGCGATTACCCGGTAGTACAAGGTCTTGAAGGCCAGCACCGACTGGCGCTTGGGGTCTTTCTGGCGCAGTTGATAGCTCACCACCCGGTCATTTTCATCGGTGATCAGGCGGTGGCAAAGCAGGGTCGGAAAGCCCAGCTGGCGCATCAACGGCTGGGAGAACTCATAGAAAGTGTCAGACAGGATCACCACCTGGAAGCGCTCGCGCAGCCAGTCGACGAACTCGATGGCGCCCTCCAGCGGCTTGAGCGTGGCAATCACTTCCTGGATATCCGACAGTTTCAAGCCGTGCTCGTCGAGAATCCGCAGGCGCTGCTTCATCAGTACGTCGTAGTCGGGAATGTCCCGGGTAGTGGCCCGCAAGGATTCAATACCGGTTTTTTCAGCGAAGGCGATCCAGATTTCTGGAACCAGCACCCCTTCCAGGTCGAGACAGGCAATTTCCACAAGACACTCCCATTTGGATTTTTTTTCAGTTGAGCGAGCAAAAGGACTGCCGAACTCTAGCGATTCACGCTGACCGCCGCAACGCAGAGTAGATTTTGTTAACATCGCCCTCCTATAGAGCGCTCAGCGCCACTGACCTGTAGGAACCGTCCTGATGAACCAAGCCTTCGATGTCGCTGAACTCGCCGCGACCTATGCCAACAAGTCCGCCCAGGACATTCTCAAGCTGGCATTCAGCCAGTTCGGCGATGACCTGTGGATTTCCTTCAGCGGTGCCGAGGACGTGGTGCTGGTGGATATGGCCTGGAAGCTCAACAAGAACGTCAAGGTCTTCAGCCTCGACACGGGCCGCCTGCACCCGGAGACCTACCGGTTTATCGAGCAGGTGCGCGACTTCTACAAGATCGATATCGAGCTGATCTCGCCAGACCAGAGCAAGCTGGAACCGTTCGTCAAGGAAAAGGGCCTGTTCAGCTTCTACAAGGACGGCCATGGCGAATGCTGCGGTGTGCGCAAGATCGAACCGCTGCGCCGCAAACTCTCCGGCGTACGCGCCTGGGCCACCGGCCAGCGCCGCGACCAGAGCCCCGGCACCCGCAGCCAGGTGGCGGCCCTGGAAGTCGATAGTGCCTTCTCTACGCCCGAGCGCACCCTCTACAAGTTCAACCCCCTGGCGCAAATGAGCAGCGAAGAGATCTGGGGTTATATCCGCATGCTTGAGCTGCCGTACAACAGCCTGCACGAGCGCGGTTTTATCAGCATCGGCTGCGAGCCTTGCACCCGTCCGGTGCTGCCGAACCAGCATGAGCGCGAAGGCCGCTGGTGGTGGGAAGAGGCCACGCAGAAAGAATGCGGGCTGCATGCGGGCAATATCATCAGCAAGGCCTGATCTGGCAACACAGGCTTGTGTGGGGGCGGGCTTGCTCGCGATTGTGGTGTCAGATTAGATGTATTTAACTGATCCACCGCCATCGCGGGCAAGCCCGCTCCCACATTTGTTTGCGGCGCATCATGATTGTGTACACATAAACGTAACCAACAGTGCCATTTTTGTGTGCACTTTAAAAATTTCGCACCGAAAAGTTACACCCCTCCTCTGCTAATTTCCTACATCTTCCATTCCTATATTCCCGCAAAAAAATAAATACCTGTTCAAACGGTCAATTTATAGTTGTTTAAATTCAGACAATTATTAATCAAGCCTGCAAAAACGAAATTAGCCAAATTTTTGATAGATAAAAACCTGGCACACAAGTGGCTAAGGGAGTTGAAGTCTTTGTATACAACTTCAACAACAACCTTCATACACTTTGTATCCGCATGCCAGGCGCCCTTGAACCACGCGCCCGCTGCAGATGCCAGGAGCCTGCCGGAATGCGTACAAGTCTCTCCAACAACATCGCACTGGATTTGCCCTCCTCCACCTCCATACCTACGGCCCCCCTCCCTGGCCCGCTGGTGCTCAGCCCCCGCCTGCATAACAAGGACCTGGCCCCCACCAAGGTCGAAGGCCGGCGCTGGGGTGGCTACAGCATCTTTGCCCTGTGGACCAACGATGTGCACAACATCGCCAACTACTCTTTCGCCATCGGCTTGTACGCCCTGGGTCTGGGTGCCTGGCAGATCCTGTTATCCCTGGGGATCGGCGCGGCGCTGGTGTATTTCTTTATGAACTTGTCGGGCTATATGGGCCAGAAAACCGGCGTGCCGTTTCCGGTGATCAGCCGGATAAGTTTCGGCATATATGGCGCGCAAATTCCCGCGCTGATCAGGGCTGTGATCGCAATCGCCTGGTTCGGGATTCAAACCTACCTCGCATCCGTGGTCTTCCGCGTGCTGTTGGTGGCGATTCACCCTGGGTTTGCCGACTACGACCACAACGCGATCCTCGGCCTCTCCACCTTGGGCTGGGCATGTTTTGTGATCATCTGGTTTGTGCAACTGGTGATCCTGGCCTACGGCATGGAAATGGTCCGCCGCTACGAAGGCTTTGCTGGCCCGGTGATTCTGCTGACTGTTGCGGCGCTGGCCGGCTGGATGTATTACCAGGCCAGCGGCACTATTGCCTGGTCGATCCGCGAGCCCCTGAGCGATGGCGAGATGTGGCGCAATATCTTTGCCGGCGGCGCCTTGTGGCTGGCGATCTACGGCACCCTGATCCTCAACTTCTGCGACTTCGCCCGTTCGTCGCCGTGCCGCAAGACCATCAAGGTCGGCAACTTCTGGGGCCTGCCGGTGAATATCCTGCTGTTCGCGATCATCACCGTGCTGTTGTGCGGCGGGCAGTTCCAACTCAATGGCCAGGTGATCGAAAGCCCCACGCAAATTATTGCGGCCATCCCCAATACCTTCTTCCTGGTGCTGGGCTGCCTGGCGTTCCTGATTGTCACCGTGGCGGTGAATATCATGGCCAACTTCGTTGCCCCGGCCTTTGTGCTGAGCAACCTGGCGCCCAGGCTCCTGAACTTCCGGCGCGCCGGGCTGATCAGCGCGTTCCTCGCAGTGCTGATCCTGCCCTGGAACCTCTACAACAGCCCGCTGGTGATTGTGTACTTCCTCTCCGGCCTGGGCGCACTGCTGGGCCCGCTGTATGGCGTGATCATGGTGGATTACTGGCTGATCCGTAAGGGCCGGATCGACGTGCCGCAGCTGTATAGCGAAGACCCCAACGGCGCTTATTACTACAGCCGCGGGGTCAACCTGCGGGCGGTGGCGGCGTTTGTCCCGGCGGCGGTGATTGCCATTTTGCTCGCGCTGTTGCCGGGGTTTGCCAGCGTCTCGCCGTTCTCCTGGCTGTTTGGCGCCGCCATTGCCGGGGTGTTGTATCGGTTGCTCGCCAGGCGCCAGCCGTTCTATGCCGACGTAAGTGGCGAAGCCATTGCCGTCGACAACGTCAGTCATTGAGCAGGGAGCACTTCATGCGCATTCTTATCGTCAACGTCAACACCACCGAATCCATCACCGAGGCCATCGCCCAGCAGGCCCGCAGCGTTGCAGCAGCGGGCACTGAAATTGTCGGGCTGACCCCGTTTTTCGGCGCCGAATCGGTGGAGGGCAATTTTGAAAGCTACCTGGCGGCCATCGCGGTGATGGACCGGGTAATGGCCTATGACCAGCCGTTCGACGCAGTGATCCAGGCCGGTTATGGCGAACATGGCCGCGAAGGCCTGCAGGAACTCTTGAACGTGCCGGTGGTGGACATTACCGACGCCGCCGCCAGCACGGCGATGTTCCTTGGCCACGCGTACTCAGTGGTCACTACCCTGGATCGCACGGTGCCGCTGATCGAAGACCGGCTCAAGCTCTCCGGGCTGTATGAGCGCTGCGCCTCGGTGCGGGCCAGTGGCATGGCGGTACTGGAGCTCGAAGAGCACCCGCTGCGAGCCATGGAAGCCATTGTGCACCAGGCCGAACTGGCCATCCGCGAAGACAAGGCCGAGGTGATCTGCCTGGGTTGTGGCGGCATGGCCGGGCTGGATGAACAGATCCGCCAACGCACCGGCGTGCCGGTGGTGGATGGCGTAACCGCCGCCGTGACCCTGGCTGAATCATTGGTGAGGCTGGGGTTGTCGACCTCGAAGGTACGCACCTATGCGGCCCCCCGGCCAAAGACCATCATCGGTTGGCCGGGCAGGTTCGCACGCTGAGCAGTCGGTCTCGATCAGTTCAATACATCATTGAGCACTTCATAAATGATCCCGGTGGCAATCGTCACCAGAATCAGGTCGGTGCCCGCCTGCTGCCATTCGTAGCCATCGTAATGGGGCAGGCGCCCCAACAGGCGCCCATCGAGTTTCTTGGCAATCCCCGGTGGCAGGGGTTTGCCACGGGCTAGGTTTTTCTGGATGCCCGGCGGCAGGGATGAACCGCCACGCCAGTAGTCGCGATTGTCGCCAAGGATCACCCGCACGCCGCCGACATCAATTTGCGGGCTATTGTAAGAGGCCCCTGCGCCTTTCTTGCCGCCCCCCTGCCCCTGGTTACCCTGGCCACCCTTATTGCCATGGGCACTGCCTTTGTCCTTGCCATTGCCGTTACCGGGGTCGGCCAGCAGCGCCGGGGAACCGATGATCAACGCCAAGCTGGTAAATACAAGTAAAGCGCGTGATTTAGACATGATCCGTCTCGACAGTGGCAAGCCCCGTTGGCTCGTATCAGCTTAGAACAGTCGCAGGCAACAAGTTCAGCCTTAATTTGACAAGACCCTGGCTATCAACGTGCGCAGTGTACTTATCGCATCGGCGGCAGGCCGTACGCAGCCAGGTCGAAGTCCGCGAGTGTGCGGATGATCTGGTCGGCGTGGGCGTACTTGCTGTCGGCCATGGCTTCATCGGGCACTGCGATGGCGGTCATGTTCGCGGCCTTGGCAGCAGTCACGCCAAACGGTGAGTCTTCAAACACCAGGCAGTCCTCGGGTGCAACGCCCAGGCGGCGGGCGGCGGTGAGGAAGATGTCCGGCGCAGGCTTGGCCGCGCCCACCTCCGGGTCGTCGGCAGTGACAATGCTGCCGAACAGGCCAAACCATTCACGGTGCAGCGTGGTCTTGTGGCCAAACGAATGGCGTGACGAACTGGTGCCCACGGCTATCGGGATACCGTGGACACTTAAATGCCGCACCAACGCCTCGGCGCCCGGCATGCCCAGCGCCTTGGGAAAACGCTCGCTCATCAACGGCTCGCGGATCCGCAGGAACTCCTCGGGGGTGATCGGCAAGTCCAGCGCCTTGACCAGATACTCGGCCAGGTCCTGGGCGCCACGACCAATGATGTGCTGCTTGATACCCCAGTCATACGTGCGACCATAACGTTCGGCGATGATCTGCGTGACTTCGGTGTAGATACCTTCGGTATCCAGCAACAACCCGTCCATATCGAAAATCACGGCCTTGATCGGGCCAACAGCAGTACGCGGTGCATTCATCACAACAGATCCGTGGCAGATGACTAAAAGGATTCAGCACAATAACGGTGGCCCGGCCCTACAAGCAACCGCAACCCGCCCACCTCTGGTTTCAGGCGGCCTCATCCAGCACACTTGGCAGCCTCACCCGACGCGATCGCTCCTATGCTCTTTCGACTTGCCGCCGACACCCTGGTGTTGTTCCACCTGGGCTTTATCCTGTTCGTGTTGTTCGGGGGCCTGCTTGCCCTCAAGTGGCGGCCGGTCATGTGGCTGCACCTGCCCGCTGCGGCCTGGGGCGTTGCCGTTGAAGTGTTCCACCTGCCCTGCCCCCTGACCCGCTGGGAAAACCTGCTGCGCCACCTCGCCGGGCAAGAAGGTTATGGCGCGGGTTTTATCGAGCACTACATCATTGCCCTGATCTATCCGGCGGGGCTGACACCCCAGATCCAACTGGGCCTGGGTGCACTGGTCCTGCTGATCAATAGTGCGGTGTACGCACGACTGATCAGGCGAGGGCCACGGGCGGGGAACTGAACGTATTGGCCTAGCCTTTTTGCCGCACCAGAAACTCAACAATCAATGAGGTGACCTGCTGCTGGATCACCTCACGCGGGCGGGCGCCGTCGCCATCCCGGCAGATCATGCCGTCGCCCGGCGAACTTTCTTCAATCAATGCCTCCCCGCCCGGCTTGCACACGGCCATAAAACTGAAGTGAGTGGCATCGCCGATCTCGACATAACGTGTCGCTGCCGGGGGCAGGCGTTTGGCCAAGTCAGCGGACTCCAACTCGGCGGGTAGCTCTACAGAAGGCACGCCTGCCGCAATCACCAGCGCTGGCACAGACAGCGCCGCCAGGCTTTGATCGGTAAACCCACGGGACAGGCCCAGGTCCAGTGAAACAATGGCAGTGACCCGCTTGTCACTCAAATCCGCTGCCAACTGCGCCTGCACTGGGTTTATCTGCTGGTAGACCGCGCAAGGGGCCAACTGCAAGTGAACCTTGCAGTCCTGGGTAAACCGCTCGGGGTCGAAACGTGCACCAGCGACTTCCAGCGCCGTCCAACCTCCCAGCGAATGACCCACCACCGCAATTCGAGCGGGCTGCACCGTTCCAAATTGGTTTGGCTGCGCCAGCACCGCGTCGATAACCCGACGGATATCCACCGGCCGCTGCCACAACTGCGCGGCGGCATGAGCACTGCGGTCCTTACTGGTGGTCCCCGGATGATTGACCGCCGCCACGATAAAACCCTGCCGGGCCAGCGCACTGGCCAACCACACCTGGTTACCCCAATTGCCGCCGAAACCGTGGGATAGCACCACCAAAGGATGCTCACCCACCGCAGGTGGAGCATCACGCACGGCCAGGGCACTGAAAAACACCGGGTTGTCGTCGATCACCTTTGGCGTGGCGGTGGTGGCGCTGGGGTACCAGACCACCATCTCCAGCGAGCGTTCGTTGTTTGGGTCTGCCAGGGTCGAGACTTGGAAGCCGACAGGGTTGTTACTGGCAAGAGCGGTGGCGGTGGCGGTGGCGGTGGCGCAGGTGAGGAGCAGAGCGACTAGGGCTGCTTTCAATGGGATCTTCCTTGAGGGGAGCGAATACATGCAGTGACTTTGCGAGTTTCCACATTATTCCTATATTGCTGTTTTCCATGCAGCAGAAACCACAAACCCCCGGCTTTCTCTAGGAAAACCGGGGGTTTGTGTTTGTGGAATTTGGCGGTGAAGGAGAGATTCGAAACTACCCGTTCGCGATTTTCAAAACCAAGGCCCCCGGTTTATAAGGGCTGCAGCCCGGTGGCGCGCACAGGATCTGTCCCATGGCAGTCCCATGGCTTAAATGCACCAGGTTGCAGAAAACGGTCACAACAAGCGTTTTGAACGATTTATGTTGAGCCATGGGAAAAAGGTAATTTTGGTAATGAGCTGTCAAAAACCGGATAAAGCCTAACAAAATCAGACAGTTGATATAGTTTATAGAGGTAATAATAAGGTAAGTAAGTGGTTAGAAAATTACTTTCAGAGACAGTAATGCCAGTGAGCTGCCAAACCCAGTAAAATGGGGGGCTGAACAAAACATTACCCCTCTCGTTACCTTATATTACCCTCCGAGGTAATAGCTGAAAGCCACGCTCTATAAGGGCTCCAGCCAATTCTGACCTGCCAATTACTAAAATTACCCTTTTCCCACCCCTCGCCTGGAAAATAGCCATGCGCCCATCGTTTCGGCGTTTTTTCCACACGCTGTGGATTGGTACTGACAGCCTGAAGTTGATGGTGATGCTGTGCAATGCCGCAGAATGCTGGAAACCTCGACAGGCTGGGCCTCACAGTCGTTTTTGCGTAGGGTTCAACAGCGACTGGTTGAGCCCTGATATGAACGGTTCCGAAAACGAAAACACCGCCTGCAGCAGGTTTTCACAGCCATAGCCCCCGTAAACCGGGCACCTCGTCTGCGTGACCACTCCCCTGCCGCCTTGTGACGCATGTGCAAGGCCACTGCACTTTTTTGCAAAGCCTTGCACTCTGTGCAATTGCAAAACCTCCCCCAGAGCCCGCAGCGGGCTTGAGCTGGGGCACCGTTTGCACCCCACTACCCGGTTGCACAAAAAAGGGACACAAAGCCCGTCGGCGGGAGGGGGATAAGTGCTTTTTTTTGATAATTTTTTTACCTGACAAGAACTTTTTGTCAGAGAGCCGCGTAGTCTTCTGATCAAGAGCTGCAGAGAGCTCCAGAAAGTGGGAGCTCCGTGGTTTCAAAAATGGAAAAGCTCAGGTGGTCTGATCAGCTGACTCTATAGTTACATTAGGAGCATCTATGACAAATGAAAAGTTTGGTATTGTAATTCGTGATCCCGAGGGGAAGCCTGTTCTGGAGGTCGGCTCACATGTAATTAAATATGCTCCTGAAATAGCAAAAAAAATAGGCGAGATCGCTGCAATATGGGCACAAACGGAGGTCAACTTAAATTGTTTATTTGCAACTTTTTTGAATACGACGCCGGATGAAGCCGAAAAGCGACTCAAAAAATACAATAATGCTGCTAAGACTACCAATGCAGCAAGAGAGCTGGCGGCAAACTGTTTACAAGACGAGGAGCTTAAGTCCGTCACAGAGGTTCTAAGTCGTCTCGATCAGGCGCGTTTGAAACGCAATAGGGTACAACATGATGTATGGGCAAAAAAAGGTGAGGACACTAAAACACTCTTTGCAATTCACGCGGACCAATACTTCAGTTTTATAACAAAAACATTATCTTTGGCCGAATCAAGAGCGCCGCAGCAGGAAACATCTCAACAAATAATAAATTTAGCTAGCGAGTTTGCTGAAACAATCTCTACAGGATACTCCGTTACAGATCTTGCGAGTATTGAGCAAGAGCTTAATTCATTATGCAACTCACTCATGAAGGCAATGACGTTTCGTATATCTGAGCGATCTAAAGGAAGATAACCTGAGTCGAGATGAGATTCTCACAATTGGCATGTGCTCCACTTATAGCGAGCGCCTAAAGGTGCGACTATTATCTGCACAAGCCGAATGAGCTTTAAGCGAGATGAAGGAGATCGAAAATTGCGAGGAGTGCTACCAATAGTTCGCAAGCATCACTATGTATGGGCGTACTACCTCAGTGCCTGGTCAAGCGAAAAAGACAAGAGCATTTGGCACGAGACCAGTAGAGGCAATATCCGGGAAAGGGGACAGATTTATTTTCTGTAAAACGCCCACCATTGACCGAGTTCAGGCAAAGCGGCGAGCGCGGAGGGGGCATTTCGGCAGACGAGCCCCCCCGATCTGTCCCACATGGCCATTTTTCAAACACCAAAAACCACAAACCCCCGGCTTTCTCTAGGAAAACTGGGGGTTTGTGTTTGTAGAATGTGGCGGTGAAGGAGAGATTCGAACTCTCGATACAGTTTCCTGTATACACACTTTCCAGGCGTGCTCCTTAAGCCACTCGGACACTTCACCGTATCTCGTCAAACTGATTCAGTCTGTCGAGGCGCGCTAATGTAGTCGAAAGCTTTTCCGATGGCAAAGGTTTTTTTCAGAATTTTCATGCGCTTAGACGGTTATCTCGGCCCACATCCCTCTGGTAGGGGGTGAAGGGTGGCGATTGTGCCATTCTCAAGGCTTGTCGGGAGGCGTGCAGAGTGGCTGGCAAGTACTGCTGTAGGCTGCTCCAGGCCGGCGGGTTGGGAAAAGGCTGACTGGCCAGTCAGTCATGGCGCTTTACCGGGGCGGTCATGCTGGGTAACGTCTGCGGCCTGCCCTTCTATTAAACGTATTACAAGGAATCGCGTCATGAGTGAGTTGATTGCCTACCACCTCGAAGACGGTATTGCGACCCTGACCTTGAGCAACGGTAAGGTCAATGCCATTTCACCGGCCGTGGTCAGTGCGTTTAATGAAGCGCTGGACCAGGCCGAGAAGGATCGGGCGGTGGTGATTATCACCGGTACGCCGGGGATTCTGTCGGGGGGTTATGACTTGAAGGTGATGACGGCCGGCCCGAAAGAGGCGGTCAGCCTGGTGACATCGGGCTCGACCCTGGCGCGCCGTCTGTTGTCGCACCCGTTCCCGGTGGTTGTGGCGTGCCCTGGGCATGCAGTGGCCAAAGGGGCGTTCCTGTTGCTGTCGGCCGATTACCGGATTGGTGTCGAGGGGCCCTTTAGCATCGGCCTGAATGAAGTGATGATCGGCATGACCATGCACCATGCCGGGATTGAGTTGGCGCGTGATCGCCTGCGTAAGTCGGCGTTTCATCGTTCGGTGATCAATGCCGAGATGTTCACCCCGCAGGACGCGTTGAATGCCGGTTTCCTCGACAAGGTGGTAGCCCCCGAGGCGCTGCAAGCGGCGGCCCTGGAAGTGGCGCGGCAGTTGAAGAAGATCAATATGAACGCCCACAGGCACACCAAGCTGAAGGTGCGTAAGGCCCTGCTGGAGTTGCTGGATAACGCGATCATCCAGGACCAGGAGCATTTGGTCTAAGCCACCCAAGCCGGCATCAATCCAAGCCCGACTTTATGTTGGGCTTTTTCTTACAGCCAATTCTTAATCGCCTTGCAACCGCTCTAGATGGCATCTGTCTCCATCTTCTGAAACATGTACTTAAACATCGCTCATCTTCTACCTCTACAGGGGTAATTGCCGAATACAGTGCACATCCGTACACTGCGCCACCTTTTGTCCCGATGGGCCGTGTCGATGCTCTATTGTTTACGCATGTTATTGATGAGCCTGCATTTTATGATCGCGGGCGTGCTCGGCGTGCTGCTGGGGATCTGCCGGCCGTTCAACCCGGATAACAGCCGGCTCTGTGCCCGCCTGTATGCCCTGCCCGCCATGTGGTTGCTGCGGCTAAGGGTCACGACGCAAGTGGACTCGCTGCGCAACAAACCCAGCAGCTGCGTGATCATCGCCAACCATCAGTCCAACTATGATCTGTTTGTGTTTGGCAACGTGGTGCCCTACCGCACCGTGTGTATCGGCAAGAAAAGCCTGAAGTGGGTGCCGCTGTTCGGGCAGTTGTTCTGGCTGGCGGGCAATGTGTTGATTGACCGGGGCAACCCACAAAAAGCACGGCGCTCGATGCTGACCACCACCCACACCCTGCAACACGAAGAAACCTCGATCTGGGTGTTTCCCGAAGGCACCCGCAACCTGGGTGAGTCGTTGCTGCCATTCAAGAAAGGCGCGTTCCAGATGGCGATTGCCGCCGGTGTGCCGATTGTGCCGGTGTGCGTCAGCACCTATGTGAAGCAGATGAAGCTCACTCGCTGGAACAGTGGCGATATCTTGATCCGGTCATTGGCGCCGATTCCTACAGCAGGCTTGACGATGGATGACATGCCCCGGCTGATGGAGAAGTGCCGGGAGCAGATGGTCGAGTGCATTACAGCCATGGATCAGGCACTGCAAAAACCTGAAGGTAAGCCGGCTCCTGCACTGTAGCGTTTCAGGCTAAGCTGGCCGGTTACTGCCACTTGTAAAGAAGCGATCAGTATTATGGGTAGAGTTGTTGCCGCGGCCGTCTATAGCGCCGGGAAAAAAGTCACGGATATCACCCTCGATGAAGGCGCCGCCTGGGCGGCCAAGCCCGGTCATTTTGTGTGGATCGGCCTGGAAGAGCCCAACGCCCAGGAGTTGGCCAACCTGCAACGCCAGTTCAACCTGCATGAACTGGCCATCGAAGACGCCCTGGAAAAACACAGCCGGCCCAAGCTGGAAACCTTTGGCGACGCACTGTTTATCGTGACCTACTCGCCGGTGCGTCATGAGGGCAAGCTGGAGTTTATCGAGACTCATATCTTCGCCGGCAACGGCTATATCATCACCGCGCGCAACGGCCACTCGGCATCCTACGGCTATGTGCGCCAGCGCTGTGAGGCGCGACCGCTGTTGCTGGAACACGGGGAAGATTTCGTACTCTATGCGCTGCTGGATTTTGTCACCGAAAACTACCAGCCGGTGAGCGAGGCGATTCATGCCGAGATCGATGCGCTGGAGCGCAACGTGCTGTGCAATGCCCTGAATGAGCGCGATATCCAGAACCTGCATGGCCTGCGCCGCGACGTGCTGCGGCTGCGCCGGCATGTGGCGCCGATGGTGGAAATCAGCGAGGAATTGCAGAAGCTGAACTTCCCGTTTATCGACAAGAACATGCGCCCGTACTTTCGCGATGTGCAAATCCATGTCACGCGGCAGATGGAAGACCTTTCGACCCTGCGCGACATCGCCAGCCAGACCATCGAGATCGGCGTACTGCTGGAAGCCTCGCGCCAGAGCGTGGTGCAGCGCAAGTTTGCAGCCTGGGCGGCGATCCTCGCGTTCCCCACGGCGGTGGCCGGGATCTACGGGATGAACTTCCAGAACATGCCGGAACTGCAATGGCACTATGGCTATTTTGCGGTGCTGGGTTTTATCGCGGTGGGGTGCACGGGGCTGTGGGCCAGCTTCAAGCGCTCGGGGTGGCTATAACCGGCCCACCCCGTTCACTCAATGATCAGGCCACCTGCGGCTTGTGTGCCACAAAACGCATCATCCATTCCGCCACGGTTACGCCGTGGTGGTCGTGCGCCAGACTGGCGACGCCGCGTTGGTAGATCTGCTCGCCCAGGTTCTGCTGGCGAATGTCCAACAGTGCCCGGGAGTAATCGTGGATAAACTCCGGGTGCCCCTGGAAGCACAGCACCTGGTCGTTGATGTGATAAGCGGCAAACGGGCAGAAGTCGCTGGAGGCGATCACCGTGGCGTTTTCCGGCAAGGCGGTGACCTGGTCCTGATGGCTGATCAACAGGGTCAGTTCTTCCACCACCGGGCTCATCCACGGGGCCTTGGCGGCCAGTTGATAGTTGTGGATACCCACGCCCCAGCCCTGGCTCGCCCGCTCGCTCTTGCCGCCCAGCAGCAACGCCAGCAGTTGATGGCCAAAACAGATGCCAAGTAGCTTGTCGCCGCGCTTGTAGCGGTTCAACAGGTAGGCCTTGAGGGTTTCGATCCACGGGTCGGTGGCGAAGGAATCCGCCTTGCTGCCCGTCACCAGGTAGGCGTCGAACACTTCGCTGTCTGCCGGGTAGAGGCCTTGCATCACGTTGTAGACGATGAACTCGGCGGCAATCGGCTGCTGCGAAAACAGGCGCTGGAACATCTGCCCGTAACCTTGATATTGATCGACCAGTTCTGGACGCAGGATATCGGTTTCCAGAATGCAGATGCGTAGCGACATAAAAAATACCTGACACGGTGGTGGGAATAATGCACACCCGTCAGCCTGCCCTGAAATACCCTTTCAAGGCAAGCCCCACCGCGGCCCTGTCGGATGGCTAGAACGTGGTGCCCTGGGCGGCTTTTTCCAGCAACAAGGCGGGCGGGGTGAACCGCTCGCCGTATTGCTCGGCCAGGTAACGCGCCCGCGCGACAAAGTCGTTCAGCCCGTACTGGTTGATAAACTGCAGCGCCCCGCCGCTCCAGGCCGCAAAGCCGATGCCGAAGATCGAGCCAATATTGGCATCGGCGGTGGACATCAACACGCCCTCCTCCACGCACCGCACCGTTTCGATGGCCTGGATAAACAGCAAGCGGTCGCGCACGTCCTGGGCTGAAATCTGCTGGCTGGCCTGTTCAAAGCGCACCTTGAGTTCTGGCCACAGGTATTTCTGGCCATCACTGGGGTACTCATAGAAACCACCGCCCGCCGCCTTGCCCGGACGTTTGTACTCATTAAGCAACAGGTCGATCACCGCAAAGGCCGGATGCGCGGGCAGTGTCTTGCCTTCGGCATGCAGATCCTTGGCTGTCTGCTGGCGGATATGGCTCATCAGGCTGAGGGAAACTTCGTCAGAAATCGCCAGCGGGCCAATCGGCATCCCGGCCTTGCGCGCCTCGGTCTCGATCATCGGCGCAGCCACGCCTTCGCCGAGCAGGGTGATGCCTTCGTTGGTGAAGGTGCCAAACACCCGCGAGGTGAAGAAGCCGCGGCTGTCATTTACCACAATCGGGGTTTTCTTGATTTGCAGTACGAAATCAAAACCGCGAGCCAGGGTTTCGTCGCTGGTGTTGGCACCCTTGATGATTTCCACCAGGGGCATTTTTTCCACCGGGCTGAAGAAGTGCAGGCCGATAAACTTGCCTTGATCCGGCACCGCGCTCGCCAGGCCGCTGATGGGCAAGGTGGAGGTATTGGACGCAATCACCGCATCAGCGCCCACCACACGCTGGGCGGCGGCCGAGACCTTGGCCTTGAGGTCGCGGTCTTCAAATACGGCTTCAATGATCAGGTCGCAACCGGCCAGGTCGGCATCATTATCTGTAGGATGGATCCGCGCCAGGGTGCTTTCCCGCTGCTCAGGCGTCAATTGCCCACGGCTGACCTTCTTGTCCAGCAGCGCCGCCGAGTGGGCCTTGCCCTTCTCTGCCGCCGCCAGCGTGACGTCCTTGAGTACCACCTCCACGCCCGCCGACGCGCTGGCGTAGGCAATCCCCGCGCCCATCATGCCGGCGCCGAGGATGCCGACCTTGCGTGTGACATACGGCGCAAACCCCGCAGGCCGTGAGCCTCCGGCGTTGATTTCGTTGAGCTGGAACCAGAAGGTGCCAATCATGTTCTTCGCCACCTGGCCGGTGGTGAGTTCGGTGAAATAGCGGGTCTCGATCAGGTGTGCGGTGTCGAAGTCCACCTGGGCGCCTTCCACGGCCGCGCAGAGGATTTTCTCCGGGGCGGGGAAACAGCCATGGGTTTTACTGCGCAGGATCGACGGCGCAATGGCGAGCATTTGCGCGACTTTGGGATTGGACGGTGTGCCACTGGGGATCTGATGGCCCTTGATATCCCAAGGCTGCCTGGCCGTCGGATTGGCCAGGATCCAGGCCCGGGACTTGGCCAGCAGCTCATCGCGATCCGCCGCCAACTCGTCGATCAACCCGGCCTGCTGGGCCTTTTGCGCGCTGATCTTCTTGCCTTCGAGCAGATATGGCAAAGCCTTTTCCAGGCCCAGCATGCGCACCATGCGCACCACCCCGCCGCCACCCGGCAGCAGGCCCAGGGTGACTTCCGGCAAGCCGATCTGCACAGCTGGATGATCCAGCGCCACACGATGCTGGCACGCCAGGCACAGTTCCCAGCCACCGCCGAGGGCTGCGCCGTTGATCGCGGCTACTACCGGCTTGCCCAGGGTTTCCAGGCTGCGCAGTTGCGCTTTGAGGCCCAGGACCATGTCGTAGAACGCCTTGGCGTGGGGCTTGTCGACTTTGATCAGTTCATTGAGGTCACCGCCGGCAAAAAAGGTTTTTTTCGCCGAGGTGATAATGACCCCGGCCAACCCATCCTTTTCCGCGTCCAGGCGCGCAACGGTAGCGGCCATGGCCTCGCGGTAGGCCGCGTTCATGGTGTTGGCACTCTGGCCGGGCATGTCGAGGGTCAGCACCACGATCTGGTCCTGGCCTTTTTCGTAACGAATGGCGTCGCTCATGACAGATTCCTTAGGCTCAGAGGCGTTCGATAATGGTGGCAATACCCATGCCGCCGCCCACACAGAGCGTGGCCAGGCCGTAGCGCTGCTGGCGCGCCTCCAGTTCGTCGAGCAGGGTGCCGAGGATCGCGCACCCCGTGGCCCCCAGCGGGTGGCCCAGGGCAATCGAGCCGCCATTGACATTGACCCGGGCGGCGTCGATGCCCATGTCCTTGATGAACTTGAGCACCACCGAGGCAAAGGCTTCGTTGACCTCGAACAGGTCGATGTCCTCGACCCGCAGCCCGGCCTTGGCCAGGGCCTTGCGGGTGGCGGGCGCGGGGCCGGTGAGCATGATGGTCGGGTCGGTGCTGGTGACCGCCGTGGCGACAATGCGCGCCCGCGCTTGCAGGCCCAGTTCGCGACCCCGAGCCTCGGAGCCGATCAGCATCAAGGCCGCGCCATCGACAATCCCGGAGCTGTTACCCGGCGTGTGCACATGCCGGATGCGCTCGACATGGCTGTAGACCCGCAAGGCCGTGGCATCGAAGCCCATCTGGCCCATCATTTCAAAGCTGGGCTTGAGCTTGCCCAGGCCTTCGAGCGTCGAGTCGCCCCGGATAAATTCGTCGTGATCGAGCAGTACGATGCCGTTCTGGTCCTGCACCGGGATCAGGGATTTCTTGAAGGAACCGTCTGATCTGGCCCGTGCCGCTTTCTGCTGGGAGTGCAAGGCGAAGGCATCGACATCTTCGCGGGTGAAGCCTTCCAGGGTGGCAATCAGGTCGGCGCCAATCCCCTGGGGCGTGAAGTGGCTGTGCATATTGGTCTGCGGGTCCAGCACCCAGGCACCGCCGTCGCTGCCCATGGGCACGCGGGACATGGACTCGACACCGCCAACCACCACCAGGTCCTCGAAACCGGAACGCACCTTCATCGCCCCGAGGTTAACCGCCTCCAGGCCCGACGCACAGAAGCGGTTGACCTGCACACCGGCGACGCTGACGTCCCAGTCGGCCACCAGCGCGGCGGTCTTGGCGATATCCGCCCCCTGGTCGCCGACCGGTGTGACGCATCCCAGCACAATGTCATCCACCTGGCGCGTGTCCAGGTCGCTACGCTGTTGCAGGGCAGTGAGCAAGCCGGCCAACAGGTTCACCGGCTTGACGCTGTACAGCGCACCATCGGCCTTGCCTTTGCCCCGGGGCGTACGTATTGCATCAAAGATCAAAGCTTGGGTCATGACGTCCTCGAACCACTGTGCAATGGAGCCCTCAAGGGGAGAGCCGACCGTGCCCTTACCTTAAGCGCCACGAGGGCAGATTCAATGACCGATGCGCTCATTGACCTTGACGACCACGCTCAGACGAACGGTAGGAGACTACCGGAAACCTCGGATTAATCGTTTTAGCTGTCTAGCCAAGGGGCTGGGGCGAAGATGGCTATCTGCCTCATATCTTTTTAAAAGGATTTCAATATAACTTGATATGAAAGCGATCTAAGCCACGTCCGACAGGGGCTCTAAGGTTGAATCAGTAAGACGTGTATGAAGCTGCTGCCGGGTCTTGCTGGAGCAGCTGTAAGAAAAATGCCATCTAGCTGGCTTAACGTAGCCAATGGATGGTGCATACATCGGCGCATTTGACGCTTAGGAATAACAACAAAAGGCAGTCAGCCATGTTCAAACAATCAAAAGTTCGCCAGGCGGGGCTCATTCTCTTCGCCACTACATTGATTCTGATTTTGCCCAACCTGACCAAGATCATTGGTTGAACGGGCCGCTCACACCTAGACATTGCAGCCCTTGACAGCACCGCCCGGGATCTCGCTTATAGCGCTCCTGTGGTCGGGGCTGTCTTTTTGCCTGCGGTTCAGCGGCTGATTTCCGGTATCGTGGGCGCGAATCGCCATTGCCATATGGGCTTCGCCTTGAAACCGATTATCGTCCTGCTGATGCTGATCCTGGCCTACCCCGCCAGCGCGGCCCAATTGACCATCGAGTTGGATCACAGCCGCACCACCTGGCACACCGCCGACCTGCTCAAGCACCCGGCAGCACAGACGGTGCAGATCGTCGATGACGTTTCCTACAAGCGCAATATGACCTATCGCGCAGTACCATTGGCCGCCCTCTTACCGGGCCTGCAAGCGCAGAACCATGTGCAGGCGGTGGCGCTCGATGGTTTCGCCGCCGAACTGGCCGCCGCGCCACTGCTGCAGCAAAGCGGCGCCCAGGCCTGGTTGGCAGTGGAGGACCCGGCTCAGCCGTGGCCCCCGCTGGCCACTGGCAAACCCAGTGCCGGGCCGTTCTATCTGGTGTGGACCCAGCCCCAGGCGAGCCGGATCAGCCCGGAACAATGGCCATTCCAGATCTCGACGATCAAACAGTTGAAAACCGTGGCCGAACGCTTCCCGGCGCTGCTGCCCGATCCTGCGCTGGCGGTGGATGATCCGATCAACCAGGGGTTCGCCCTGTTTCAGAAAAACTGC
This sequence comes from Pseudomonas sp. GW821-FHT01D09, assembly GCF_059422465.1. Lineage (NCBI taxonomy): Bacteria > Pseudomonadati > Pseudomonadota > Gammaproteobacteria > Pseudomonadales > Pseudomonadaceae > Pseudomonas > Pseudomonas sp. GW821-FHT01D09. Next base: position 59,388 of record NZ_JBWKWY010000011.1, read on the forward strand.
CTGGCCTGTCATCGTCTAAACGGCGCGGGTGACGCGCAAGTAGGCCCGGATCTGAATCTGCCCTACAGCCCGACCGAGTATTTGGGCAGCGACTTCCTCAAGCGTTACATCCGTGATCCCCAGAGCCTGAGGCATTGGCCGCAAGCCAAAATGCCAGCGTTTGCCGCCAGCGTGTTGCCAGATACCGACCTGGAGTTGCTGGTAGGGTATTTGAAGCATATGGCCACGCGCAAAACCGACCCGCACTTGTAGAGCCGGCTTCAGCAGGATGCGGCGGGGATTATTGCTGCTGCACCAGGATCACCGGGCTCGGCGCCACAAACACCCTGGCATGCATCTGCTCATGCCCGCCGCCACGGCGCATGCCGCGCACCGGGCACGCGTCGAGGTAATCCAGGCCCACTGCCAGTTTCAGATGCCGCTCCGGGCGGGCCAGTTGGTTGGTCACATCGAAGCTGTACCAGGCGTCATCCAGCCAGGCTTCAGCCCAGGCGTGGCTGGCCAGGTGTTCGCTGTCCTCGCTGTACAAATACCCCGACACATAGCGCGTGGCGATCCCCAGGCTGCGCGCGCAGGCCAGGAAGGCGTGGGCATGGTCCTGGCAAACCCCGGCACGCCCGGCGAACGCCTCGGCCGCACTGGTCTCCACTTGCGTGGCACCCGGCACGTAGGCGATGTGCTGGTTGAGGGCGTGCATCAGGTCGATCAGGGCATTGCGATCCCGGCGCTTGCCGCAGTGCTGCTGGGCAAAGGCGCGCAGGGCCTCGTCCGGCTCGGTCAAGCGCGTGCAGCGCTGGAAGGGAAAGGGCGATTGGCTGTCGTGCTCGGCCTCGCGCCACTCGTCGATATCCACCTGGCCACGGGCGCCGATGATGATCGACTCATGGGGTTCGTCCAGGGTCAGCACATGCAGGATATTGCCAAACGGGTCCAACTGGGCCCGCACCGGACGTGGCAGATCCAGTTGCCAACTGAGCACATGCTGGCGCTCGCTGTCGTGGGGGGTCAGGCGCAGGTACTGGATGCTGGCACGCACCTGGTCTTCATAGCGGTAGGTGGTTTCGTGGCTGATGGAAAGTCTCATGCCGCCTCCAGGTAGGAATGGTGAATGGCGTTGCCCAACTGGCGCACCAGGGGGATGAAGTCGGTCAGCCAGGCGTGCAGGCCTTCCTCAAGGATTTCGTCAATCGCGGTAAAGCGCAGGCGCGCGTCCATCTCGGCGGCCAGGCGCTGGGCCGGGCGGCCGTTGATGCCGGGCAGGCTGGCGAGGATCTGGTCAATCTCTTCGCTGCACGCGCGCAAGGAGCGCGGTACATCGGCGCGCAGCAGCAACAGCTCGGCCACCTGGCGGGCACCGGGAGCGTCACGATAGACCTCGGTGTAGGCCTCGAAGGACGACAAGGCCCGCAGCAGCGCGCTCCACTGGTAATAGGCGTGGGCGGTGCCATCAATCACCACGGCGGCCTGGTCGCCGGCCATCTCGTAGCGCGCATCCAGCAGGCGCAACGTGTTGTCGGCCCTTTCGATAAAGGTGCCCAGGCGAATAAAGCGAAAGGCGTCATTGCGCATGATGGTGCCGTAGGTGGCGCCGCGAAACAGGTGGGAACGTTCCTTGACCCACTCGCAGAACCGGCTCATGCCATAGCGGCTCAGCCCCTCCTGGGCGATATCGCGAATATCCAACCAGGTGGCGTTGATGTTTTCCCACATGTCGGCGGTAATCCGCCCACGTACGGCATGGGCACTGGCGCGGGCGGCGCCCAAGCAACTGTAGATGCTCGCCGGGTTGGCCGCGTCCAGGGCGAAGAAGTGCAACAGGCGCTCGGCATGCAGCTCGCCGTGGCGTTCATAGTAGTCATCCAGGGTGCTGGTGATCAGCAGGGGCATGGCCAGTTCGTGCAAGCCATCGCCGCGTCCATCCTGGGGCATCAGCGACAGTGAATAGCTGACATCCAGCATGCGCGCGAGGTTTTCCGCGCGCTCCAGATAGCGCGACATCCAATATAAATCCGAGGCAGTTCTGCTCAACATGGTTTCATTCCTCGACCACCCAGGTGTCTTTGGTGCCGCCGCCCTGGGACGAGTTGACCACCAGCGAGCCTTCACGCAGCGCCACGCGGGTCAGCCCGCCCGGCACCACACGGGTTTCCTTGCCGGACAGGACAAACGGCCGCAGGTCGATATGCCGGGGGGCGATGCCGTTTTCGACAAAGGTCGGGCACGTCGACAGGCACAGGGTCGGCTGGGCGATGTAGGCATGGGGCTTGGCCTTGATCCGCGCCCGAAAGGCTTCGATCTCGGCAGCGCTGGCGGCCGGGCCAACCAGCATGCCGTAGCCACCGGAACCCTGGGTTTCCTTGACCACCAGCTCGGGCAGGTTCGCCAGCACATGGGACAGCTCGTCAGGCTTGCGACACTGGAACGTCGGAACATTCTTGAGGATCGGCTCTTCATCCAGGTAAAAACGGATCATGTCGGTAACGAAGGGATACACCGACTTGTCATCCGCCACCCCGGTGCCAATGGCATTGGCCAGCACCACGTTGCCCGAGCGGTAGGCGGCCAGCAGGCCCGGCACGCCGAGCATCGACGCCGGGTTGAAGGCCAGCGGGTCGAGGTAGGCATCGTCGAGGCGGCGGTAGATCACATCCACCGCCTTCGGCCCGTCGGTGGTGCGCATGAATACGCGGTCGTCACGCACGAACAGGTCGGCGCCTTCCACCAGCTCTACCCCCATTTCCCGGGCGAGGAAGGCATGTTCAAAGAACGCGCTGTTGAAGCGCCCGGGCGTCAGCACCACCACGCTGGGGTTGTCCAGCGGGCTGGCGCTTTTCAGGGTGTCGAGCAACAGGTTGGGGTAATGATCGATCGGCGCGATGCGCTGGGCGGCGAACAGCTCGGGGAACAGGCGCATCATCATCTTGCGGTCTTCGAGCATGTAGCTCACACCGCTGGGGGTGCGCAGGTTGTCTTCCAGCACGTAGTACGTGCCGTCGCCATCCCGTACGAGGTCGACACCCGAGACGTGGGAATAGATATCTCGGTGCAGGTCCAGACCCTGCATCGCCAACTGGTATTGCTCGTTGGCCAGCACTTGCTCGGCAGGAATGATCCCGGCCTTGATAATCCGCTGGTCGTGGTACAGGTCCGCGAGGAACAGGTTCAATGCCTTGACCCGCTGGATGCAGCCACGTTCGACCACTCGCCATTCACTGGCGGGAATGCTGCGCGGGATGGTATCGAAGGGAATCAGGCGCTCGGTACCCTGTTCGTCGCCGTACAGGGTGAAGGTGATACCGGCGCGGTGAAACAGCAAATCGGCTTCACGCCGACGCTGGGCCAGCAGTTCCGGCGGGGTTTGCTCCAGCCAGCGGGCAAACTCGCGATAGTGCGGCCGGACCTGGCCAGCCTCATCGTACATTTCATCGTAATAAGTGCGGATCATGCCGAACTCCTTGTCACCCGGACGCAACGGACTGTCGCAAGGCCCGTGCCAGCGGCATAAACACTTAAGTATCAATCAGTTGGATATAACCCAAGACAGCGCCGCACCGTCCTGGTGCAGCCACCATCCCCGCTTCGCCATGCTCGCTTCAAACAGACGCAGGCGTTGCCTATCACCAGCATAGTCAGAGTTGATTTCACTGCCCGATAAACCCTGCGGATAATCACTCCCATGCGCTGAACAGGATTCGTCCTACAGCATCAACCTATCCCGGTCGGTAATTTGTAAGTGCAAGTACCGACCGGTTCCCCCTTCTTTCCGGTCTTCCCTTTTGGCCACCCTGCTCGGGTGGCTTTTTTTTGGTGGAGGATTTTTCGCAATAAGTTCCAAGTACTTTGCGCCGCCACAAACAAAATCGGCCGACCCGAGGGTCAGCCGATACGCTGCTTTATTGATCATGTGTCTACATGGGTAACCCACGAACCTCGTGCTTTACGCCCCATCCCTCGATAATCCCGCCCAAGGGCTCGACTACCGCCTCGAAGTCCTGCTCGAAATCACCGATACCGTCATAGGTGGCGAACATGACCTTGCTCAACTCCAGGAACCAGGCACCGTCATCCCGTGCACTGACCTGGGCATTGATCGACTCCCCACGAAACCGACCCGCCGCCCGACGCGCATGCTCCTCATCCGGGAAAATGGCGTAGAACTCGATGGGGTGGAAACGTGAGAAGTCGAAGCCGCCCTCTTTCATGCGGCGTAACACGTGGGTGCTGATGTCTTCTTGATAGGCTGTGCTCATGAAACGTCCTCCTCAACCAATGGATAGACTTTCCGTGCTTCCCAGGCCTGCGCGTGAACGGCGCAGGTAGACGGCAATGACATCGCCGCAGGAAAACAAGCATGTAGCTGACAAGACCAGACCTTAGCGATTCATTCGCTGATCTCTCTTGCAGAGTAGCGCGAAGCTATCACCTCCACCAGCAGCGCTTTAACGACCGTCAGGGAATATTCAGGTGGCGGGAGAAATATCGAGGATCTGGATACTGTTCTGATCCTTGAGGCTTTTGACCGTCGGTTCGGCGATCCGGCCGTCCAGGTCATTGAGGTCCAGCTTGGCGGGAATGGGCAGCAATTTGGCGCGAATCATCTGCGCTGCATCTTCGAGGCTAGGCTTTTGCTCAAAGGCAAACTGCTCTACCGATTGCACGCCGTGATCGTCAACGAAGGTAACTTGCCAGTTTTGCATCAGTGCCTCCTCGATAAAGCCCATGGATGGGCTTACCTCTATCTGGACCTTGGGGGCGCGGTGATCGTTCCACTCAAGGCAGGAGGCACAGCTCGGTGCGCTTATGGTTTCTCGGCAAGTGCCTTGAGGGCCTTCAAGGTGTTGAAGGGCGCATCGACCACAAACTTGTTGGCCAAGACGGAGGGCACGCTGCCACCTGGCTCGGTATGGACCTGGTAGGTCACTTCGGTCTGGTTAGGGCCTTTGGGCACCAGTTTCCAGAAGCCATCGACCTTGGCTACGCGCACATAACCTTTCTCTTCTGGCTTGTAGGTGGGCACACCTTGCAGTTTGCGGGTCACACTGCCATCGCCGCCCACGGTGGTAGTGACATGGATGTAGGAGTCACGATCCGTTACCGGGAAGGGTGCGTTGAATTGGGTATAGGTCCAACTCTCGTCACCCTTTTGGTCCACCAGCTTCTGGGATTTGCACTCGTGGATCCAGGCACAGGCACCCGCCACGTCCTCCTGCAAAGCCCGCACCTTGGTCAGCGGCGCATTGATCAGGGTGGTGCCCTGGTAAGCCTTGTATTTCGAGCCAGCCACCTCATTCAACGACACCTTGATGCCGTCTTCATCCTTTTCTACTTTCCAGTCTGCCTGCGCAGTAGCTGCAAACAACACCGTAAAACCGCACAACACAGCCATTCGTTTCAGCGAACCCATTGTTGTATTCCTTATTGTTGAAGTTCTGACATTAAAGCCCACTAAGCCGCCGTCATCTGCTCCCACCAGCCGATCAACTTGATCGCTTCTTCCTGGCTACTACCACAGACTTCAAGATCCGCCGCAAAGGCACCGCACACCGCAGGCCGCTCAGGCTGGCCAAACAATTGGCACAGCTGTTCGACCGACAGATGCAGGCAGCGTTCGCCCGCAGGCTTGCCATTGGGCATACCGGGCAACGGCGAACTGATGGAAGGCGCGATACAGCAGGCGCCACAGCCTTCACGGCATTTCATGACCAGCAGGTCCTCGACGACAAAGTGTTGATGGCCGGGCTAGAGTACGCCCTAAAACATGCGTTTTAAAATGGTCTAACAGGGGTTTTTCGCAGAAAACAAAAGTGACCGACCAGTCTGCGACAGAAGGTCTGTGGATCAGGTCACTTGGGTGGGCAACATTAATTCTTGAACTCAAAATCCAGGGCGGCACCTTCCACGTCACGCCGCTCTTCATTGCGCATTTGCAGCTGCATTTCGTTGCTCAGCAAGCGCCCGTTGATCTGGAATGCACTGTTATCGACCGGTTTCTCGCCAAACATCGGCGGCAACAACGGCACATTCTTGGGCTTGGGCATAGTGCCGAGGGGCTGCAGGTGCCGGACCATTTCCTGGGGCAGGCTGAGGTCCAGTTTCGCCGGTGGCAGCCTGGTCCGGGCCACTTCATGGGCCGATTTGGACTTGCTGGCGATAGGCGCGCGCTTTTTTTCCTTAGTAGCCTTTTTAACCGGGGCGGTTTTTTTCGCCTGGACTGTTTTTTTCGCCGGCGCCGGCTTTTGTTCAGCAGCTGCCAGCACGACTGGCGCACTGGCAGGCGCTGCCAGTACTGAAGTGGCGTTGCACAGGCTCGCCAGGCAGATCAACAGCGCAGCAGGGAAAATAGAGGTCATATCGCCAACAGCATTAACGGCAGAAGGCCATATGCTCGCTTGTTGAGGCCGGTATGACAAGCGCGGTGATTAGCCGGCTACCGTTCATGCCCCGTTTTGGCGCGTCAAAAACCGCTCGCGGCCTCCTGGCACAACTGGTTGGCCAGCATGCCCAGGGTCATCAGGGCGCGCTCGGCCTCCCGGTTCCATGGGGTGCCGCAATTGAGCCGAATACAGTGGTTGAACTGTTCCGTATTGCTGAAGATCAGTCCCGGCGCAATGCTGATGCCCTGCTGCAAGGCGCGCACGTGCAGTTCCTGGGTGTTGACCCGGCCCGGCAGGCTGACCCACAGGATAAAGCCGCCGGTCGGCCGGCTCATCTGCGTGCCCTCCGGGAAGTACTGCTGCACCGCCAACTGAAAGGCACTGAGGTTCTTGCGGTACTCCTGGCGGATATAACGCAAGTGCCGGTCGTAACCGCCGTTCTCCAGGTACGCCGCCACGCCCATCTGCGTGACACTGCACGCCGAGTGCGTGCTGAACATCTGCAGGCGCTGGAGCTCTTGCTGGTATTTGCCGGCGATCATCCAGCCGATGCGCACCCCGGGCGACAGGGTCTTGGAGAAGCTGGAGCAGTAGATCACCCGGTCCAGGCGGTCATAAGCCTTCAGGGCCTTGGTGCGGCCCAGTTCAAACATCAATTCGCCGTAGATATCGTCTTCGACGATCTGGATATCGAAATCCGAGGCCAGGCGCAGCAGCTGTTTCTGCCGCTCTTCTGGCATGGTGCCACCCAGGGGATTGCTCAGGCGCGTGGTCAGCACCAGGGCCTTGATCGACCATTGGTTGGCCGCCAGTTGCAGAGCCTCCAGGCTCATGCCGGTGGCCGGGTCGCTGGGGATCTCGATGACCTTGAGGCCGAGCAAGTCCGCCAGTTGCAGGAGGCCGTAATAGGTGGGGGACTCGGCGGCGATCAGGTCGCCGGGACGGGTCAGCACGCGCAAGGACATCTGCAACGCATCGACACACCCGTGGGTGATCACCACTTCGGACGGATCGACCACCACCCCGGCATCGCGCATGCGAATCGCAACCTGGCGTCTCAGCGGCTCAAAGCCCGGGCTGAACATATAGCTGAACGCCCGCGGGCTCTGGAAGCGTGTGACCTTGGCCAGTTGCTGGTGCAGCGCCCGTACCGGCAGGTAGTCGACACTGGGCACGGCGGCGCCCAGGGGGAACACCCCTTCGCGCCGGGATTCGACCAGGACCTGCTGGATAATGCTGCTGCGGGTGACCAGGCCCGGGCGCTCGACCCGGGCGATATCCGGCGTGGGTGCGGTCAGGGCCGGGGTCTGGTGCACGTAATACCCGGATTGCGGCCGCGCACGGATCAACCCCTGGTCTTCGAGATTGGCGTAGGCCTGCAACACGGTGGCATGACTGACATTGAGCTGGGAGCTCATCTTGCGCACCGAAGGTACGCGCTCACCCGGTTGATAGACGCCGCGTCGGATATCTTCAGCCAATTGCTGGGCGATACGTTGGTAAAGCAAGAGATTGGTCATGACGCAGCACTCGATTTCACGGGTATTTTATTTTTGTGTGAAACATACCGGCACAGTTTAGAAGTGTACGGGGACAGTTGCCACAATAGTCGAGGATCGGCGGCAGTGATAGAAAAAACTGTATGGGTTGAACGCAATCGCGGACATAAAAAACCCGATCAAGGATCGGGTTACGGGGCGAGACACACAGCATATTCCCTGGGGGAGCTGGCTTGCCAGCTCCCACAAGAACTGAAATTCAGCGCGCAGCGCCGAGCTGGCCCTTGTCGTCGGAGAAGACGATTTCCACACGCCGGTTCTGCGCACGCCCCCGCTCGGAAGCATTCACCTCCACCGGGTACTGATCGCCATAGCCTTCCACCTGGATGCGCTTGTCATCAATGCCCAGGTCGATCAGGACATCCGCCACGGCCTGTGCCCGGTCCCGGGACAGTTTGAGGTTTTCCTGCTCGCCACCGGTACTGTCGGTATAGCCCTCGATCCGCACTACCCGCTTGGGGTTTAGTTGCAGGAATTGCACGATCTTCAGCACTGTCCGGTTGGCGGAGTTCTTCAGCTCGGCCTGGCCGGTGTCGAACAGCACGTCGCCCAGGGTCATCACCAGGCCACGGTCGGTCTGGGTGGTGGTCAGGCTGGCGATCTGCTCTTCCAGCCACTTGCCCTGTTGCTGCACGCTCAACAACTTGGCCTCGCGCAGCGCCAGTTGCAGGCGCTGGCGCTCCAGTTCGAGCTTGGCCGCACGCTCCTCGTTAAGCACCAGTTGCGTATGTTCCCGGGCAATCGCGCTGTAGCGCTGACTCAGGTAGGCGTAATGCACCACATCGCCACCGCTGCCCCAATAGGTGGACAGACGGTCGGCACGGGCCAGGGACTCACCGGCGCGGATCACGTCCTTGGGCGCGATGCGCAACACATTGGAGTCTTCCTTGACCTTCTGGAAGTCGCTGCCGGCCTGCTGCAACGCGGTATCGCTATTGGGATGACTGGCACAGCCGGCGAGCATCAGGCTGCTTAACAGCAGCCCACAGGTCAGGCGGTTCATTGGGCATCTCCCAGTTGCTTGCGCAGGCGGGTGATGCGGGTGTCGAGGACATTCAACTGTTCCTGGCTTTTTTGCGTCAGCACCCGCGCCTCTGCCAGGCGGGCATCCAGTTCGGCCTGTTCAGCCTGCATGCGGGCATCCTTGTAGGACTCATCCGCCATATCGGCCTTGGCCTGGGCCAGCTTTGTCTCGGCGAGCTTCAACTCGGGCACGTCGTCAGCGACGGCCCCTACGGCGGCGGCTTGTTCCAGGGCTTGCTGGGTCAGGCGCATCTGTTCATTCGGCGCAGGATCTGCGGCACAGCCCGCCAGCGTTACAACGGCGAGGGCGGCGAAAAGAGGTCGAATAGTCACTAAAAATCCCTACTTTGTTGGGGTGCCGACGGGTTGCTGTAACTGCGTCTTCCAGCGTTCGATATTGCGCTGCAACGCGGCTTCCGTCAGACCGGACGCGGCCAATTCTGTCATCTTTTTGGCAAGCTGTCCGCGCAACCACGGATCATTGCAGGCCGAGTTGTGGGAAATCGCCAGGAACAGCCCCGGCTGATCAATCGGCCGTTCACGGGCCTGCAGGTCTTTGCTCATGCCCAGGGTCTGGGCCATGGCCATGCCGGAGTAATGTCCGGCCAGCACGTAGTCCACTTCACCCAGCAGCAGTTTCTGCAAGGCCGGGGTCAAGGTTGGCACACGTTCCAGGGTCAGGTGTTCGGCGGCAAAAGCGGCAAATTCAGGGGACAGGCGCGCCCGCTCCGAAACCGCGCCCTTGTGGCCATACAGGTCAGCTGCGCTGGCATAGACCAGGGGCGAGTCAACGCGGGTCCATACCCGGTAATCGGCCTGCATCAGTGCCGGGTGGATGTAGTCCAGGGTCTCCAGTTCGCTGACAGTCAACGGCGCGTCGAGCAACATATCCATGCGCCCGCTGCGCACTTCCTCCAGAGCCAGGGAACGCTTGCCGCCGTACAGCAGGTCGATTTTCAGCCCCAGCTCCTTGGCCACTTGTTGCAACACATCGGCATTGGCGCCGATCAGGTGCGTGGGGGCTTGGGGGTCACGCCACAGGTAGGGCGGCGCATCCGGGCTGCCGGTCACCACCAGGCGTTCGCATTTGCCAGCCGCGACAGACATGGTCGGCAGCAGTGACAGGCCCAGCAGTACAGTCCAGCGGCGCAGTTCCATGGCGTGGTTTCCCGATCAAATAGTTGCGTGCAAAAAAAAGCCCGGTCATAAGACCGGGCTCTTTATAAGTGAAGCCGCTGGTTTAGACCAGCTTCGAAAGCTCCGGTACGGCTTCAAACAAGTCCGCCACCAGGCCGTAATCAGCCACCTGGAAGATCGGCGCTTCTTCGTCCTTGTTGATCGCAACGATCACCTTGGAGTCTTTCATACCGGCCAAGTGCTGGATCGCGCCGGAGATACCGACGGCGATGTACAGCTGTGGCGCAACGATCTTGCCGGTCTGGCCGACCTGCATATCGTTGGGTACGAAACCTGCGTCGACCGCCGCGCGCGAAGCGCCGACCGCCGCGCCCAGCTTGTCGGCCAGGGCGTACAGGTGCTTGAAGTTGTCACCGTTCTGCATGCCACGCCCGCCGGAAACGACGATCTTGGCCGCGGTCAGCTCTGGACGGTCCGACTTGGCCAGCTCTTCGCCAACAAAGCTGGAAGTGCCAGGATTGTGCACAGCTGCAACGGCTTCAACCGCAGCCGAACCACCCTCGGCGGCAACCGGGTCGAAACCGGTGGCACGCACGGTGATCACTTTGACCGCGGCAGTGGATTGCACGGTAGCAATGGCGTTACCGGCGTAGATCGGGCGCTTGAAGGTGTCGGCGCTTTCCACCGAAACGATCTCGGAGATCTGGTCAACGTCCAGCTGCGCAGCAACCCGTGGCAGGATGTTTTTGCCGTTGGAGGTGGCGGCAGCCAGGATATGGCTGTAGCCAGCGCCAAGCTCTGCAACCAGCGGCGCTACGTTTTCCGGCAGTTGATGCGCGTAAGCGGCGTTGTCGGCCAGCAGTACTTTGCTCACACCGGCGACTTTTGCCGCGGATTCAGCCACGGCGCCAGCGCCCTGACCTGCTACCAGTACGTGGATGTCACCACCGATTTTGGCGGCAGCGGCCACGGTGTTCAGGGTGGCCGGGGCCAGCACTTTGTTGTCGTGTTCTGCGATTACCAAGATAGTCATTGTTAGATTACCTTCGCTTCGTTTTTCAGTTTCTCGACCAGTTCAGCCACCGACTTGACCTTGATCCCCGCGCTGCGTGCAGCTGGCGCTTCGACTTTGACGGTCTTGTTGGTGGAGGCGGTGGAAACGCCCAAAGCTTCTGGAGTCAGCACTTCAAGCGGCTTCTTCTTGGCTTTCATGATGTTTGGCAGGGACGCATAACGCGGCTCGTTCAAACGCAGGTCGGTGGTGACAATGGCCGGCAGTTTCAAGGAAACGGTCTGCGCGCCGCCATCGATTTCGCGGGTCACGGCAACGCTGTCGCCAGACACTTCGACTTTCGAGGCAAAGGTGCCCTGGCCGTAACCGGTCAGTGCAGCCAGCATCTGGCCAGTCTGGTTGTTGTCGCTGTCGATCGCCTGTTTACCGAGGATCACCAGTTGTGGCTGCTCCTTGTCGACAACGGCCTTGAGCAGCTTGGCCACGGCCAGCGAGGTCAGTTCTTCAGCGGATTCGACGAGCACGGCGCGGTCGGCACCCAGCGCCAGGGCGGTACGCAGCTGCTCTTGAGCAGTGGATGGCCCTACGGAAACGACGACGATTTCAGTCACGATGCCCTTTTCTTTCAGGCGTACGGCTTCTTCCACGGCGATTTCGCAGAAGGGGTTCATCGACATTTTGACGTTAGCCAGATCGACGCCGGAATTGTCCGCCTTGACGCGAACTTTCACGTTGTAATCGACAACGCGTTTGACAGCTACAAGAACCTTCATGGATTCCTCGTTACTCTCCGGTGAAAAGAAAGCCGCCCGGATAAACCTGGCGGTAGATGCTCAACGGCGCACAAGGGCACCTCTAAAAACGCAGGCCGTCATGACAGATAACGTTGCACGTACTCAATAATAAAGACCGTTCGTCAGGGGTGACCGACAAGTCATTCATCGTCGCAACGTGTAAACTGCGCGCCAGCATTACGTGCGCGTCAACCTGCATGAGCAGTGCCTTGTCTTTGGACGTGGCCTTGAAACCGGCAGTACGCCTACGGGAAGCGCAAAACCGACCGTATATTGACCGGAACGCCTTTTCCGGTCAATACAGCAAAATAGTCAGATATAAGCCGCGTTGCTTTGATTTATCTAGCTTGCGGGCAATTCAAACAAACGTTTGTATTGGACGCTGAGAGTGGTGTAGATATAATGCGCCACCTAGAGAGAAAGGTGGGTTGTCCCCTGCCCTTTTGTAAGAAATTGGCGCAGAAGACGACAGATAAAACACCGAACCTCCACCCATTAGAAAAAAAACTGTTGAGCCTTGAGTAGGAGATAGCCTGTGGAACGCGAATACATGGAATTCGACGTGGTCATCGTCGGCGCAGGGCCGTCGGGCCTGTCTGCCGCCTGCCGACTGAAGCAGAAGGCCGCCGAAGCCGGTAAGGAAATCAGCGTCTGCGTGGTCGAAAAAGGCTCGGAAGTCGGTGCACACATCCTGTCCGGCGCCGTGTTTGAACCACGCGCCCTGAACGAATTGTTCCCGGACTGGAAGGAACTGGGTGCCCCACTCAACACCCCGGTGGTGCGCGACGACATCTATGTACTGCGCAGCAGCGACACCTCCACCAAGGTGCCTGATTTCTTTGTGCCCAAAACCATGCACAACGAAGGCAACTACATCATCTCCCTGGGTAACCTGTGCCGCTGGCTGGCCCAGCAGGCCGAGAACCTGGGCGTGGAAATCTACCCAGGCTTCGCGGCCCAGGAAGTACTGTTCGACGAAAACGGCGTAGTGCGCGGGATCATCACCGGCGACCTCGGCGTCGACCGTGAAGGCCACCCCAAGGAAGGCCTGTACACCCCCGGCATGGAACTGCGCGGCAAGTACACGCTGTTCGCCGAAGGCTGCCGTGGGCACCTGGGCAAGCAACTGATCCAGCGCTTCAACCTGGACAGCGACGCCGACGTGCAGCACTACGGCATCGGCCTCAAGGAAATCTGGGAAATCGACCCGGCCAAGCACCAGCCAGGCCTGGTGGTCCACACCGCCGGCTGGCCGCTGGACATTATGCGCAACGAGAACACCGGTGGCTCGTTCCTCTATCACCTGGAAAACAACCAGGTGGTCGTCGGCCTGATCGTCGACCTGTCCTACAGCAACACCTTCCTGTCGCCGTTCGATGAGTTCCAGCGTCTCAAGCATCACCCGGTGCTGGCCCAGTACCTGGAAGGCGGCAAGCGCATCAGCTACGGCGCCCGCGCCCTGGCCAAGGGCGGCATCAACTCGCTGCCGAAGATGGTCTTCAAGGGCGGCGCCCTGATCGGTTGCGACCTGGGCACCATGAACGTGGCCAAGATCAAGGGCAGCCACACCGCCATGAAGTCCGGCATGCTCGCCGCCGACGCCGTGGCTGATCGCCTGTTCGCCGAGTCCGAAGGCGGCGATGAACTGACGGCCTACGTCGACAGCTTCAAAGCCAGCTGGCTCTACGAGGAACTGTTTGCCACCCGTAACTTCGGCCCGGCGATGCACAAGTTCGGCCCGATCATCGGTGCCGGCTTCAACTGGTTCGACCAGAACATCCTCGGCGGCAAAATGCCGTTTACCCTGCACGACACCAAGCCGGACTACGCCTGCCTCAAGCTGGCCAAGGACAGCCAGAAGATCGACTACCCCAAACCCGATGGCAAGCTGAGCTTCGACAAGTTGAGCTCGGTGTTCCTCTCCAGCACCAACCATGAAGAAGAACAGCCGTGCCACCTGAAGCTCAAGGACCCGAGCATCCCGATCAGCACCAACCTGCCGCTCTACGATGAACCGGCGCAACGCTACTGCCCGGCGGGCGTGTATGAAGTGATCACCCAGGAAGACGGCGAGAAACGCTTCCAGATCAACGCCCAGAACTGTGTGCACTGCAAGACCTGTGACATCAAGGACCCAGCGCAGAACATCACCTGGGTCACGCCGGAAGGCGCGGGTGGGCCGACTTACCCGAATATGTAAGCTAATCGAGGCTCCCAAATGGGGGCCTTGATCGTTCCCACGCTCTGCGTGGGAATGCATCCAATGACGCTCTGCGTCACCAGCTCAAGAGCGGACGCAGAGCGTCCAGGGCGGCGTTCCCACGCAGAGCGTGGGAACGATCATCTAGGCCGCTCGTTCTTCACCCGGGTTGCGCAGGAAATAGCGCTTATATTCCCGGCTGAACTGCGACGTGCTCTGATACCCCACGCTATGCGCCGCCTGCGCCACCCCCATGCCTTCGACCAACAACAACTGCTGGGCCTTGAGCAGACGCAAGCGCTTGAGGTACTGCACCGGCGACAGCAAGGTGCAGCGCTTGAAATGTTCATGGAACGTCGACGCACTCATATGCGCATAACCGGCCAGGGTCTCGATGTTCAAGGGTTCGGCGTAATGGGCATGCAGGTGATTCAATGAGGTGGCAATCCGCGAGAACTGCCCCTGCTGTTCCACCAGGGCCCGCAGTACATCGGCCTGTGGCCCGCGCAAAGCGGTGAACAACAGTTCCCGCACCCGCGCCGGCCCCATGATCCGGGCTTCCAGTGGATCGTGCAGGCACTGCAACAGTCGCTCGACGCAACCACGCATCGCGTCATCGAGCACCACCGAGCTCATCGACTCCAGGGTCTGCGCCGCCGGCGGCGGGCCGACCTGCATGCCCATGGCCATCACCAATTCACCCAGCACCACCCGATCAATACCTACGGTAACGCCATACAGCGGGGCATCGGCGGCCATGGCAAACGTCTCGCACTCGAATGGCACCGGCATCGCCTGGATCAGGTAATGCCCGGCGCCGTATTCCAGGGTACGCGGCCCCAGGTAGGCCACCTTGCTGCCCTGGGCCACGAACATCAGGCTCGGCTCATAGATCTGCGGCCCGCGCGCCACGTCGCAACTGGCGCGCAGCACCTGCACGCCCGCCAGGTGGGTCGGGGAAAAACCGTCGCAGGGCGTAAGCCCCTCAATCAAGGAAACCAGCGCAGCGTTGGCATCGAGATGGCGGGTCAACAACATGGCAAAAAACTTCGCGAAAAAGGGATAGAAACATCATCGCAGGTCTGGCGACCTATGAATCCAATCCACGAGCACTCCCGGACGAATAGGCATAAGACTCGGAGCATTTGCCATGTTCGCCCGCAGGGTCGACGCGCAGAATTCGCCACCTCTCCCGTCCACGCTATGCGAGGTTTTCACCATGTACACCGCCATCGGTTACGCCGCCCAGTCGGCCACCAGCCCCCTCGCCCCCATGTCCTTCGAGCGCCGTAGCCCGCGAGCCGATGACGTGGCGATCGAAATCCTGTACTGCGGCGTCTGCCACTCCGACATCCACCAGGCACGCAACGAATGGGGCATCGCCGTGTACCCATTGATGCCGGGCCACGAGATTGTCGGCAAGGTCACTGCCGTCGGCGCCAGCGTCACCGCCCATAAGGTTGGCGACCTGGTCGGCGTGGGCTGCATGGTGGATTCGTGCCGCCACTGCCAAGCATGCACATCGGACCTGGAGCAATACTGCCTCGAAGGCCCGACCATGACCTACGCCACCCCGGATCGCGTGGACGGCAGCAACACCATGGGCGGCTACTCCGACAGCATCGTGGTCAGCGAGCACTTCGTGGTGAAGATTCCGGCCAGGCTCGACCTGGCCAGCGCCGCACCGCTCCTCTGCGCGGGCATCACTACCTACTCGCCGCTCAAGCACTACGGGGTCAAGGCCGGCGACAAGGTGGGGGTTCTCGGCATGGGCGGGCTGGGCCATATGGGCATCAAGTTCGCCAAGGCCATGGGTGCCGAAGTGACGCTGTTTACCCGCTCGGCGAGCAAGGCAGAAGAAGGCCGACGCCAAGGCGCTGATCATGTGATCGTGTCCACCGATGCCGAGCAGATGCAGGCCGCCGCCGGCAGTTTCGACTTCCTGCTGGACACCATCCCGGTGCAGCACGACCTGAACCCCTACCTCGATGTCCTGCGCTTTGATGGCGTGCACATCCTGGTGGGTTTGATCGAGCCGGTCGACCCGCCGGTCAATGCCGCCAAGCTGGTACTGGGTCGTAAAGTCCTGGCCGGCTCGCTGATCGGCGGTATTGCCGAAACCCAGGAAGTCCTGGATTTTTGCGCCGAGCACGGCATCACCTGCGACATTGAAATGCTCGATATCCGCCAGATCAACGAAGCCTATGCGCGCATGATTGCCGGCGACGTGAAGTACCGCTTCGTGATCGACATGGCCACCTTGAAGGCCTGATCAGGCCTTGGCACCCAACTCCGCGGACAGCCGTGCTGCGACCTGCTTGACCAGGGGGATCAGCTCGGCCATTTTTTCCAGCGGCATGTAGGGCACCGTACTGGCGATGCTGATGCCGGCGACAATCCGCCGGCTGGCATCGCGCACCGGTGCGGCCACACAGCGGATCGACGGTTCGTTGTCTTCCAGGTCGAAGGCATAGCCGCCCGCCACATATTCACCCATGCGCTGCTCGAACTGCTCCCAGGATTGTTCCGGGTGCTGCGGCCAGTGCAGGTTTTTCCCGCCTACCGGCAAGCTGGCCTGGTACAGGCGCTGCCATTCCTCGCGCGTGTCATCGAGCAACAAGGCCTTGCCGATCCCGGTGCGCGCCAGGGGCATGCGGTGACCGACCCGCGAGCGCATTTCCGGGCCATTGCGCCCAGGGTTCTTGTGCAGGTACAACACTTCATCATATTCGCGGATCGCCAGGTGGATGGTGTCGCCGGTCTGCGCCGACAGCTCATCCAGATAGGGTGTCGCCAGCGTCACCAGCGGCAGTTCTTCCCGGGCCTGGAAGCCCAACTCGATCAACTTGGGGCCCAACAGGTAGCCGACTTGCGGCACCACCCGCAGGTAGCGCTCCTCCACCAGGCAACTGGCCAGGCGGTGCGTGGTGCTGCGGGTGGTGCCGATGCGCCGGGCAATCTCCTTGAGGTCCCGCGCGCCGGCCGCCACCGCCTGCACCACGCCCAGGCCGCGCAGCAGGGTCTGGGTGCCCGTGGGTGCGGGATCTTTGGCGATGACTGCTGGGTTTTCCTGCATGTAGGGCCTATCTAGAAATACGAAAGCGGCGGCCATTATGGCAAATGCCGGGCCTCAAGGCAGGACCGATCTCAACCCTGGGCGAAGTCGCGCAACGCGTCGCCTTCCATGCGATAGCGCACCCATTCTTCCTGGGGCTGGGCACCGATGGATTTGTAGAAGGCAATGGCCGGTTCGTTCCAGTCCAGCACGCTCCATTCAAAGCGCCCACAGCCATTGTCGCAGGCGATCTTCGCCAGGTGGCGCAGCAACTTCTTGCCCGCCCCGCCGCCGCGCTGCTGCGGGTTGATATACAAGTCTTCCAGGTACAGG
The DNA here is from genome assembly GCF_059422465.1 of Pseudomonas sp. GW821-FHT01D09. Lineage (NCBI taxonomy): Bacteria > Pseudomonadati > Pseudomonadota > Gammaproteobacteria > Pseudomonadales > Pseudomonadaceae > Pseudomonas > Pseudomonas sp. GW821-FHT01D09. Next base: position 76,875 of record NZ_JBWKWY010000011.1, read on the forward strand.
CAGTTGCTGCCCAGCCAAGTGGAATAGCTGAAGAAGAACACCGCAAAACCGATCGGCAAGCCGTCGCGCAGGCAGATCAGGCCATGGGCGGTAGCGCCCTCGCTGAACAGGCTGCGTTCGATGTCCACCACGCTGGCGATCACTTCGTGGCGGGCTTTTTCGTACTCGGCCAGTTCAGTGATAAAGGTCAGGATCTGCGCAGCATCGCTGGGCACGGCGGGACGGATCTCGATGGTCATCAACAGGCCTGCGGCTGAAAAAGAAAGGACACATACTAAGGCCCTTTGATGATCGCTTGCAGGGTTTTATGCAGGCGCATCACTGCGCTGTACACCTGTTTAAACCGTTCGTCGCGATCAAGGCACCAACCACAAACCGGGGCTGACCAACATAAGGTACGGACATTATTCCTATGGAGGCTCCACCATGAACACGTCCAAAGTGACTGCCCTCGCCCTCGCCGGCCTGCTGTCTGCGGTTTCCCTGGCCAGCGTCGCCGCGTCCGACCACTCCACCGGCAAGACCGACCCGATTGGCAGCCCGCCCAACCCTGCGACCGAAGAAACCAGGAACTCCATGGGCACCGGGCTGGATACCAATGGCGGAGCCATCATCCAGGACGGCGCCGACCCACGCACCCAAGGCAATGACGGCAACCGCCAGGGCCTGGGCACCGATGTCGAGAACGGCAAGATCGGCCCGGGCAAGAACGCCACCCCAAGCAACATCGATGACAACCTGCCCGGCGCGCCGAAACAACCTTGAGCCACGGACCCTGAAGAGGTATGCCGCACCGATATAGCCGGGCTCAGTCCACAGGTTCCAGGCCAATCGGGAAAAACACCCCGCCACTCCACACCCCCAGCCAGCGCTGGCCATCGATCAGGCGTGTCACCGCCAGCTCCACCAACTGGTAGAACACGTTGCGATGGACCAGCGCCTCCAGGTTGTGGCGCACCAGCACGTAGGGCGAAGGCTCCTGGGTGTGCGGATCAATCAGCACCCGCAGCGGGTGTGCCGGGCCGGCTTCGATCAGGTCTTCGACATTGGAGGTAAACCGCAGGAGCTGGCTTTCGCCCTGCCCCTCGACCTCCAGCGACACGGCCACAAAGGGCGCGTCATCCACCTTGATCCCGACCTTTTCCACCGGCGTGATCAGAAAGTAATCATCGCCATCGCGACGGATGATAGTGGAGAACAGCTTGACCATCGGTTTGCGCCCGATGGGGGTGCCCAGGTAATACCAGGTGCCATCCCGGGCGATACGCATGTCGATATCGCCACAGAAATCCGGGTTCCACAGGTGAACCGGTGCCGGTCCCTTGCCCTTGGGCAATTGTGCCAACAAATCATTGGCCTTGGCCGAACCCGTCATGCTGTTCTCCTTTGAATTACTGGTCGCTCATGCCCAGCAGGCTGCGAGCGTACTGGCGCAGCGGTGGGCCAAGCAGGTCTTCAGGCTTGTTGTCGTGGAACGTCAGTAAACCGCCACGGCTGCGAATGCGTGCAGTATCGATCAAATACTGGGTGCTGGTCTCGATCAACATGATTTGGATCACCCCGCTGTCGACACCCAGCCGGTCGAGTGCTTCCTGGTCGGCCCACTCGTCCGCATTGCCGATGCGATCATCCGCCTTGGCAAACCGTGTATACAACAGGTAATGGGCGCCTACCTCGCGGGCCTCGGCCATGGCCTGCTCCAAACCTTCCGGGGCGCGGGCGCGGCGCACCATGGGGAAGTATTCGATAAAACCGTTGAAGGCTTCTTCGGCCACCACATTGGGCCGCGGGTAGGCACTGCCCGGCGGCGTGAACGCGCCCTGGGCGATAAACACAAAGGAGTCGGGCTGAATGCGAACCGAGTTGGAACGGCGGGTGTCGCTGTGGTCCAGCAAACCGGCATCGCTCATCTGATAGCGAGTGCCTTCGGCCATATCGCTGACTGTCATGCAGCCACCCAGCGCAAACGACGCCAGCAACAAAACCAGACTACGCATCCTATCCTCCAGAGGCCGGTGACGGAAAACCGGCGAATGGGCACGAGATGCAGATTTTGCGCCAGCTTGCCTGGCTAGCCACCAATGATCTTCATCACCGTCGCCCCGCCCGAAAACGCCACTTCCTGCTTGTCACCCAAGGCTTTGACCAGCAAGCCCTGTAACGCCGGCAGGGCCTGGTGTCGCGGCTTGTCCAACAGGTCGCCGACATAGTGGCGGTTGCTCGAAGACAGGCAGCCGTGCAGCCAACCCGTGGACGACAGGCGCAAGCGCGAGCAGGTTCGGCAAAACGGCACGCTTTCATTGGCGATCACGCCGAAGAAGCCCTGCCCGGGAATTTCATAACGCACGGCCGTGGCGTCCACCGGGGCGTCGGCCTGCAAGTATTCGTGATGCTCACCAATCAGGCTCAACAGTTGTTGAAGGCTGACAAATTGCTGCAGGAAGGCGTTGGAGTCGCTGGCCAGGTGGCCCATGCGCATCAACTCGATAAAACGCAGTTCATAACCACGCGCCAGGCAATACTCCAGCAGCGGCATCACCTGGTCGAGGTTCTGCCCGCGCAGCGGCACCATATTGACCTTGATCCTGATCCCCGCCGCACGCGCCTGCTCCATGCCATCAAGCACCGTGGCCAGGTCGCCGCCCCGGGCAATCCCGCGAAAGGCGTCGGCATCCAGGGTGTCGAGAGACACATTGATCCGGCGAATGCCGGCATCGACCAGCAATGGCAACTTGCGCGCCAGTAACTGGCCATTGGTGGTCAGGCTGATATCGCTCAAGCCCATCTGCCCGACGGCCTGCATAAAGGTTTCGAGCTTGGGGCTGACCAGTGGCTCGCCGCCGGTAATGCGCAGGCGATCGATACCCGCCGCCTCGATCAGGTAGGCCACGCCACGGGCCATGGCCTCGGCCGAGAGCTCGTCCTGCGCAGCCACCAGCCGCTTGCCATTGGGCACGCAGTAGGTACAGGCGTAATTGCAGGCTGAGGTCAGGCTGATCCGCAAATTGCGAAAACGCCTGCCTTGACGATCAACGATCATGGATCACTCCGGCAGCGGATAATTCGGGCGCGCTAAAACCTGACTTATAAATCAGATTTTAGCAAGGTCCTTGCCTGAGTATATTCCTGGGTTGGCACACACGGCAGTAAATCAGCCGGCCATTGTCCGGGTGAATGCCTTAGGTGGCAGGCGTCTCGGGGTTCGGCAGGTCGGAGCTGTGCTTGCGCTTGTTGCCCATGCGCACGCCGATGTCCATCAGGAACTGGAAGAAGCCTTCCTGATCTTCCAGCACGTTGCTCCAAAATGGCGAGTGGTACAGCGCCACGGCGCCATGGACCAACGCCCACGCGGCGCAGTAATGGAAATAAGGTGGCACGTCTTCCAGCTTGCCTTCGCTGATCCGGCCCTTGATCAGCAGGGTCAGGCGCTCGAAGTTCGAGGCACGGATCTTGTGCAGTTCCTCGACCATTTCCGGCACCTGGTGGCCCTTGACCACTTTTTCTTCGAGGCGGTCGAACAGGCGATAGCGCTGCGGGTCACGCATGCGGAACTCGAAGTAGGCGCGGGACAGCGCTTCCTTGTCCTTGTCGACGTCGGCCGAGTGCAGCAACTCGTTCAAATCGCGCTCGTAGTCGAGCATCAGGCGCAGATAGATCTCGGCCTTGGATTTGAAGTGTTTATAGATCGTGCCTTTGCCGATACCCACGGCATCCGCAATCATCTCGACGGTGACGCTGTCTTCACCCTGTTCGAGGAACAATTTGAGCGCGGTGTCGAGAATTTCCTGCTCACGGCGGCGAAACTCACGGACCTTACGGGGTTCTTTGTGCATAGAAAGAGGTCTGCAGAGGTCAGGATTGGGAGGGCTTGGCGCCATAGGGCTCACAGGGTGAACCGATGATGGAACGTTTTACCCGGTGCGCGGGATTATCCCGACTGGACGGTCGTTGGGCAACGTCTATATGAACAACCCATACACTAAACTTACAGTGCGCCAACGAATCAGGCGATATGGGTCAGAAATAAAACACCGGCCCGCGCAATGTATTGCTGCTCAATGAGAACTCAAGCGAAGCGGACGTATTCCAAATCTGTTTAAAAAACGACCAAAAGCGACTGGACTGCACGCCATACTGATCAATACTTCATCTGTCGGTGTGACATCTCCCCCAAGTGAAGCACCGATATGGGTACCAACGGACCGCGTATCCTTGTTTACTCCTAATGGTCTTAACCCGGATTCCCCCCCCAGAACCCGGGTTTTTTTTGCCTTGAATTCAGCGAACGTGCGCCAGCGGGAACAGACGCTTGAAGTTCGCGGTGGTCTGCTCGGCAAACCCCTCGACCGACTCGCCGCGCAGCATCGCCAGGTAATCGGCCACATCCCGCACATATTCCGGCAGGTTCGGCTTGCCACGGTGGGGGATCGGCGCCAGGTATGGCGAATCGGTCTCCACCAGCAAGCGGTCGGCCGGCACCTGGCGCGCCACATCCCGCAGGGCCTCGGCGTTGCGGAAGGTGACGATGCCCGACAGGGAAATATAGAACCCTAGGTCCAGGGCCGCCTTGGCCATTTCCCAGTCTTCGGTAAAACAGTGCAACACACCCGCCTGGGGCAGCGCCGCTTCGCGCAGCAAGGCCAGGGTGTCGGCACGGGCGCCGCGGGTATGCACGATCACGGGCTTGCCGGTCTGCTGCGCCGCTTGCAGGTGCAGGCGGAACGAGGCCTGCTGCAGTTCGGCAGCTTCCGGCTCGTAGTGGTAATCCAGGCCTGTCTCGCCAATGGCCACTACGCGCGGGTGATTGAGTTCGCCCAGCAACCAGTCAAGGGCCGGGGCTTCGCCAGGCTTGAGGTCCAGGGGGTGGATGCCCACTGAGCAATCCACATCGGCATAGCGTTCGGCCAGGGCCTTGACGTGGGCGGCATTCTCGGCGCTGACGCCAATGCACAGGAAGTGCCCCACACCCCGCTGGCGCGCAGCATCGAGGGCGGCATCCAGGGAGCCGTTGTGGGCGGCGAGGTCGAGGCGATCAAGGTGGCAATGGGAATCTACGAGCATAAGAAGTTACAACTTGCGTCACAGGAAGTGTCCGGCCCACGCAACCTGCGTCGGCCCCGAAAATATCAACGTCGGCCGAGCAACCCGACCCACTGCACCAGCAGCGCCTCAAGCAACAGCACCCGGTTCAGGTTGGCCTTGCCCAACACCTTCTGGCGCTGGGCGAGGATCCAGTCCTGGATGTTCAACACCTTGTCCTGGGCGCTCTTCTGCGCCAGGTATTGCACGACCTTGCGCATGTCCATCAAGCCCAGGCCGTTTTCGTCCTGGGTCAGTTGGTAGCGCAGGATCAGGCTGGACCAGTCGCAGAACCAGTCAAACAGCAGCAACAGCGGCACGTCTTTCCAGCCCTCGGCCAACTGCGTGGCTGACTGCTCCTGCTTGAGCAGCTTCTTCACCCCGTCGACCACCAGCGCACGCTGCTCGCGCACGCCCTGGGCCTGTAGGCTGACTGCGGCCAAGGGCGAGCCGGCCGCCAGGGTCAGCAACTCGACCCGCTCCTGCTCACTGCACTCCGGCAGGGCCTGACCCAGCCACTGCAGGCTCATGGCCTCGCTCGGCAGTGGGCAGGCCTGTTGCACACAGCGGCTGCGGATAGTCGGCAGCAGGCGGCTGGACTGGTGACTGACCAGCAACAGCACCGTATCGCCGGAGGGCTCCTCAAGGCTCTTGAGCAAGGCGTTGGCGGCGTTGATGTTCATCGACTCCACCGGCTCGATCAACACCACCTTGCGCCCGCCCATCTGCGCGGTCTGCACCACGAAGCTCACCAGGTCGCGCACCTGGTCGACCTTGATCGCCTTGTCGGCCTCTTCCGGCTCCAGCACATAATTGTCGGGATGGCTGCCGGCCTTGAGCAGCAGGCACGACTTGCAGTGCCCGCAGGCCTCCAGCCCCGCCGGTTGCTGGCACAGCAGGCGCGCCATCAAGCGTTCGGCCAGGGCACGCTTGCCAATGCCCACCGGCCCATGGAGCAGGTAGGCATGGGCGTGCTGGGCACGCCCGGCCAATTGCTGCCACAGGCTGTCCTGCCACGGATAGGCTTCAGCCACGGTAAAGCTCCAACAGTTTGGGCAGCAGTGCATCGATGGCCTGCTGCACCTGTTCCAGCGGCTGCGCGGCATCCAGCAGGCAGTAGCGCGACGGTGCGGCCTGGGCACGCTGGAGATAAGCGGCGCGCACCGCTTCAAAAAAGGCCCGGCCTTCCAGCTCGAAGCGGTCCAGGCGGCCACGGGCGCTGGCCCGGGCCAGGCCGACCTCTACCGGCAGGTCGAAGACCAGGGTCAGGTGCGGGCGCAGTTCGCCCTGGACAAAGCTCTCCAGGGTCGCGATGCGCGCCAGGGACAAACCACGGCCAGCCCCTTGGTAGGCGTAGGTGGAATCGGTGAAGCGGTCGCAGATCACCACCGCGCCACGGGCCAGCGCCGGGCGTATCACCTCGGCCAGGTGCTGGGCACGGGCGGCAAACACCAGCAACAGCTCGGTGTCCGGGTGCATGACCTCATCGCCAGTGGCCAGCAGTACCTCGCGGATCTTCTCGGCCAGGGGCGTACCGCCGGGCTCGCGGGTCAGCAGCACCTCGATCCCTTCAGCACGCAAGCGTTCGGCCAGGTATTCGCGGTTGGTACTCTTGCCGGCGCCTTCCGGGCCTTCCAGGGTAATAAACAAGCCAGTCACAGGCAGTCCTTAGTCAGAGTCATTGCGGGCCTTGCGCGGGCGCAGCGTCGGGCGCGACCGGCTCAACGGTCACGGTCGCGGGCGCAGCCGGCGCGGGGCTGGAGCGATAGTCGGCGCGGCGCTTGAGCTGGTACTCGCGCACGGCGGCATTATGGGCCTCCAGGCTATCGGAGAAAATATGGCTGCCATCGCCCCGGGCCACGAAATACAGGCTGCTGCCCGGCACCGGGTTCAACGCGGCATGGATCGCCTCGCGGCCGACCATGGCAATCGGCGTCGGCGGCAAGCCGCTGATCATGTAGGTGTTATAGGGCGTGGCTTCCTTGAGGTGCGCGCGCGTCAACTTGCCGTTGTAGCGCTCGCCCATGCCGTAGATCACGGTGGGATCGGTTTGCAGCAGCATGCCGATCTTCAGGCGCCGCACAAACACCCCGGCAATCTGCCCACGCTCTTCAGGCACGCCGGTTTCCTTCTCCACCAGCGACGCCATGATCAGCGCCTGGTAGGCATCGGTATAGGGCGCCTCCGGGGCGCGTCGGCTCCACTCCTGGGCCAGTACATCGTCCAGGCGGTTGTAGGCTTTCTTCAGGAACTCGACATCGGTCATGCCGCGCACAAAACGGTAGGTGTCGGGGAAGAACCGCCCTTCGGGGAACACGTCAGGATGGCCGATTTTTGCCATCACCTCGGGATCACTCAAGCCCGCCAGGGTCTGCTCGATCTTTTCATGCTTGGCCAAGGCGCTGCGGACCTGGCGAAAGTTCCAGCCCTCTACCAGGGTCAGGCTGTACTGCACCACGTCGCCGCGCTGCCACAGGCCGATCAGGCCCTGGGCCGTCAGGCCTGGCGTCATGCGGTATTCGCCACTGTGCAGCGGTTGGCCTTCAAGGTTGAAGCGCCAGTAGAGGCGCAACCAGAAAGCATCTTCAAGCACGCCGTCAGCTTCCAGGCGATTGAAGGTGCCTGTCGGGGTCGCGCCGGCCGCTACATCGAGCAATTGCTCCTGGGCCAGGTTCAGCGGCTGCTTCAAGGCCGAGTCCAGCTTCCAGGCCGAAAAGCCCAGCAGCAAACCCGCCAGGACCAGACCGGTCGCCAGCAGCAATAAAATTTTACGTCTCAAATCAAACACCCAATAGCGCGCGAACAATGCCTTGCAGTTTACGGGTGAGCGGCCCGGCCGACCAGCTCATTGGCCCACATCCAAGCACCGGCCAAATGCCATATACGCTATTGCAGACAAACACCTCGTCAGCCTGTTGCAACTGCGCCAGGCTGATATCGCCGACAACCGTGACAATGCCCAACGCCTCGGCCCTGGCCAACAGCTCGGCCCGCATGACGCCGGCCACGCCACAGCGGCCCAGGTCAGCCGTCAGCAGTTGGCCGTCATGCACCAGGAACAGGTTGCTGAACACGCCTTCGATGACACGCCCGGACATATCCAGCATCAATCCTTCGGCGTGATCGGCATCTTGCCACTCGGCGCGGGCGATGACTTGCTCAAGGCGGTTGAGGTGCTTGAGACCGGCGAGCACCGGTTGCTCGGACAAACGCGTGGCACAGGGAAACAGGCGTACACCTGATAAACCATGGGCCTGGGGATAGGTGGCAGGCGGGCTGCCTTGCAGAATACGCCGCACGGGGCTGCCGACCTGGGCGCCATAACCGCGCAGGCTGTCGCCACGGGTGAGGATCAACTTGAGAACACCGTCACCGAGGGCAGCGGCATAGGCCAGCAACTCGCTGCGGATCAGTGCCGGGTCCACGGTAAGCGCCAGGCGCCTGCAACCCTGGTCGAGGCGTTGCAGGTGGCGGTCAAGCAGCACGGGCTGCCCGGCCCTGACCGCGATGGTTTCAAACAAACCATCGCCGTAGGCCAGGCCGCGATCTTTCAGCGGCACGGCGTCCGCTGGCAAACCGTCGACCCAGCTGTGCATCACTCGGCGAACCGGCGGAACACCAGGGAACCGTTGGTACCACCAAAACCGAACGAGTTGGACAGCACCACGTCAATCGGCATCTTCTGCGGCTCGTGAGGCACGAAGTTCAGGTCGCAGCCTTCATCCGGCTCATCCAGGTTGATGGTCGGCGGCGCGACCTGGTCCTTGATCGCCAGCACGCTGAAAATCGCTTCGACCGCACCGGCTGCACCCAGCAGGTGACCGGTCATGGACTTGGTGGAACTGACCGCCAGCTTGTAGGCGTGCTCGCCGAATACCGACTTGATGGCCTGGGCTTCCGCCAGGTCGCCAGTCGGCGTCGAGGTGCCGTGGGCGTTGATGTACTGCACCTGGTCGACATTGATCTTTGCATCGCGCAGGGCATTGCTGATGCAACGCGCAGCGCCCGCGCCGTCGGCGGGGGGCGAGGTCATGTGGTAGGCATCGCCACTCATGCCAAAGCCGATCAGCTCGGCATAGATCGTCGCGCCACGGGCCTTGGCGTGTTCCAGCTCTTCGAGAACCAGGGCACCGGCACCGTCGGACAATACAAAGCCATCACGGCCCTTGTCCCACGGACGGCTGGCACGGGTCGGCTCATCATTGCGCGTGGACAGCGCACGGGACGCGCCGAAGCCGCCCATGCCCAGGCCGCAGGCGGCCATTTCGGCGCCACCGGCAATCATCACGTCCGCCTCGTCATAGGCGATATTGCGCGCTGCCATGCCGATGCAGTGAGTGCCCGTGGTGCACGCCGTGGAAATGGCGTAGTTAGGCCCCTGGGCACCCAGGTGGATGGACAGGAAACCGGAAATCATATTGATGATCGAGCCCGGGACGAAGAACGGTGAAATTCGACGGGGGCCGGATTCGTGCAACGTGCGGCTGGTTTCTTCGATATTGGTCAAACCGCCAATACCCGAGCCCATGGCCACGCCGATGCGATCACGGTTGGCATCGGTGACTTCCAGGCCGGCATTACGCACTGCCTGAAAACCGGCTGCCAGGCCGTATTGAATGAACAGGTCGAGTTTGCGGGATTCCTTGATCGAGAGATATTCCTCGACATTGAAGCCCTTTACCGAGCCGCCAAAACGGGTGGAATAGGCAGAAAGGTCCGTATGCTCAATCAGACCAATACCACTGTGGCCAGCCAGAATGCCCTGCCAACTGCTCGGCACATCCGTACCCAGTGGCGACAACATACCCATACCGGTGACTACGACGCGTCTACGCGACACAGCACTCTCCTTTTTCTAATGACGACACTTTGCTTCAGAGCTCATTTTTCATCAGAGCTAAAGAAAAAACCGCACGCCGTAATAGCAGTGCGGTTTTTCCATAACAGCAAGCGACGATTACAAACTATTACGCCTGGTGGCTAGTAACGTAGTCGATAGCAGCTTGAACAGTAGTGATTTTTTCAGCTTCTTCGTCCGGGATTTCGGTCTCGAATTCCTCTTCCAGAGCCATCACCAGCTCAACGGTGTCAAGGGAGTCGGCACCCAGGTCTTCAACGAAGGAAGAAGTGTTTTTCACTTCGTCTTCTTTAACGCCCAGTTGCTCGGCAACGATTTTCTTGACGCGCTCTTCGATGGTGCTCATACCTTGTTTTCACTCCTAATGGACAAATTCAGGCAGCTGGCCAGTGGGTAAGTGTATAGAAAGGCTTTTCAGCTTTTCAACTGAAAGCTTCACCCGCGTACCCTACCAACCACCTGTCTATAAATAGATTGCAGCTTTATAACGGATTTTAGACCGCTCGTATGACATTTTTTTGAAGCGATCCGTCACAATTTAACTCATGTACATCCCGCCGTTGACCGGGATTGTAGCCCCAGTCACGTATGCCGCACCGTCAGACGCCAGGAAAGAGACCACATTGGCGATCTCTTGGGCCTGGCCCAGACGGCCCAGCGGAATTTGCGTCAGCAACGCTTCACGTTGCGCTTCGGGCAATTCGCGAGTCATATCGGTATCGATAAACCCTGGAGCCACCGAGTTGACCGTAATCGACCGCGAGCCGACTTCACGCGCCAGGGCACGGCTGAAACCTTCCAGGCCGGCCTTGGCAGAGGCGTAGTTTACTTGGCCTGCGTTGCCCATGGCACCCACTACGGAGCCAATATTGATAATTCGGCCCCAACGCGCCTTGGTCATGCCGCGCAAAACCCCCTTGGACAGGCGAAACAGACTGTTCAAGTTGGTATCGACCACGTCGTACCACTCGTCGTCTTTCATGCGCATCATCAGGTTGTCGCGGGTAATACCGGCGTTGTTCACCAGAATGGCCGGGGTGCCAAACTGTGCGGTGATCTGGGCCAGTACGGCCGCCACGGACTCATCGCTGGTCACGTTGAGCTCCAGGCCGGTGCCCTGCACGCCGTTTTCCTTGAGGGTCGCAGCAATGCGCTCGGCGCCCGAGGCAGAGGTGGCAGTACCGATCACTACCGCGCCCTGACGACCCAGTTCCAGGGCAATCGCCTGGCCAATGCCACGGCTTGCGCCAGTGACCAGTGCAACTTTACCTTGCAGACTCATGCAGGCTTCTCCTTAAGTTCAGGCCAGTGCGGCGCGGGCGGCGGTGAAGCCATCCGGGGTATTGAGATTGGATGTCGACACGCCTTCGGCGCAGCGTTTGTTGAGACCGGCCAGGACTTTACCCGGACCACACTCAACCAGCTGGGTAGCGCCCTTGGCGGCCAGGGTCTGGACTGATTCAACCCAGCGCACCGGCTTGTACAGTTGCTCCAGCAGGTCGCGCTTGAGGGTTTCCAGGTCCGGCGCCACGTCGGCGCTGACATTTTGCACCAACGGGATCTGCGGTACCTGCCAGTTGACAGCGGCGATGGACTCGGCAAAACGCTCGGCCGCCGGGCGCATCAACTCGCAATGGGACGGCACGCTGACCGGCAACGGCAAGGCACGCTTGGCACCACGGGCCTTGCAGCCTTCGATGGCACGCTCCACTGCGGCCTTGGCACCGGCGATGACCACCTGGCCAGGGGAGTTGAAGTTCACGGCGCTGACCACTTCGCCCTGGGCCGCTTCGGCACAGGCCTGGATCACCACGGCGTCGTCCAGGCCCAGGATAGCGGCCATGCCGCCCTGCCCGGCGGGAACAGCCTCTTGCATCAATTGGCCACGACGCTCTACCAGCTTGACGGCCTCGGCGAGTGTCAGGCTGCCTGCCGCGACCAGGGCGCTGTACTCGCCCAGGCTGTGACCGGCGACAAACGCCGGGCGTGCGCCGCCTTCGGCCAGCCAGACGCGCCACAGCGCGATCGAAGCGGTCAGGATGGCCGGCTGGGTTTTATCGGTTTGGTTGAGCAGCTCTTCCGGCCCGTCCTGGGTCAATGCCCAGAGGTCGTAGCCCAAGGCCGCGGACGCTTCCTTGAATGTTTCCAAAACCTGCGGGTATTGCGCGCCCAGCTCGGCCAACATGCCGAGGGACTGCGAACCCTGCCCTGGAAAGACGAATGCGAGGGATGTAGACATGTAACAAGCCCCTAATGATCTGGTCGTCGGTGAATTGACGCCCCACAGCTGGGAGCGCAAGAAACTGACAGATTGGATGGTCAATTGAACTGACCGGTCACATTTAAGCATTCCCGGCCCGATTCGCCTAAGGCAACAGATCCTCAAGACGGCCATGCAAGCGTTGCGGCAGGTTCTCCTGGATCTCGATCATTGCGCGCGCAATGGCACTCTGAAAGCCCTGGACACCCGCCGAACCGTGGCTTTTTACCACAATGCCCTGCAAACCGAGAAAGCTGGCGCCGTTATGCCGCGCCGGAGCCAGGTCCGCCTGCAGCCGCCGCATCAGCGGCAGCGCCAAAGCCCCCACCAGCCGTGAAGCCAGGTTGCGCCTGAACAACGCCTCGATCCGCGCAGAAATCATTGTGGCCAGGCCTTCGCTGGATTTAAGCAGGATATTTCCGACAAAACCGTCACAAACCACCACATCGGCCTCGCCGCGATACAGCCCATCGCCTTCCACAAACCCGATGTAGTTCAAGCCCCGCGCCTGCTGCAACAGGCTGGCGGCCAGCTTGACCTGCTGGTTGCCCTTGATGTCCTCGGTACCGATGTTCAGCAACGCCACCCGCGGGCGCACCACGCCCAGCGCCTCGGCCGCGACCGAGCCCATCAGGGCAAAGTGCAACAGGTGCTCGGCACTGCAATCGACATTCGCCCCCAGGTCCAGCAACTGGCAGTAGCCACGCTGCGTTGGAATCGCCGCGACCATTGCCGGCCGATCAATGCCCGGCAGGGTTTTCAGCACATGACGGGACAGCGCCATCAAGGCCCCGGTATTGCCGGCACTGACACAGGCCTGGACCTTGCCATCACGCAGCAGCTCAAGGGCCACGCGCATGGAGGAGTCAGGCTTGCCACGCAGGGCCTGGGCCGGCTTCTCATCCATGCCGATGGTTTCGCTGGCCGGCATTATCGTCAGGCGCGCGCGATCCACAGCCGGATGACTGGCAATCAGTTCTTCAAGTAGGGAAGGTTGACCGACGAGGGTCAGGTGCAACGAGGGCGTAGCAGACAGGCTGGCAATGCATGCCTGGACAATGCTGCGGGGACCGAAGTCCCCGCCCATTGCGTCAATCGCGATGACTTGAGCAGACAAGTGATTACTCGTCAGCGCCCTTGTCGATCACTTTACGGCCACGGTATACGCCTTCTGGCGATACGTGGTGACGCAGGTGAATTTCACCGGTGGTTTTTTCTACAGACAGAGTGCTTGCCGTCAGGGCATCGTGCGAACGACGCATGTCACGGGCAGAGCGGGATTTTTTGTTCTGCTGAACAGCCATAATTGATTAACTCCTAAACGTTTGGGTCACGCTTTAACTGCGCCAATACACTGAACGGGTTGGACCGCGTTACCTCGTCCTCGCTCGGTTCGGACTCGTCATCGAGCCCCGCCGGCTGCTGGCATTCTTCCGGATGATGAGCAGGCACAATGGGCAAGGCGAGCAGAAGCTCCTCCTCGATCAGTGCATGCAGATCCAAAGGATCTTCGCCCAGTTCCAGCACGTCATAACCTTTCGGCAACGACTGGGTATTCGCACCCTCTTTCACCACAGCATAACTGCATTCGCTGTGGATCGGCAGGGTGACCAGCTCAAGACAACGCTGGCAAACCATTTTGACCTCGGTGTCGATAAAGCTGTGGATCACCACAGATTTACGTTCATCTCGTTCAAAAACGAATTTAGCCTGCACCGTACCGACAGTGTCGGAAAGCGGGTCGCAGAGTCTCTCCAAATCGGCCAGCAACACTTCACCTTGGAGGGTGGTGCCACGATCAGCCAATTTGCGCGGGTCAACGTGAGGTGGAATCGGGTCATTCAACATAGGCGCAGCATTATAGGGATGCACCCGCCCATGTCAAAGGAAATTCAGCCCTGTGCGCCAGACTGTCCGCTCGCTAGAATCCGCGACTGCCTTGAGGAGAGCCCCATGTTGCCTTTATTACTCGCATCCAGCTCGGTTTATCGCCGGGAACTGCTGAATCGCCTGCACCTGCCGTTCATCTGCAGCTCTCCGGATATCGACGAAAGCCATCGCATAAATGAGTCCGCAGTCAATCTGGTCAAGCGCCTGGCCGAAGAGAAGGCACGCGCCCTGGCCGGCAGCCATCCAGGGCACCTGATCATCGGTTCGGACCAGGTGGCGACCCTGGACGGCCAGATCATCGGCAAGCCCCACACTTTTGAAAAGGCCCGCGAGCAATTGCTCGCGGCCAGCGGCCGACAGGTCAGCTTCCTCACCGGCCTGGCCCTGCTCAATAGCAACACCGGGCATTGCCAAGTGGACTGCGTGCCCTTCACGGTCACGATGCGCCAACTGGAGCCGGCACAGATCGAGCGCTACCTGCGGATCGAGCAGCCCTACGACTGCGCTGGCAGCTTCAAGGCCGAGGGCCTGGGGGTAAGCTTGTTTCAGAGTACCGCAGGCCCGGACGCCACCAGCCTCGTCGGCCTACCGCTGATCCGACTGGTGGATATGTTGCTGGCCGAAGGCGTGCAAATCCCCTAAGAACCCCAAAAACCCAATGTGGGAGCGGGCTTGCCCTAATGCCAGTCAGTTAAGCGGATTCTGCTTTCTGTAGGAGCGAGCTTGCTCGCGAAGGACGTCAACGATAACGCGTGTTTGCTAGGTAAACGCGGCGCTCTCAAGTTCTTCGCGAGCAAGCTCGCTCCTACAAAAAGGCTTAACTGACTGGCATTAGGGCTTGCCCGCGATGGCAGCCTGTCAGTAACCCATTGGCTGGCTGACCCACCGCAATCGCGGGCAAGCCCGCTCCCACATTTTTTAGTTATGCCGATCGCGAGATCAGCGCAAGGCCGGCCCCTGGAAGCCCATATACAGCGCCAATTTCTCCGCGACACTGGCCCCCAGCTTCTTGGAGAAGCGATCGAACGGCGACTCCTGGACGGTAAAGTCCACCAGCTCCTTCTCGCCGACCACATCCCGCGCCACCGAGCTGGCACTGCCCAGGCCATCGATCAAGCCCAGCGGCAGCGCCTGCTCGCCGGACCAGATCAGGCCAGAGAACAGCTCTGGGTGTTCCTTGTCCTTGAGCCGCTCACCACGCCCCTGCTTGACGCTGGCAATGAACTGGCGATGGGTGGTGTCGAGCACGCCCTGCCAGAACTGGGTTTCATCCGCCTTTTGCGGCTGGAACGGATCGAGGAATGACTTGTGCTCGCCCGAGGTGTAGGTACGCCGCTCAACCCCCAGCTTCTCCATGGCCCCAACAAACCCATAGCCGGCCGCCGTCACGCCAATGGAACCCACCAGGCTGGCCTTGTCGGCGTAGATCTGGTCGGCGGCACTGGCGATGTAATAGGCGCCCGAAGCACCCAGGTCAGAAATCACCGCATACACCTTGGTTTGCGGATACAGGGCGCGCAGGCGGCGGATTTCGTCATAGACATAACCCGACTGTACCGGGCTGCCGCCAGGGCTGTTGATGCGCAGCACCACACCCTTGACCTTGGGGTCCTCGAAGGCGGTGCGCAGGCTGCTGACGATATTGTCGGCACTGGCAGACTCCTTGTCGGCAATCACCCCACGCACCTCGATCAGCGCGGTGTAGTTGGCACTGCGCACAGCACTCTTCTCCATATCCACCAACGGACTGAACAGCACCAGCATGCCAATCAGGTAGGTAAAGGTCAGGAGCTTGAAGAAAATCCCCCAACGCCGGGCGCGACGCTGTTCCTGGACACCCGCCAGCAGGGTCTTTTCCAGCAATTTCCAGCTTTTATCATCGCCATTGTCAGCACCGGCCTTGGTCGGTGCTTTCCACTCATCGGTCATGCCATCTACCCCAGCAAAAACTTAATGGGCCTGGCTGAGCCAGGCGTGCAATTGCGAAAACCGGTCAATCGTCAGGCGCGGTTCGTAGGCCTGCAAGGCTTCGGGGGACTGGGCGCCATAGCTGACAGCCACACTGTCCATACCGGCATTGCGCGCCATCAGCAGATCGAATGAAGCATCCCCGACCATCAACGACTCACGGGCCGACACGCCGCAATGGGCCATGATCTGCTCCAGCATCAATGGATGGGGCTTGCTCGCGGTTTCATCAGCGGCGCGGGTGATATCGAAATAGTCTTCCCAGCCATTGGCCTTGAGCACCCGGTCCAGGCCGCGCCGCGCCTTGCCGGTCGCCACGGCCAGGTAATAGCCCTGCTCGCGCAAGGCCGCCAGGGACGGCACCACCCCCTCGAACAAGGGGGACGGTTCGGACTCCAGGGCAATGTAGTGCTCGGCGTAATGTTCGCGAAACGCCACTAGCTCGTTGTCAGCAATCTGCGGGTACAGGGTGCGGATAGCCTCGGGCAACCCCAGGCCAATGATGCCCTTGACCGCCAGGTCACTGCACAGCTCGAAGCCGGAGCGGGTCGAGGCCATGTGCATCGACTCGACAATCCGACCAATGGAATCGCACAGGGTGCCATCCCAGTCAAAGATCAGCAGCTTGTAGTCAGGGCGCGACACTCAGGCGCTCCACGGTCTTGGCCCACATCTCATCCACAGGGGCCTGCAATTTCAATTCGCCACCATCGGGCAACGGCACCGTCAGCATATAGGCATGCAGGAACAGGCGTTTGCCGCCAAGGTCACGAATTTCCTTGGAAAACCCCTCGTCGCCGTACTTGGTATCGCCCGCAATACAATGGCCGGCATGCAGGGTATGCACGCGAATCTGGTGGGTACGCCCGGTCACCGGCTTGGCCTCGACCATAGTCGCGAAGTCACCGAAGCGCCGCAGCACCTTGAACAGGGTCAACGCCTCCTTGCCCTCCTCGTCCACCTCGACCATGCGCTCGCCGGAGCGCAGGTTGCTCTTCTGCAACGGCGCCCGCACGCTCTTGATCGAGGACGCCCAATTGCCACGCACCAGGGCCATATAGCGCTTGTCCACGCCATCGCAGCGCAGGGCGGTATGCAGGTGGCGCAACATGCTGCGCTTCTTGGCGATCATCAACAGCCCGGAAGTGTCGCGGTCCAGGCGATGGACCAGCTCCAGCTCCTTGGCATCTGGACGCAACTGACGAAAGGCTTCGATCACCCCGAAATTCAGACCACTGCCACCGTGCACCGCAATGCCGCACGGTTTGTTGATCACGATCAGCTTGTTGTCTTCAAAGACAATCGAGGCTTCAAGGCGCTGCAACAGGCCCTGGGCCAGCGGCACGGGCTCGTCACGCTCGGGCACGCGCACAGGCGGCACGCGGACGATATCGCCCGCCTGCAGCTTGTACTCAGGCTTGATCCGGCCCTTGTTCACCCGCACTTCGCCTTTGCGCAAAATGCGATAAATCAAGGTCTTGGGCACGCCCTTGAGCCTGGCCAGAAGAAAATTGTCGATGCGTTGGCCGGCATATTCCGGCGAGACCTCAAGCAGCTGGACGCTGGGGGTCGGGGGGGTGGTAGTCGTCATGCCGGGAATGATAACAATTTTTTATGGAATTGAAGCACTTAATCATTGCTGCTATAGTCGCGAACGCCGCCAAAAGCGGCCTGGACAGAGGACTCGCGGCAAACTGCCGCCCCTGACCATCGCAATTCATCAGGACGCGAGGCCGTCCTACGGGGCTCTTGCCACACTGGAAGGCTCAAGATTGTAACAAGCGCAGGTGACATGAGGCCTGAAGCGAGTGCAAGAAGCAGCGTGATTATTCGCCTCTTGCGCCGATATTTATGGCCAGTTCACAAAGTGCAGTCAGTCTTGTACCAGACCACGGCGAATGCTTCGGAAACAACGCCTGTTATTAGCCATGAGCGTGAACTCCCCATTGGAGAACACGGTAAATGCCAACCCGCTGCGGATTCTGCGCGCGGCAGCACCCGAATTATCAGGGATACGTGTAGGGTGGAGATGCACAACCGTCGGACTGTGTAGCACTAGGCTTATATTTAGACGCTTCATCTCGTCCACAGTCGCCGGTTGATTCCTCCTCCTGACTGAGTGCTTATTAAGTCACCACAGCAAGCAGGACGCGTAAGTCGCGATACCAGCCCAATTGGCCGGTATTGCTGGACACTGGAGTGGCCAACCACTCTTGACGCACCTGACACCGACCGTGAGAAGTCGTGTGTGCCGAACGCCGTTTCCGGCAGCCCGGAAACCGACGGTACAACATGAAAAGAATGCTGATTAACGCAACTCAACCCGAAGAGTTGCGTGTTGCACTGGTAGATGGCCAACGCCTCTACGACCTGGACATCGAGTCCGGTGCACGCGAGCAGAAGAAGGCCAACATCTATAAAGGCCGGATTACTCGCATCGAGCCAAGCCTTGAGGCTGCCTTTGTCGATTTTGGCTCTGAGCGCCACGGCTTCCTGCCCCTCAAAGAAATCTCCCGCGAATACTTCAAGAAAGCCCCTGAAGGCCGCGTGAACATCAAGGACGTCCTGAGCGAAGGCCAGGAAGTCATCGTCCAGGTCGAAAAAGAAGAACGTGGCAACAAGGGCGCCGCCCTGACCACCTTCATCAGCCTGGCTGGCCGTTACCTGGTCCTGATGCCGAACAACCCGCGTGCCGGCGGCATTTCCCGTCGTATCGAAGGTGAAGAACGCAACGAACTGCGTGAAGCGCTCAACGGCCTGATCGCCCCGGCCGACATGGGCCTGATCGTGCGCACTGCCGGCCTTGGCCGCAGCAGCGAAGAAATGCAGTGGGACCTCGACTACCTGCTGCAACTGTGGACCGCTATTAAAGAAGCGTCCCTGGACCGCTCCGCGCCATTCCTGATCTATCAGGAAAGCAACGTGATCATCCGCGCCATCCGCGACTACCTGCGCCAGGACATCGGCGAAGTGCTGATCGACAGCGTCGAAGCCCAGGACGAAGCCCTGACCTTCATCCGCCAGGTGATGCCGCAGTACGCCAGCAAGATCAAGCTGTACGAAGACAGCGTGCCGCTGTTCAACCGTTTCCAGATCGAAAGCCAGATCGAAACCGCCTTCCAGCGCGTGGTCGAACTGCCTTCCGGTGGCTCCATCGTGATCGATCCGACCGAAGCCCTGGTGTCCATCGACATCAACTCGGCGCGCGCCACCAAAGGCAGCGACATCGAAGAAACCGCCCTGCAGACCAACCTGGAAGCGGCCGAAGAAATCGCTCGCCAACTGCGCCTGCGTGATATCGGCGGCCTGATCGTGATCGACTTCATCGACATGACCCCCGCCAAGAACCAGCGCGCCGTGGAAGAAAAAGTCCGCGAATGCCTGGAAGCCGACCGTGCCCGCGTGCAGGTTGGCCGCATCTCGCGCTTCGGCCTGCTGGAAATGTCCCGTCAGCGCCTGCGTCCGTCCCTGGGCGAAAGCAGCGGCATCGTCTGCCCGCGTTGCAACGGCACCGGCATCATCCGTGACGTTGAATCGCTGTCCCTGGCGATCCTGCGCCTGATCGAAGAAGAAGCCCTGAAAGACCGCACCGCCGAAGTCCGCGCGCAAGTGCCGATCCCGGTTGCAGCCTTCCTGCTCAACGAAAAACGCAACTCGATCACCAAGATCGAACTGCGCACCCGTGCCCGTATCGTGATCCTGCCCAACGATCACCTCGAGACGCCGCACTTTGAAGTCCAGCGCCTGCGTGATGACAGCCCGGAAGCCCACAGCGGCCAATCCAGCTACGAAATCGCCGCTGCCGCTGCCGAAGTCGAAGAAGTCCAGCCCGCCGCCGCAACCCGCACCCTGGTGCGCCAGGAAGCCGCCGTCAAGACCGCGCCGGCCCGTGCCAACGCACCGGTGCCGACTGAAGTCGCCGCCCCGATGGCCGCGCCTGCCGTCCTGCCGGAGCCAAGCCTGTTCAAGGGCCTGGTGAAGTCGCTGGTCAGCCTGTTCGCCACCAAGGAAGAGCCTGTTGCGCCAGCCGTGGTCGAGAAGCCAGCCGCTGAACGCCCTGCACGCAACGAAGAGCGTCGCAACGGTCGCCAGCAGAGCCGTAACCGCAACGGTCGCCGTGACGAAGAGCGCAAGCCTCGCGAAGAACGTGCACCGCGTGAAGAACGCGCGCCCCGCGAAGAGCGCCAGCCACGCGAAGCCCGTGAAGAAACCCCGGCCGTAGCCCGCGAAGAACGCGCCCCGCGTGAAGAGCGTGCGCCACGTGAAGAACGCGCACCCCGCACCCCTCGCGCCCCGCGTGAAGATCGCAAGCCACGTGGCGAGCGTGAAGAACGTGTACGTGAACTGCGCGAGCCACTGGACGCCGCTCCAGCCGTGGCAGCCGTTGCAGTGGAAGCCGCGACTGAAGAACGCCCGGCCCGCCAGCCCCGTGAAGAGCGCGCCCCACGCCCACCGCGTGAAGAGCGTCAACCACGCGCCGAGCAGGCTGCCGCCGCCAGCGAAGAAGAACTGCTGAACAACGACGAGCAGCCACAGGAAGATGGCCAGGACAACGCCGAAGGCGATCGTCCACGCCGCCGCTCCCGTGGCCAGCGTCGTCGCAGCAACCGTCGTGAGCGTCAACGTGACGCCAACGGCAATGTGATCGAAGGCTCGGAAGAGACCGGCGAAGCCACCGAAGAAACCGCCAGCAACGAACCCACCAGCACCGAACTGGCCGCTGGCCTGGCCGTTACCGCTGCGGTTGCCAGCGTGGTCATCAGTGCGCCCGCCGAAGCCGAAGCCAACCAGCAGGCCGAACGTGCCACCGCCGCCGTGCAGGAAACTGCCGTCGTCGAAGCGCCGGTTGTCGAAGCGACCAGCGTGATCGAAGCACCTACCGCTCCAGCAGTGGAAGTTGCACCGGTTCGCGAAGCCCAGCCTGAAGCCGAAGCAGTAGCAGCACCTGCGGCCGTGGTTGAACCACAGCCAGTGGTTGAAGCGGTTGTCGAAGCGCCAGTTGCCGAGCCAACCCCGCCAGTGCGTGAAGTTCGCGAAGAACAGACCGCCTTCCAGTGGACTGCCGAGCCAGCCGTCGTCGCCGAAGCCCCTGCCCCGGTAGAAGAAGCGCCGGCCCCGGTTGCTGAAGTGGTTATCGCCGAACCTGCGGTAGTTGCAGAACCGGTCGTGGTTGCCGAGCCTGCTCCGGTGGTTGTGCAAACCCCAGTGGTTGCCGAAGTGGCCGCCCCAGTGGTTGAAGCCCCTGCCAGCGCCCTCACCGAAAACGGCCGTGCGCCTAACGACCCGCGTGAAGTGCGTCGTCGCAAGCGTGAAGCCGAGCGTCTGCAGAAAGAAGCCGAAGCAGCAGCGGTAGCAGCCCCGGCCGTCGTCGAAGCGGCACCGGTTGTTGCTGAAGTGGTCGAGGCGCCTGCCGTCGAAGCCGCAGTTGAGCACACTGCCCCAGCCATCGACGAGAACCTGCGTTCCGTTGAGGAAGTGGTAGAGCACAACCCAAAAGCCCTGGAAGAAGAGCACGAGCCTAAACCCCTCGCTTAACGCCAACGGCAACTAAAAAGCCCCGCCTGATCACTCAGGCGGGGCTTTTTTATGCGTTCTATTCAACGACAAAAATCAAATGTGGGAGCGGGCTTGCCCGCGATGGCGGTAGAGAGAGGCACGGTGAGCTTGAGGCCGCCATCGCCGCCAAGCCAGCTGCTACCTAAACTCCAGTGATTGCGGCACATCCACATCCCACAACACCCCAGGATCATCCACCGGCACTTCCCGCACCTCAGTCTGGGCAAACAGAGCCTTGGCCCCACGGTCCCCAGTCAACCCCATCAACACCGGCCCCAGTGCCGGGCCAAACGCAACAGGATGGCCCCGCCGGCCGGCATGCACCGGCACACTGACCCCCTCCACCCGCTCTATCACCCGCTCAATACTCGCCGCCTGGATAAACGGCATATCCCCCAACACCACCAACCAACCCGCTGCCGAGCTACTGGCCGCCACCGCTGCCGCAATGCTGTCGCCCATGCCCGCCGAATCCAGGAGCAGCACTTCGCACCCATAGCTCCCAGCCAGACGCACAACCTCGCTGCGCTCCGGCGATGTGACCACCCAACGCCGGGTGACACTGGCGGGCAAATTGACCAGCACCTGCTCCAAGACCGGCCGCGTCACCCCATCACGCCCCACACAAGGGGCCAGCAGTTTGTCCTGACCGCTTAACGCGCGGAACCGCCTACCCTGCCCCGCCGCCAGGACAATGGCGGTGATGGCGCTCGTCAATTGACGGTTTCCAGCAAGGGCTTACGCTGCGAAACCTCCACACCGTTCTTGATTGCAACGATCTGCGCCATCAACGACAAGGCAATCTCCGCCGGCGTATGACTGCCAATCGGCAGCCCAATCGGGCCGTGCAACCGTGCAATGGCCTCGGCGCTCAATCCCAGCGCCGCCAAGTCTTCGCGGCGCTTGCGGCTATTGACCCGCGAACCCAGGGCGCCAACGTAGAACGCCCTGGAATTCAAGGCGGTCAACAGCGCCATATCGTCCAGGCGCGGATCGTGGGTCAGGGCGACAATGGCCGTGCGCTCGTCCGTCTGGATATTGAGCACGGCTTCATCGGGCATTCCCGGCACAAAGCGCCCGTGCTGTTCTTCCCAGCCATGCACAAACTCCGTACGCGGGTCGCAGATCAGCACTTCAAAATCCAACAAGCGCGCCATTTCGGCCACATAGCGCGACAACTGGCCAGCACCGATCAGCAGCAGGCGCCAGCGCGGGCCGTAGATGGCCCGCAAGCGCTCACCGTCAAAACTGACCAGGTCGGACTTGCTCGCCGCGCTCAAGCGCACAGTGCCCGTCGCCACATCCAACTCCCGCGCCACCATTTCATGGGCCTCGCAACGCGCCAGCAACTCGGCGACCCACGCGGGATCGCCCACCCGCTCCTCCGTCAGGCGCAAGGTGCCACCGCAAGGCAATCCAAAGCGCGCCGCTTCATCCCGGGTGACGCCATAGGTCACCAGTTGCACCGGCGGCCCGTCATCAGGCAAGCGGCCATCGTGGAGCCGGGCGATCAGATCATCTTCGATGCAGCCCCCGGAGACCGAGCCGATCACCACCCCATCGCCGCGCAGGGCCAGCATCGCCCCCGGCGGTCGTGGCGCGCTGCCCCAGGTCTGGACCACGCTGTACAGCACCACCCGCTGCCCTGCGCGGCGCCATTGCAGCACGCTGCGCAGGACATTCAGATCCACGCTGTCCATCAGACCTTCGCCTCCTGCTGCCAGCCCTGCAACTGATAGCGCACCGGCAGGTTGCGGATGCGCTTGCCGGTGGCGGCAAATATTGCATTGCACAGCGCCGGTGCAATCGGCGGCACGCCCGGCTCCCCCACACCGCCCAGGGGCACCTCACCTTGGGGGGTGACTAAATGGATGGCAATTTCCTTGGGCGCCAGGGACATACGCGCCACTTCATACATATGGAAGTTGTCCTGCTGGACCTTGCCCTCCTTGAAGCTGATTTCCCCCAGGACCGCGTTGCCCAAGCCCATGACGCAGGCGCCCTCGAACTGCGAGCGGATGCGCTCCGGGTTGATCTGCGGGCCGCAGTCCACGGCAATATCGGCCTTGTGCACAATCAAGGTGCCATCGTCCTTGACCTCCACCTCGATCACCGCCGCCACATAAGTCACAAAGCTGTAGTGCACCGCCAGCCCCAGGCCACGCCCCTTGGGCAGTGCACGGCCCCAGCCGGCAGCCTTGGCGGCGGTTTCCAGTACGCCACGCATGCGCGCGGTATCGATCGGGTAACGCTCGGGTGACTCACCGTAGTTCCACTCTTCGCTCAAGGTGCGTGGATCGATCTGGCGATCCGGGCCCAGCAGCTTGAGTTGATATTTCAGCGGATCCTGGCCGGCCTTGTGCGCCAGTTCATCGACAAAGCTCTGAATGGCAAAACCATGGGGGATATTCGACACCGAACGGTACCAACCCACACGGGTATGGGCGGCCGCTTCAGGGTTCTCCAGGCGCACATTGGGAATGGCGTAGGCCATGTTAGTAAAGCCCATGCCCAGCTCAAACGCGGCCTCATGGTTCATGCCTGGCGCAAACAGCGCGGTGATGCTGGGTGCCACGGTGCGGTGCAGCCAGCCGGAGGGCATGCCGTCTTTGTTCAGGCCGGCCTTGAGGTACTCGGCGGAGACGGTATGGAAGTAGGAATTATGGATATCGTCTTCACGGGTCCATTGCACGCGCACGGCCTTGCCGGGGAACTCCTTGGCCAGCAGCGCAGCCTCGATGATGAAGTCCGGCTTGGACTTGCGCCCGAAACCGCCGCCCAGCAGGGTGACATGGATCGTGACATTATCGAACGGCAGGCCCAGGCGCTCGGCCACCCGTTCGCGCGTGACCTGCGGCGCCTGGCTCGGGGCCCAGGCCTCGCATTGCCCGTCTTGATAACGGGCCACGGCCACCATCGGCTCCATCGGCGACTGCGCCAGGTGTGGCAAGTAATACGCGGCTTCGAGGGTGCTGTCGGCATCGTTCAGGGCCTGGTCGATGCTGCCAGTATTGCGCACGACCTTGCCGGGCTGGAGGGCCGCGGCTTCCAGGGTCTTGCGATAGTCGATGGAGTTGTAGCCGGCATTGGCGCCGTCCTCCCAGACGATCTGCAATGCCTCACGGCCCTTGATCGCCGCCCAGGTGTTGCTGGCCACCACCGCCACCCCGCCCAAGGGGTGGAACTCCGAGGGTATGGGACGGCTCTCGATTTGCAGGACCTTGATCACACCCGGCACTTTCAACGCCGCGCTGGCATCAAACGACTTGACCTGGCCGCCATACACCTTGGGCCGGGCAATGGTCGCAAACAGCATGCCGTCGAAATGCACATCGGCGCCGTACACCGCGCGGCCATTGACGATATCGGCACCGTCGATGGCCTTGGTGGCGTCCTTGCCGATATAGCGAAATTGCGCCGGTTGCTTGAGCCGCAGGCTGTCGCGCGCCGGTACTGCCAGGGCACCGGCAGCGGCGGCCAGGGCGCCATAGCCCAGTTCGCGGCCGCTGGGCTGGTGAAGCACTTTATGCAGCTGCGCGCGGCACTCGCCCAGCGGGACTTTCCACTGCTCGGCAGCGGCCTGTTCCAGCATGGTTCGCACAGCGGCGCCGCACCGGCGCATCGGCTCGAACCAATGGCGCATGCTGCGCGAGCCGTCGGTATCCTGGTTGCCAAAACGCGCTTCATCGCCCGGCGCCTGCGCAACCTTCACCTGTGCCCAATCGGCCTCCAGCTCATCGGCCACCACCATGGCCAGGCTGGTACGCACGCCCTGGCCCATTTCCGAGCGGTTGCAGATCACAGTAACGGTGCCATCGGTGGCGATGCTGACATAGACCTTGGGGTCATCGACCACGCCATGGGGCATCGCGTCCCCGCCGTATTGCTTGGCCTCGGCGGCAAAGGCCTGGGGCAGGCCCCAACTGGCGGCCACTACCAGGGCACCGGTCGCGCCGACCCCTTTGAGGAAGCCACGGCGGCTGAGGTTGTTCAGGGCGAAATGGCTCATGCCTTGGCCCCCTGCAGGTGAGTTGCGGCCTGGCGGATCGCCGTCTTGATGCGGTTATAGGTGCCGCAGCGGCAGATATTGCCAACCATGGCCTCTTCTATCTGTGCATCGCTGGGGTTGGGGTTGGTTTTGAGCAAGGCCGTGGCCGACATGATCTGCCCGCCCTGGCAATAACCGCACTGGGCCACGGCCATATCCAGCCACGCCTGCTGCACCACCTGGCCGACCGGGTCGTTATGCAGGTTGTCGATGGTGCTGACGTTCTGCCCCTTGACCGAGCCAATGGGCGTGATGCAACTGCGGGCCGGCGCGCCGTCAATATGAATGGTGCAGGCGCCGCACAGGCCCATGCCGCAACCGAACTTGGTGCCGTTGTAACCCGCCACGTCGCGGATCGCCCACAGCAGGGGCATGTCCTCGGTGACATCCAGTGGATGATCTTGACCGTTGAGTTTCAGAGTAATCATGGGCACGCCCGCATAGTGATTGGATTATGGGGTCGAGCTATCTGCCGCTTTCAGGGGAGCGGAGTCGGTTCACGCAGATGGCTCAGGCTAATCGGGCTCTCTTGTGAAGACAGGTCTTCACCGGGCCCTTGATAAACAGCATCTATCGAACAATAAACAGGCAGCGTTAGCCTGCTAAGTTAACCCAGCATTAACAAAAAAGCCCTGCAGTGCAGGGCTTGGTTCAACACACGGGAAGCGTAGCTCAATAACGATTGGGTTCCATTTCCAGGTCAACCTGGAAGCGCTCGGCGATATCGCGCTGGATGCGCTGGGCCAGGCTGGAAATATCCAGGCCGGTAGCCGCGCCATAGTTGACCAGCACCAGCGCCTGCAAGCGATGCACACCGGCATCACCGTCGCGAAAGCCCTTCCAGCCGGCCTTTTCAATCAACCAGCCGGCCGCCAGTTTCACTTGGCCATCGGCCTGGGGATAGGCCACCAGATCGGGATATTGCAGCTGCAACTGCGCCGCCAGCCCCTGGGAGACCAGCGGGTTCTTGAAGAAACTGCCAGCGTTGCCCAATACCGCGGGGTCGGGCAGTTTTTCACTGCGGATGCTGCATATGGCGCGGCTGACGTCGCTCGGTGTGGCCTGGGTAATGCCCTGCTCGGCCAGGCGTTGTTGCACTGGGCCATAGCCGAGCTTCAACTGCGCGACGCGGCTCAAGGCAAAGCGCACCCGCAGGATCAGCCAGCGCCCTACTTCGTGCTTGAACAGGCTGTCGCGGTAGGCGAAGTTGCATTCTGCCAGGCTGAAATCGCGCAACTGGCCGGTCTGGCGGTCGAGGGCGGTCAGGCCGGCGAACACATCCTTGATCTCGACACCGTAGGCGCCAATGTTCTGCATCGGCGCCGCACCGACAGTGCCAGGGATCAGGCTGAGGTTTTCCAGGCCAGAGAATCCTTGCTCAAGGGTCCACAGCACAAAAGGATGCCAGGCCTCACCCGCCTCGGCTTCCACCACCACCTGCTGCGCGTCCTCGTGCAGGACGCGAATACCCCGGGTCGCCATGCGCAACACCAGGGCCGGGATATCCTGGGTCAGCAGCAGGTTGCTGCCGCCACCGATCACCAGCAATGGCAACGGTTGTGCGGCCGCATAGGCCAGGGCCTCGCGCACATCGGCGTCGCTATGGGCCTCGGCGAACAACTGCGCACGCACATCGATGCCAAAACTGTTGAAGGCCTTCAGGGACACCTGGGGCTGCACATCCAGACTCATAAACGCCCCTTCAATTCGATCACCAGCAAATCACAGGCGGACTCGATCAGGTCCAGGACCTGCTCGAACCCCTGTTCGCCGTCGTAATACGGATCCGGCACTTCATCCATCGCCAAGTCGTAGCGGCGCAGGAACAGGTCCAGCTCGGCCTTGCCCTGGGCCGGCTGCATGGCCTTGAGATTACGCAGGTTGCTCTGGTCCATGGCCAGGATCAGGTCGTAGCGCGCAAAATCGGCGCGCGACACCTGCTGGGCACGCTGGGCCGACAAGTCGTAGCCACGGCGCAGCGCCGCTTGCTGGCTGCGTTTGTCCGGCGCCTTGCCGATATGCCATTCACCGGTCCCGGCAGACGCCACCTCGACCCGGTCCGCCAGCCCGGCGGCCCGCAGTTTGTGGCGCAGCACGCCCTCGGCGGTGGGCGAGCGGCAGATATTGCCCAGGCACACAAACAGGACTTCCATCAAGCCCCCAACAACCGACGTACGCGCTCAAGGTCTTCCTGGGTATCGACCCCCGGCGGCGGGGCTTCAATCGCATCCCCCACATGAATGCGCACACCGTGCCACAGGGCCCGCAGTTGCTCCAGGGCCTCGGTGTTTTCCAACCAGCATGGGCCCCAGCTGACGAAGTCATGCAGGAAGCCGGCGCGGTAGGCATAAATGCCGATATGACGGCGATACGGCACGCCCGCCGGCAACACGTCAGGCTGCCGGGCAAATTCGTCGCGCGCCCAGGGCAGGGTCGAACGGCTGAAGGTCAGGGCCAGGCCATTGAGGTCGCTGACCACCTTGACCACGTTCGGGTTGAACAGGGTCTGGATGTCTTCGATGGGCTCGGCCAGGGTCGCCATGCGCGCTTCGGCATGGGCGGCCAGGTTGGCGGCGACCTGGTCGATGACACACGGCGGGATCAGCGGCTCGTCGCCTTGCACGTTGACCACGATGGCGTCCGGCGCCAGGCCCAGGTGCGTAGCGACTTCGGCCAGGCGGTCAGTGCCGGAGTTGTGGTCTTCACGGGTCAACACCGCTTCGGCACCAAACCCCTTGCAGGCCTCGATGATCCGCAGGTCATCCGTGGCCACCACCACGCGCTGGGCGCTGCTCTTGCAGGCCTGCTCCCAGACCAGCTGGATCATCGGCTTGGCGCCGATCATCTGCAATGGTTTGCCGGGCAGGCGGGTGGAGGCGTAGCGCGAGGGGATGACAACAGTGAAGGCAGTGGTCATTTATCCAGGCGCTCGTCGGTCGTCAGGGTACGGGCTTCGCTTTCCAGCATCACCGGAATGCCGTCGCGGATCGGGTAGGCCAGGCCGGCGCCCTTGCTGATCAGCTCGGTCTTGTCGGCACTGAGCTTGAGCGGGCCTTTGCAGATCGGGCAAGCGAGGATATCGAGCAGTTTGGTGTCCATGGGGGTTTCCTGGATAAAAGCGTTTCAAGGCAAAAGTCGAGCCGGCAGCAGACGCATCAGTTGCGTGTCGAACCAGGCGATAAACGCCGGTGACGGTGCTGCATCGACTGCAAGGTACCACCAGTGTGCCTGGGCAAAGGCGCGGCACTTCACCGCGTCCTTTTCGGTCATGACCAACGGCAGTGACGGCGTAAAATTCAGGACCTCGGCGCTGTAGGGCGCATGGTCGGCAAATGCATGGGGTATCGGCAGCCAGTGTAGCGTTTCGAGGGTGTTGAAGAAACGTTGCGGGTTGCCGATGCCGGCGACCGCGTGCACCCGCTGCCCCACGGGGAAATGGTCCAGCGGCTGGCGCTCTCCGGTCAGCAGATTGACCAGGGTCGTGGGCAACAGACGGAAGGCAAAGCCATCTTCGCGATCAGCCGCCGCGCCGTTATAGAGCAGGGCATCGACGCTGTGCAGGCGCTCGACCGGCTCGCGCAGCGGCCCGGCAGGCAGGCAGCGGCGATTACCCAGGCCACGGGCATTGTCGATCAGCACCAGTTCCAGGTCGCGGGCCAGGCGGTAATGTTGCAGGCCATCGTCGGACAGGATCAGGTCCAGGGTCTCGCTGGCCAGCAGGGCCTGCACCGCACGGCTGCGATCGGGGTCGATCATCAGTGCCACGCCGCTGCGCTGCACGATCAACAACGGCTCGTCGCCGGCCACTTGCGCGCTGTCGCTAGCCTGCACCCGCCATGGCAACTGCGCAGGCTTGGCCCCATAGCCACGGCTGACCACGCCGACCCGCAGGCCACTGCGCTGGCAATGCTCGATCAACCACAGGATCAACGGCGTCTTGCCCGTGCCGCCCACGGTGATATTGCCAACCACGACAATGGGCACCGGTGATTGGTAGATCGTGCCCTCACCCGCCAGGAACCGGTCGCGCTTGCGCTTGACCACCTGGCGATAGAGCGCCTCCAGCGGCTGCAAGAGCTTGAGCGCCGGGTGGCCGTCGTACCAGGCCTTGAGCAAACGATCGGACCAGGCCATCAGGGCTGCCCCGCCGCCTCGACGGTGGTCATGCGCAAATGGCTGAAGCCGAGCTTGCCGGCAGCATCCATCGCGGTGATCACGGCCTGGTGCGGGGTCTTGCCATCGGCACTGATGGACAGCGGCAGTTGCGTATCACCGCCGGATTCCCTCTGCAGCGCATCCATCACGCTGGCCACGTCGTTTTTTTCGAGCAACTGATTATTCAGCGAAAACACCCCTTCGGCGCTGATGGTGATCTCCAGTTGCTTGAGCTGCTGGTCTTCAGCCGGCGAGCCGCTGACGGCTTCCGGCAGTTCGACCCGCAGCTGGGTTTCCCGGGTAAAGGTGGTGGTGACGACAAAAAACAGCAGCAGGATAAACACCACATCGATCAACGAGGCCAGGTTGATATCGACGGTTTCCCGGGGCTTGCGGCGAAATTTCACGCTTTGCCCTCGACCAGGTCGACATCGCGGTCGCCCTGGACCACTTCCACCAGCTTGATCGCTTCCTGCTCCATGCCCACCACCAGCTCATCAATGCGCCGTTGCAGGAAGCGGTGGAAAAACACCGCCGGGATCCCCACCATCAGGCCCGCCGCCGTGGTGATCAAGGCCTTGGAAATGCCCCCGGCCAATACCGAGGCATTGGTGGTCATGCCCGAACCGGTGAAAGCACTGAAGATATCGATCATGCCCAGTACCGTGCCGAGCAAGCCCAGCAATGGCGCCATTGCGGCGATGGTGCCCAGGGCATTGATGTAGCGCTCCAGCTCGTGGATCACCCGGGCGGCGGCTTCTTCAATGCACTCCTTCATGATCTCGCGACCATGCTTGGAGTTGGCCAGGCCCGCAGCCAGGATCTCGCCCAGGGGGGAATTGGCCCGCAGTTCCTTGAGTTTTTCCTTGTCCAGTTGCTTGTCCTTGATCCAGCGCCAGACCTGCCCCAGCAGATGATCAGGGGTCACACGGCTGGCGCGCAGGGTCCACAGGCGTTCGGCAACGATGCCGAGTGCGGCGATGGAGCTCAGAATGATCGGCAACATCATCCAGCCGCCGGATTTGACCAATTCCCACACAGTGAATGTCCCCTCGAAAAAGTGCGCCACTTTAGCATATAGGCTGGCGAGGAAGAGCCTGCCCGCCGACAGCCATCATGTCGCAGGCCCCGCTCTTTGGTAACTGTCAATTGCAGGCGTGCGCCAGAAACGGCGCTGGCTGCGCGCCGTGACCGGAGCCTGGAAAGCCCCCAGGCGCAGGCGCACGGCGCCCTGTTCGGCGCTGTCATAAAGGGCGCTGCGCAGATGCTGGTAACGCGCAACTACCTGCGGGTGCGGATGGCCAAAGCCATTGCCTCGCCCACGGGAAATCAGCACCGCCTTGGGGGCCAGTTGCTGGACGAACGGCCAGGACGAGGAGCTGCGGCTGCCATGGTGAGGGGCTTGCAGCCAATCCGTGGGCACCGCCAGGGGCGTGGCCAACAAGGCCCGTTCGGCCTCACGGTCGATATCGCCGGTCAGCAGCAGCCGCTCGCCACTGGCCTGGACCTGCAGCACGCACGACTTCGCGTTGCCGTTGCGGGCATCGGCCCATTGCCACAGCTGGAATGCCACGCCGTCCCATTCCCATTGTTCACCGCTGACACAGGCCTGGGCGCCAAGAAACGCCGGCAGCCCCTGGGTTTCCCCGCCCACCACGCGCTTGACCGGCAACCCGCGCGCCACCGCCGCCGCGCCGCCGGCATGATCGGCGTCGGCATGGCTGAGCAGCATCAAGTCCACCTGGCCAACCCCCAGCTTACGCAGAGCCGGCAGAACCACTCGCTCACCGAGATCGAAGTCCCCCACCCGTGGCCCGGCGTCATACAACAGCACGTGGTTGCGGGTGCGCAACACAATCGCCAGGCCCTGGCCGACATCCAGTTGCTCTACCGCCACCTGGCCCAATGGGATCGATTCACGGGGCGGGAACACCGCCAGCAACAACAGGGGCCAGCCCAGCAGGCGCACAGGAATGCCCTTGGGCATCAATAACAGCACGGCGCCCAGCAGACTGAGCAGCCAGTAGCCCACGGGCACCTCGGCCGGCATCCACGCCGGTATGTGCCCGGCCAGCAAGGCCAGGGCGCTGAACAGCCAATCCAACGCGCCACCCGCCAGCCACAGCAGGCCACTGCCCAGCCACGGCACTGCCAGCAACAACGTACCCGCCAGCGCCAACGGCAGCACCAGCAGGCTGATCCACGGCACGGCAAACAGATTGGCCAGCGGCGCACTCAAGCTGATCGGCAAGCCGAGGATCAATAGCAGCGGAAACAGCCCGATAGCGATCAGCCACTGGGCACGGCTCCAGACCTGCCACGCACGCCAGGCCCCCAAACGGCCGCTGAAGGCCAGCAGCAACACGGCCACGGCGGCAAACGACAACCAGAAACCCGGTTGCAGGCTGGCCAGGGGTTCAAGGATCAATACCGCATTGAGGGCCAGCAGCAGGGGCCAGCCGATCCCCAGATGGCGAAACCGCAGGCGCCACAGCAACACCAGCCCCACCATCACACAGGCGCGCTGTACCGGCACGGCAAAACCGGCGAGCACGCCATAGGCCAGCGCCGCGGCAAATGCCAGGCCACAGGCCCAGGGCAGCCAGGGCAAGCGCCTAGGCCAGCAGCCATAGCGGGCCAGCCCGGCCACCAGGGCATAGATCAACCCTGACAACAGGCCGATATGTTGGCCGGAGATGACCAACAGATGCACGGTGCCGGTGTCCTGCAAAATGCGCCAATCCTCGGCGGCCAAGCCGGAGCCGTCGCCCAGCACCAATGCGGCCAGCCCGGCTTCGCGCCCCCGGGCATCGACCGCCAGTAGCTGCTGGCGCAGCCCATCACGCCAGGCATGCCGGGCGGGTGCCAGGCGCTGGCCGTCCTTGACCGACCCCGTTGCCCCCACGCGCTGGGCCAGCAGCCAGGCTTCCTGGTCGAAGCCCTGGAAATTCAGCAGGCCGGAGGGCCGTTTGAGGGTGACAGCCAAACGCCAGCGCTCGCCGCTGCGCACTGGCGGGCCGCCCTGCCAGGTCACACGGATACGCTGGGGCAGCCGGCCCTGGCGTGACCGGCTGTCGCTCAGCTCGAAGCGCACCAGCCCATTGCCCTGCTGCGGCAGCCCGCTGACCCGCCCCTCCAACCAACGGGTCTGGCCGTCCAGGGCGGGAGCGAGCCGGTCGTCCAGGGCCTGGTGCGCGCTGAAACAGGCCCAGGCCAGGCCCAACAGGAAAAACGCCAGCGGATAAGTACGAAACGGCAGCAGCATCAACGCCACCACCGGCAACACCAGCAACCAACCGACCGGCGGCAAGACGGGCAGCAGGCGCAACGCCAGCAGCCCCAATGCCAATGCAAACATCCCTGTACGCATGGATCATTCCTTGAACGTGATCCATTGAGTGTTAGCCGAGCGGTTCAGGGCGAACTATGATTTTTTGTCACAAAGTCTGAATTTCCCGTTCGTAGAATACGGGCATACTTGCCCCTCGAACTGACCTGGACCCCTTATGCCACGGCACTTATTCAAACGGTACATGCCCGATCCGACCAGCATCAGGGAACATAAGTCCTTACGCTTTCTCGGCACGCTGCTCCATGACCCCAACCTCTGGCACCTCAATCGGCACTCGGTTGCCCGGGCCATGGCTGTCGGCTTGTTTGCCGCCTTCATTCCCATGCCCTTGCAGATGCTGCTGGCGGCCATCCTCGCCATCTCCGTGCGTGGCAATATGCCCATCGCCGTGAGCCTGGTATGGCTGACCAACCCGATTACCATGCCCGTGGTGTTCTTCTGCACCTACATGACGGGCACCTGGCTGATGAACATCCCGGCCCGCACCCTGCCCGACGAACTGACCTGGGAATGGATCAGCGGGCAACTGTCGACCATGTGGCAGCCCTTCCTGCTGGGCTCGGTGGTGCTGGGCCTGGTCCTGGGCGCGCTGGCGTACTGCCTGACCATGGTGTACTGGCGATGGTGGGTTGGGCATCAGTGGAAAAAGCGCCAGCAACGTAATCGGTAGCGACCGGCATGCAGGTGCTGGCGCTTCGGTGTACCTATCCGTTAGCGCAGCAATGGAGAGGTACTCAATAAGCCCGCCCTCCCCCCTCAATCATCTTTTGCAAGATTCCACCCCCCGCATATGGCTACACTGCGCAGGTGGCGCAGGCCGGATGCTTGCGTAGAATGTCGACATCAGTGTGGTAGCAGGAGAGTGGCGTGCTAAGAAGAATGGGGATAAAAGGCCGCGTACTGTTGCTGACCTTGTTGCCTACCAGCCTGATGGCCTTGCTGCTGGGCGGTTATTTCACCTGGATGCAGCTCTCGGACCTGCAAACCCAACTGCTCAATCGCGGCGAGATGATCGCCGAACAGCTGGCGCCGCTGGTGGCTCCGGCCCTGGGCAACAAGAACACCGACCTGCTGGAGCGCATCGCTACCCAGTCCCTGGAGCAAGTCGACGTCCGCGCCGTATCCTTCCTGGCGCCCGACCGCTCGCCCCTGGCCCATGCCGGCCCGACCATGCTCAACCAGCCGCCGATCGGCAACAGCTCGCACCTGTTGCAGCACACCGGCAATGACGCCACCCGCTACCTGCTGCCCGTGTTCGGCCGCCATCGCAACCTCGCCGGCGACTTGATTCCCGACGAAGCCGACCGCCTGCTGGGCTGGGTCGAGCTGGAGCTGACCCACAATGGCATGCTGCTGCGCGGCTATCGCAGCCTGTTCGCCAGCCTGCTGTTGATCGCCATCGGGCTGATCTGCACGACCGCCCTGGCCTTACGTATCAGTCGCACGATCAACTCGCCCATCGGCCAGATCAAGCAAGCGGTGGCGCAGCTCAAGGACGGCAACCTGGAAACCCGCTTGCCGCCCCTGGGCAGCCAGGAACTGGATCAATTGGCGTCCGGTATCAATCGCATGGCCGATACCCTGCAAAACGCCCAGGAAGAACTGCAACACAGCATCGACCAGGCCACCGAAGATGTGCGCCAGAACCTGGAGACCATCGAGATCCAGAACATCGAGCTGGACCTGGCCCGCAAGGAAGCCCTGGAAGCCAGCCGCATCAAGTCCGAGTTCCTGGCCAATATGAGCCATGAAATCCGCACGCCGCTCAACGGCATCCTCGGTTTCACCCACCTGTTGCAGAAAAGCGAGCTGTCACCCCGCCAGTTGGATTACCTGGGCACCATCGAAAAGTCCGCCGACAACCTGCTGGGCATCATCAACGAAATCCTCGACTTCTCGAAGATCGAAGCCGGCAAGCTGGTGCTCGACAATATCCCGTTCAACCTGCGCGACCTGCTGCAAGATACCCTGACCATCCTTGCCCCGGCCGCCCACGCCAAACAGCTGGAGCTGGTGAGCCTGGTCTACCGCGATACGCCGCTGTCCCTGGTGGGCGACCCGCTGCGCCTCAAGCAGATCCTCACCAACCTGGTCAGCAATGCCATCAAGTTCACCCGCGAAGGCACCATCGTCGCCCGGGCCATGCTTGAAGACGAGCAGGAAGACAGCGTGCAACTGCGCATCAGCGTGCAAGACACCGGCATCGGCCTGTCCAACCAGGATGTGCGCGCCCTGTTCCAGGCCTTCAGCCAGGCGGATAACTCGTTGTCCCGCCAGCCCGGTGGGACGGGCCTGGGGCTGGTGATTTCCAAACGCCTGATCGAGCAGATGGGCGGCGAAATCGGCGTCGACAGCACGCCGGGCCAGGGGTCGGAGTTCTGGATCAGCCTCAACCTGCCCAAGACCCGCGACGATATCGAAGACCTGCCGGCCCCGCCGCTGCTGGGCCGGCGCGTGGCCGTGCTGGAGAATCACGAACTGGCGCGCCAGGCCCTGCAACACCAGTTGGAAGACTGCGGCCTGGAGGTCACGCCGTTCACCAGCCTGGAAAACCTGACCAACGGCATTACCAGCGCGCACCAGACCGAGCAGGCGATCGACCTGGCGGTGCTGGGCATCACCGCCAACGATATTCCACCCGAGCGCCTCAACCAACATCTCTGGGACCTTGAACACCTGGGCTGCAAAGTCCTGGTGCTGTGCCCGACCACCGAACAGATGCTGTTCAACCTGTCGGTGCCCAACCCCAATAGCCAGTTGCAGGCCAAGCCGGCCTGTACCCGCAAATTGCGCCGGGCGCTGTCCGACCTGATCAGCCCGCGCCCCTCGCGCAGTGAACCGGGCGAGCCGTTGTCCAGCCGTGCGCCACGGGTGCTGTGTGTCGACGACAACCCGGCCAACCTGCTGCTGGTGCAGACCCTGCTCGAAGACATGGGCGCCAAGGTGCAGGCCGTGGAAAGCGGCTATACCGCCATCGAAGCGGTGAAAAAGGAAGCCTTCGACCTGGTGCTGATGGACGTGCAGATGCCCGGCATGGACGGGCGCCAGAGCACCGAGGCGATTCGCCAGTGGGAAAGCGAGCGCCACGGCACGCCGCTGCCTATCGTCGCGCTGACGGCCCACGCCATGGCCAATGAAAAACGCGCCCTGCTGCAAAGCGGCATGGATGACTACCTGACCAAGCCCATCAGCGAGCGGCAACTGGCCCAGGTGGTACTGAAATGGACCGGCCTGGCCTTGCGCAACCAGGGCCCGGAACGCGCCGTCGAAGGCCACGGCCCCGCCGCCCAACTGCCGGTACTCGACCATGAGGAAGGCCTGCGCCTGGCGGCCGGCAAGGCTGACTTGGCCGCCGATATGCTGGCCATGTTGCTGGCGTCCCTGGAAGCCGATCGCGAAGCGGTCTGCATCGCCCGCGAAGCCAACGACAACAATGCCCTGATCGAACGGGTCCACCGCCTGCACGGCGCCACCCGCTACTGCGGCGTGCCACAACTGCGCGCGGCCTGCCAGCGCGCCGAAACCCTGCTCAAGCAGGATGACGCCAAGGCCATGGCCGCCCTGGATGAGCTGGACATGGCCATCACCCGCCTGGCCAACGAAGCCCGGGTCAATGCCTGATACAGAGCAACACGCCCAACGCCAATGACGGGCAACCTATCCTGTAAGTGCCGGTAAGCTGGCGCCGACAGGATTTGTGTCACCACACGCTATTTTGCAGGGAGCCCCTTGATGCGCATCATCCTCTTCAGCAGCCAGACCTATGACCGTGACAGCTTTCTTGCCGAACCCTTGCCCACCGGCCTGGAGCTGCAGTTCCAGCCGGCACGCCTGAACCTCGACACCGTGGCCCTGGCCGACAAGCACGAAGTGGTCTGTGCCTTTATCAACGACGACCTCAGCGCCCCGGTGCTCGAACACCTGGCCGCCGGCGGCACGCAGCTGATCGCCCTGCGCTCGGCCGGCTACAACCATGTGGACCTGGCCGCCGCCAAGCGCCTGGGCCTGACCATCGTGCGGGTGCCGGCGTACTCGCCCCACGCGGTGGCCGAACATGCGGTCGCGCTGGTGCTGGCCCTTAACCGTCGCCTGCACCGCGCCTATAACCGCACCCGCGACGGCGACTTCAGCCTGCACGGCCTGACCGGCTTCGACCTGGTGGGCAAGACCGTGGGCGTAGTAGGCACCGGGCAGATCGGTGCGACCTTTGCCAAGATCATGGCCGGTTTTGGCTGCACCTTGCTGGCGTACGATCCCTATCCCAATCCGCAGGTCGAAGCCCTTGGCGCGCACTATGTCAGCCTGCCCCAACTGCTGGCCGAGGCGCAGATCATCAGCCTGCACTGCCCGTTGACCGCCGACAGCAAGCACCTGATCAATACGCAATCCCTGGCCCATATGCAGCCGGGGGCGATGCTGATCAATACCGGGCGCGGTGGCCTGGTGGACACCCCCGCGCTGATCGAAGCGCTCAAGGACGGGCAACTGGGCTACCTGGGCCTGGATGTGTACGAGGAAGAGGCCCAGCTGTTTTTTGAAGACCGCTCGGACCTGCCCTTGCAGGACGATGTACTGGCGCGCCTGCTGACCTTCCCCAACGTAATCATCACCGCGCACCAGGCCTTCCTCACCCGCGAGGCCCTGGCGGCAATTGCCGGGACCACCCTGGCCAATATCCAGGCCTGGGCCGGCGGCCAGCCACAAAACCTGGTGCACGGATGATCAACGGTCACATACCGCGCGCATGGTAAATAGACGAGCATGATAGGATGCCGCGCCTATTTGGAGGATCCATGGCCGAACACGATTTCCGCTTCAGTTTGCTGAGCCCACAACACACCCTGATCGAATGCCGCGCCCTGGTGCCGGGTCGTTATCAAGTCACCGGCAATGGTGGTTCGATCAAGCATGGCGATGTGCTGATCGTCACCTTGCGCGGCAGCAAGACCCTGTCGATGCGCCTGACCGTCGAAGGCGATGCGCGCTACTCCATCCGCCCGGCCGGGCAATGGGTAGCCATGGCGCAAGGGCCGAAGTTCGGCGAGCTGGAGATTCACACCTGGAAGGCCAATTGCGACAGTTGCGAGGCCGTGCTGGAGTTTGAGTTCGCGGTAGAAACCAAGCTGACCAAGGAGCCGCTGCAACCGGCCGCCACGGCGCGCATTGCCGAGTTGGGCTGGGCCACGGTCGGCGACAAGCACCGTTGCCCGAAATGCCAGCAGGCCGCGCCATGAAGAGCCTGCTGGTGCTCGCAGCGCTGGGCGCAGGCCTTGTCGGCTGCGCCAGCGATGAAGTCAAGCTCAAGCAGGATCACAGCTATATCGTGGAGTGGATCGGCGAACGGCCCCTGATGGACTACGCCCACCTGACCGTGACCCTCGGCGCCGATGGCCGGGCCTATGGCAATGGCGGCTGCAACCATTGGTTCGCGCCGTACAGCCTGGACGGTGACACACTCAGCTTCGGCAAGATCGGCAGCACCCGCAAGTTGTGTGCCGAAGCCCTGATGGAGCAGGAACAGCGCTTCTTCAAGGCCCTGCAAACCGTGCAGCGCTGGGACATCTCGCCCATCGAGCAGACCCGTTTCTGGCCTGCCGAGGGCAAGCCACTGCGTTTGTGGCTGGAAGAAGGTTGATCCAGCCCTTGTAGGAGCGAGCAAGCTCGCTCCTACAGAGATCGCAAGGGGTCAGCCGCGCAACGCTTTGAGCTTGGCCAGTACCCCCGCCGCCGTCTGCTCGCCCAGCATCTGCGCCCGCACCTTGCCCTTGTCATCGATGATGTAGGTCACCGGCAAGACTTCGCTGCGCGGAATCTCGAAAATGGCCTCGGGGTTCTGTGCCAATACGGTGAACTTGATGCCCAGCTTCTCGCTGGCGCTCTTGAGCTCTTCGCCCTGCACATTGTCGAAGTTGACGCCAAACACACTCACCGGCTGGCCCTTGAGCTGCTCGGCCAGGGCGTTGAGTTCGGGGATCTCGATGCGGCACGGGCCACACCATTCGGCCCAGTAATTGATCACCAGCCATTGCTTGTCGATGCGCTCGGCCGCGACTTTCTGGCCGTATTGGTCAACGCCATAATCATTGCCGCAACCGCTGAGCAGGAGTGTGGTGATAACTGCCAGTGCGCCTATCAGTCGCCGTGTCATGGGGTATTCCTTAGCAAAAATGAACGTAGGCTGCGGCCGATCGCCTCTTACGGTTTAAGGACAGCCCGCAGCGCAGGTAGAATACCCGCCACCTTACGCAAGATGCGACCCGCACATGACCGATCTGACGCTTTATCACAACCCGCGCTGCTCGAAATCCCGCGGTGCGCTCGAACTGCTCGAGGCCCGTGGCCTCACGCCGAACGTCGTGCGCTACCTGGAAACCCCGCTGGACGCCGCGCAGCTTGAAGCCCTGCTCGCCAAGCTGGGAGTCGGCGCCCGACAACTGCTGCGCAGCGGCGAAGACGAATACAAGACCCTCAACCTGGACGACGCCAGCCTCAGCGAGGCGCAATTGATTGCCGCCATCGCCGCCCATCCCAAGCTGATGGAACGGCCGATCCTGGCCACCGCCGACAAAGCCGTGATTGGCCGGCCACCGGAAAATATCCTGGAGCTGCTGCCGTGAGCGTGCCTTACGTTCTGGTGTTGTATTACAGCCGCAACGGCTCGGTCAGCGAAATGGCCCGGCAGATTGCCCGGGGCATCGAGCAAGGCGGCCTGGAAGCGCGCCTGCGCACCGTGCCGGCGATCTCCAGCGAGTGCGAGGCCGTCGCGCCGAGCATCCCGGCCGAAGGCGCGCTGTATGCCAGCCTCGACGACCTGAAGCACTGCGCAGGCCTGGCCCTGGGCAGTCCGACGCGCTTTGGCAACATGGCCGCGCCGTTGAAGTACTTTCTCGACGGCACCAGCAACCTGTGGCTGACTGGCGCCCTCGTCGGCAAGCCGGCTGGGGTCTTCACCTCAACCGCCAGCCTGCACGGCGGCCAGGAAACCACCCTGATGTCGATGCTGCTGCCGTTGCTGCACCACGGCATGCTGATCACCGGCCTGCCCTACAGCGAACAGGCGTTGCTCGACACCCAGGGCGGCGGTACGCCCTACGGCGCCAGCCACCATTCCGGCGCCGACGGTAAACGCGCCCTGGACGCTCATGAAATCGCCCTATGCCGTGCCCTGGGCCTGCGCCTGGCGAAGACCGCGGCAAAACTGGAGAGTGGCCGTGGCCAAGAAGCCTAAAGTCCTGCCGGCCCAGGCCTGGCTGGAACCCCGGGTCAAGCTGGCACGGGCCTTGAGCCTGCTGGCGTTCCTGGGCCTGGTGGGGCTGCTCTGCGTTTACTACCTGCTGGTCGCCGACCTGCATGGCGCACGCCCCTGGGTGATCTTGCTGATCGAACTGGTGCCGTTGTTGATCCTCGCGCCGGGCATGCTCATGGGCAGCGCGCGCGGGCATTCGTGGATGTGCTTTGTGGTGAACCTGTACTTCATCAAGGGCGCCCTGGCGGCCTATGACCCGAACCGCCAGTGGTTTGGCGTGCTGGAGATGCTGGCGAGCCTGGCGGTGTTCTGCACGGCGCTGCTATATGTACGCTGGCGGTTCCAGCTGAATCGGCGGTTGGCGGGGGAAGGTCAGCCAGCCTGAGGGTTTTGTGGGGCCGCTCAGGTCCCATCGCAGGCAAACCCACATTTGGAATGCATCCCCCTGTGGGAGCTGGCTTGCCTGCGATGGCAGCACCTCGATCTCAATGATTGACCGTATAAGCCAACATCATCGACAACTGACACATCGGCCGCCCGCTCTCGGCGTGCCATTGGTTGAACGCCGCCTGCACCGTCGCCAGGTCCCGCAGGCTGGTGGGGGCCTTGTCGACAATCTCCTGCGCATTCAGCGCCGCAACCACGTCATAACTCGGCACAAACGTGTCCTTGCCCACCATGCGCAAAAAGCGCGGTGCCGACAGCCCGCCCAGTTGATGGCCGTGCTTGCTCAGGTATTTCCACAAGCCGACGATCTCGGTCACCGGCCAGTCGGCAATCAGCGCCGCGAAGCTGCCCTTCTCCTGCTCGACATCGAGGATCATCTGCGCATTGCGCGGCACGCTCTTGAGCTTGCCCAGGTGGCGGATGATCCGTGTGTCCTGCATCAGCCGCTCAAGGTGCTCGGCGCCCATCAGCACGACTTTTTCGGGATCGAAGCCGAAAAACACCTCCTCGAACGCCGGCCATTTGGCGTCCACCACACTGTGCTTGAGCCCGGCACGAAACACCCGCAGCGACAGGGTCGACAGGTAGCGGTCATCGCTGATCTGGCGCAATTGCGCCGGCGTCTTGGGCACGGGCAGGTGGGCTTCCAGCTCGGCCGCCGAACCAAAGCGGTTCAGACAGTATTCGTGCAGCCATTTGTAATCGCGCATGCCCTCTCCTACGGGTTGAAATGAAAACGGCGCCCATAAGCGCCGTCTGTCAGAGCCTGGAAAAGGCTCAGAGGTTCACAACGTTGACGAAGCGCGAAGCCGCGGTTTCGTCGATGCGCAGGCTGGTGAAGTCAAACAGGTTACGGTCGGCCAGCTGCGAGGGGATCACGTTCTGCAAGCTGCGAAAGATGCTCTCGGTGCGCCCCGGCGTCTTGCGCTCCCACTCCTGGAGCATGTCCTTGACCACCTGGCGCTGCAGGTTCTCCTGGGAACCGCAGAGGTTGCAGGGGATGATCGGGAATTGCTTGAAGTCGGAGTAGGCCTGGATGTCCTTCTCGTTGCAATACGCCAGCGGGCGAATCACCACGTTGCGCCCATCGTCGGCACGCAGCTTGGGCGGCATGGCCTTGAGCGAGCCGTTGAAGAACATGTTGAGAAAGAAGGTCTCGACGATGTCATCGCGGTGATGCCCCAGGGCCATCTTGGTCGCGCCGATTTCATCGGCAAAGGTGTACAGCGTGCCACGGCGCAGGCGCGAGCACAGCGAGCAGGTGGTCTTGCCTTCCGGGATCAGTTCCTTGACCACTGAATAGGTATCTTTCTCGACGATGTGGTACTCGATGCCCAAGGCCTTGAGGTAGGCCGGCAGCACGTCCTCGGGGAACCCGGGCTGCTTCTGGTCCATATTGACCGCGACAATGTCGAACTTGATCGGCGCGACCTTTTGCAGGTGCAGCAGCACATCCAGCAGGGTGTAGCTGTCTTTGCCGCCGGACAGGCAGACCATGACCTTGTCGCCCTCTTCGATCATGTTGAAGTCAGCGACAGCCTCACCGGCCAGGCGCCGCAGGCGTTTTTGCAGTTTGTTCTGATTGACGGTAAGGGTGCCCATGGCGCTTGGATCCGCGAAAAAGGTTGTGACGAAAAGCCGGGTATTTTAGCGGTATGGCGCACCGAGTTCCAATGTGGGAGGGGCTTGCCCGCGATAGCGGCAGTCCAGCCACTGTTTCTGGCAACTGACCCACCGCCATCGCAGCGATGCGGCGACCCGACAAGCCAGCTCCCACAGGGGACTGCATTCCACGTCACAGACCCAGGCGCGATTAAGCCCCGTGTTTACAGCGCGATTTGCTCTAAAGCCCCCCACTTTTCCTGGCTATCACTTCCTATACTGCGACATAAGGTCGCACACATATCCAGACCTTTCAGGCCACTTGGCCGGCGGGCGCTCCGCTTGGGGGGCGATGGCAATAACGACAGGAGTGACTGGCATGATCCATCACGTCGTGGGGCTTTTCACCCATCCCGACCAGGAATGGCGGGAAATTCGTGGCGATAAAGAGGAAAGCATCGGCCACATGTACCTGACTCACACGCTGATTCTCGCGGCGATCCCCGCCGTGTCGGCGTTTATCGGCACCACCCAGGTCGGCTGGGTCATCGGCAATCGCGCCCCGGTCATGCTGACCCAGGAAAGCGCGTTGTGGATGACCATCATGTCGTACCTGGCGATGCTCGGCGGCGTTGCGGTGATGGGCGCCTTCATTCACTGGATGGCGCGCACCTATGACGCCAATCCGAGCATGGCACGCTGCGTGGCATTTGCCACCTACACCGCCACCCCCCTGTTTATCGGCGGGCTGGCCGCGCTGTATCCGCATATGTGGCTGGGCATGGTCGTGGGCACGGCCGCCATCTGCTACACGGTGTACCTGCTGTATGTGGGGCTGCCGACCTTCATGAGCATCGACCCGGACGAAGGCTTCCTGTTTTCCAGCTCGGTACTGGCCGTCGGCCTGGTGGTCCTGGTGGCGATCATGGCGTTTACCGTGATTGTCTGGGGCCTGGGCGTGGGGCCGATCTACACCAACTAGCCGTTTTTTAACCGCAGGAACAGCCACCGCAAGGTGGCTTTGTGCGTGATGCATGACCATTCGGCGCCTGGCAGATTCGGAAACCCCCTTGGATGC
This sequence comes from Pseudomonas sp. GW821-FHT01D09, assembly GCF_059422465.1. Classification (NCBI taxonomy): domain Bacteria; kingdom Pseudomonadati; phylum Pseudomonadota; class Gammaproteobacteria; order Pseudomonadales; family Pseudomonadaceae; genus Pseudomonas; species Pseudomonas sp. GW821-FHT01D09. The sequence goes on from NZ_JBWKWY010000011.1 coordinate 120,414, forward strand.
GGCATACTGAGGGTCTCTGGAGATATGTACAGCATGCCCGAGCAACTCAATACCCGCGTCGAAGATTGTTTCCTGCAAGCCGAATCCTTTTTCAAACGAAGTTTCAAACGCCCCCAGGTCAGCCTCAAGCTGCGTGGGCAGAAAGCCGGTGTCGCGCATTTGCACGAGAACCTGCTGCGCTTCAACCCCCAGTTGTACCGGGAAAACAGCCAACACTTCCTCAAACAGACGGTGGCCCACGAAGTGGCGCACCTGATCGCCCACCAATTGTTCGGCGAGCGCATCCAGCCCCATGGCGAGGAATGGCAACTGATCATGCGCGGGGTCTACGAACTGCCCCCCGACCGTTGCCATACCTATGAGATCCAGCGCCGACGGGTGACCCGTTATATCTACCGGTGCCCGTGTGCCGACAGTGACTTTCCGTTCTCGGCCCAGCGCCATGGGTTGGTGAACCAGGGGCGACGGTATGTGTGCCGCAGGTGCCGGGGGACGTTGGTGTTTACTGGGGAGACGCGGGTGGAGTGAGGTTTTGGGGTGGTTTCACTGGCCCCATCGCGGGCAAGCCCGCTCCCACATTTGAATGTATTCACAAATCAGAATGTGGGAGCTGGCTTGCCTGCGATGGAGCCAAAACAGCCACTACCCCACCACCTTGGCCCCCCGCAGCTCAGCAATCCGCTGGGTACTGAAACCCAACTCCCCCAACACCTCATCACTGTGCGCCCCCACCGCCGCCCCAATATGCCTCGGCTCCGGCACCCCCTCGGAAAACTTCAGCGGGCACGCCATCTGCGCCTGGAACGAGCCATCCCCACGGGGCACCTGGCTCACCAGCTCCCGGGCCTTTAATTGCGGATGCTCCAGGGCCTCGCCAAGGCTGAGTACCGGCTCCACGCAGGCATCGACCCCGGCAAACAGCGCACACAGCTCCTCAAAACTGTGTCGCTCAAACTCAATCTGCAATGCCTGCTTGAGGGCCTTTTGCTGTTCGGGCTTGGGTGACAGGCCCTGGGCCGCCAATTCCGGGCGCCCCAGCGCGCCACACAGTTGCTGCATAAACCCCGGCTCCAGGCTGCCCACGGATAACCAGCGCCCGTCCCGCGAGCGGTAGTAGTCGTAGAAACTGCCGCCATTGAGCACCTGGTCTTCGCGCCCAGGCTCCATGCCACAGGCCAGGTAGGCCGCGCCAGCCATGGCGTTGAGGCTGAAGGCACAGTCGGTCATGCTCACATCCAGGTACTGGCCCAGCCCACTGTGCTGGCGCGCAATCACTGCCGCGAGCAGGCCGACCACCCCATGCAACGAGCCACCGCCCACATCCGCCACTTGCACGCCCAGGGGCAGCGGGCCGCTGTCCTGGCGCCCGGTATAGCTGGCGACGCCGGACAGGGCCAGGTAGTTGATGTCATGCCCGGCGCGGTCCTTGTAGGGGCCGGTCTGGCCGTAGCCGGTGATGGACACATAGATCAGCTTCGGGTTGATCGCCTTCAACGCTTCATACCCCAACCCCAGGCGCTCCATGACTCCGGGGCGAAACTGCTCCAGCACAATGTCGTAGTCCGCCACCAATTGCCGCACGATCGCCAGTGCCTCGGGCTGCTTGAGGTCCAGGGCCAGGCTGCGCTTGTTGCGGTTGAGGTAGGCATGGCTGGCCGACACCCCTCGATCGTGGGGCGGCAACACCCGCAGCAGGTCCAGGCGCGTGGGGGATTCGATGCGCAGCACCTCGGCGCCCATGTCTGCCAACAGCAGCGAAGCAAAAGGCCCCGGCAGCAGGGTCGAGAAATCCAGCACTTTAAGGGACGCCAAGGGGCCTGACATGGGAGCTCCGATTCCAGTTCGATGGGGCACAGAGTAGTCAGCCTTGGGCAACAGCGGCAATTACCGTAAGCATCATCGACAGTGACCGTTGTGCTCGTGCGCCCATAAAAAAACCCATCCGAAGATGGGTTTTTCAGGGCTGCGCCAGCGTTTACTTGATGGCCGGGGCCGGGCCTTCGGCCACGCCCAGGTCATCCAGTTCGCGGGTTTCGGAGATACCGGTACCGCCGGACGCCAGCTCGCTTTGCAGCTTGTCAGTGTCCAGTTCCTTGACCCACTTGGCGACGACGATGGTCGCTACGGCGTTACCGACCAGGTTGGTCAGGGCGCGGGCTTCGGACATGAAGCGGTCGATACCGAGGATCAGCGCCAGGCCGGCAACCGGCAGGTGGCCAACCGCCGACAGGGTTGCGGCCAGGACGATAAAGCCACTCCCAGTCACGCCCGCAGCACCTTTGGAGGACAGCAACAGCACCAGCAGCAGGGTGATCTGGTGGGTGATGTCCATGTGGGTGTCCGTCGCCTGGGCGATGAACACGGCAGCCATGGTCAGGTAGATCGAAGTACCGTCAAGGTTGAAAGAGTAGCCCGTCGGGATCACCAGGCCTACCACCGACTTCTTCGCACCCAGGCGCTCCATCTTGATCAGCATGCGCGGCAATGCGGACTCGGAGGAGGAAGTCCCCAGGACGATCAGCAGTTCTTCACGGATGTAGCGCACCAGTTTCAGGACGCTGAAGCCGTGGGCGCGGCAGATGCCACCCAGGACCACCAGCACGAACAGCACACAGGTGATGTAGAAGCAGATCATCAACTGGCCCAGTTGCACCAGCGAGCCGACACCGTAGGCCCCGATGGTGAACGCCATGGCGCCCAGGGCACCGATTGGCGCGAGCTTCATGATCATGTTGATGATGTTGAACATCACGTGGGCGAAGCGATCGATGAAGTCCAGCACCGGCTTGCCATAGGCACCCAGGCGATGCAGGGCAAAACCGAAGATCACCGAGAACATCAGCACTTGCAGGATATCGCCGTTGGCAAAGGCGCCGACGATGGTGTTGGGGATCACGTTGAGGATAAAGCCAACGATGCTCTGGTCTTTACCGGCAGTGACGTAGGCCGCGACTTTCGAGGCGTCCAGGGTCGCAACGTCGATGTGCATGCCAGCGCCTGGCTGCACCACGTTGACCACGACCAGGCCGATCAGCAGGGCGATGGTGGACACGATTTCAAAGTACAGCAGCGCGTAGCCGCCGGTCTTGCCCACCGACTTCATGTTCTGCATGCCGGCGATGCCGCTGACCACGGTGCAGAAGATGATCGGGGCGATGACCATTTTGATCAGCTTGATAAAGCCGTCACCCAATGGCTTGAGGGCCACACCGGTCTGTGGGTAGAAGTGACCGAGCAGGATACCGATAACGATGGCAACGATTACCTGGAAGTACAGGGTTTTGTAGAACGGCTGACGAGTCGTCATTGCAAAGTTTCCTCAAGAGTCCCGTGGGGCAAATATCCGCCATGGCCCACGACACTTGAATTGCGAACCCTCCTGCACTGGAGGGATTTGTTTTGGCGAACTGCGGGCTGGCAGGTCTGTACTCCTTATCGCAAACGGCGTGCCACTTTCCTGAAAAGCCCTGGAGCCCTTAAACCACGGGGGTCGATGGCTAGCAACGGCGGTTTCCCGGGGGCACACAGGTGGCGGATATCCGCCCAGCGCCCCGATCTCGTCCTACAATTTGGCGGATATCCGCCTTGTCCCCCCAAGGCATGATGGCTACCATCGGCCACTCAATGGACGAGGCCCCCGCATGCGCGAACGCACCATCGCCAGTCATTACGCCCGTGCGGCCCTGGGCGGCGCGCGCCGGGCCGGCTACGACTGCTCGACGCTGTTGCAGCAACTGGGCATTACCCCGGAACTGCTGGCAGAGCCCCGCGCGCGTATCGCCCCGGAGCAGTTCACGCGGCTGTTGCAGATGTTGTGGCGGGCCCTGGATGACGAGTACCTGGGCTTCGCCGACGCACCGAGCAAGCGCGGCACCTTTGCCATGATGTGCCACGCGCTGATCCATTGCCGGACCCTGGAAAAGGCACTGGAACGCGGGTTGTTGTTCTACAGCCTGTTCCCCCAGGGGCCGCGCTGGCGCCTGAGCCGTGAGGGCGACATGGCGCGCCTGAGCCTGGATGACTCGCAACTGTGGGACCCGGATCATTTTTTGAGCGAAAGCCTGCTGGTGATCTGGCATCGCCTCGGCAGTTGGCTGATCGGCCAGCGTATCCGCCTGGAGCAAGCGAGCTTCCGCTACCCGATGCCGGCCCATGCCAGCGAATATGACCTGCTGTTCCCCTGCCCCCTGGTGTTCAGCGCGGCCAGCAGCAGCCTGGTGTTCCACAGCCGCTACCTGAGCCTGCCGCTGCTCCAGGATGAGCGCACCCTCAAGCACTTCCTTGAACGCTCCCCCGCCGACCTGCTGTCCCGGCCCGACGAAGGCGACAGCCTGAGCAGCCAGATACGCCGCCTGCTCAGCCGCGATCGCACGCCGTGGCCAGACTTGGAAGCCGTGGCGCAGCACCTGCATATCAGCCCGCAGACCCTGCGCCGGCATTTGCGCGAGGAAGGCACCAGTTTCCAGGCACTCAAGGATGAATTGCGCCGGGATATTGCGATTTTTCACCTGGGGCGGGCGGATTTGTCGTTGCAGGAGATTGCCGAGCAGTTGGGATTTTCCGAGCCTTCGGCGTTTCACCGGGCATTCAAGAAGTGGACGGGGGTGACACCGGGGGCTTATCGGGCGCAGGAGAGTTGAGGGAGGTGGTGTTTGGGCGGGCGCCATCGCAGGCAAGCCAGCTCCCACATTTAACGGTGTTCACAAATCAAAATGTGGGAGCTGGCTTGCCGGCGATGCGGCCGGCAAATCCAACAAGGATCACACGGCCGGAAAATGAATCCTGAACGCCGCCCCCCCTAAAGGTGAATCCCCCAGGGTCAACCGCGCGCCATAGCTTTCAATAATGTCCTTGACCACCGCCAGCCCAATCCCCTGCCCCGGATGCTGGCGGTCCAAGCGCTCGCCGCGCTGCAGGATCCGCGCGCGCTGGTCGGGGGGCACGCCGGGGCCATCGTCTTCGATGCACAGGCGCACCCCATCGGCCCCTTCCTCCAGGGTCACGCGCACTTCGCCCAGGCACAGGCGGTAGGCGTTTTCCAGCAGGTTGCCAAGCAACTCCAGCAACGCGCCCTGTTCGATGGGCACGTCGCATTGCTCCGGCAGCGCAAAAGATACGCGCACACGCTTGTCGCGGTAGACCTTGTCCAGGGTGTCGCACAGGCTTTGCAGCACCGGGCGCAGGCGCACCTGGTGACGCACCAGGCCACTTTTACGCAGGCTGGCGCGCTGCAACTGGTAGCTGATCTGCTGGCTCATGCGCTCGATCTGCGACTGCAGGACCCGCGCCTGCCCAAGGTCCCGGGGGCGCTGGGCCATGTCTTCACTCACGCCCTGCAACACTGCCAGGGGGGTTTTCAGGCTGTGGGCCAGGTCGTCCAGGGAATCGCGGTAACGGGTGCGCTGCTCGCGCTCGCTGTGCAGCAGGCGGTTGAGGGAACCGGTCAGGCGCAGCAACTCCCGTGGGTGTTGCTCACTGAGGCTTTCACGGGTGCCGCCTTCGATTTCATCCAGCTCCTGGCTCAGCCGGCGCAAGGCCTGCAAGCCCCAGGTCAGGCCGATCCACAACAGGCTCAACAACACCAGCAAGGCGGCGCCAAAGCCCAGGTAGAGGTTTTCCCGCAGGCCTTCCAGGGTCACCTGGTATTCGCGCACCGGTTGCAGGGCGACGATGCTGAACGCCGCGCTCTTGCCCCCCAGCAGCTTGACCTCGACGTCATACACGAAAAATTCCTGGCCGTTGGCCTCGCGAATCTTCGCAAACTCGTTGCCGCGCCCGTCGTAGCGCGGCCGGTAATTGATGTTTTCTTCCCGAGTCGCCCGCGAACGCCAGACCAGATGGCCTTCACGGTCATAGATATAGCCCAGCAGGCGGCTGTCGGTCAGGTTGAAACGCTCGTCGGGCAACTGCGCCGGCATCAACAAGCGGTTGTTATCGACCCGCGCGGCAGAGATCAGCGTGGTCACATCGGACGCCAGGCGCTGCTCGATGGCATCCTGCAACGCCAGGCTGAACGCGCCCTGCATGGCCGGCAACAGCGCCAGCATGAACAACACGGCCAGGGTGGTGGCCGCCAGCATCAGGCGCAGACGAAGCGAACGGATCAACGGCAGCGCTCGTTAAACAGGTAGCCCAGGCCGCGCACGGTGTCGATGGGCTTGAACCCAGCCGGGCCTTCGAGCTTGCGACGCAGGCGGCCGACCAGTACTTCGATCACGTTCGGGTCGCGCTCGTCGTCATCGGGATAGAGTTGTTCCATCAACCGATCCTTGGCCACCACTTGTTGGTGATGACGCATCAGGTATTCGAGGATCCGGTACTCATAGGCCGTCAGCGCCAGGGGCTGTTCGTCGAGGGACGCCTGTTTGCGGTTGAGGTCCAGCAGCAATGGGCCGGCGACGATGGTCGACTGGGTAAAACCGCTGGAGCGGCGCAACAGGGCGTTCATCCGCGCCTCCAGTTCTTCAAACTGGAAGGGCTTGACCACATAGTCGTCGGCCCCGGCGGCCAGGCCTTCGACCTTGTCCTGCCAGTTGCCGCGCGCGGTGAGGATCAGGATCGGGAAGGTCTTGGCCTGGGTCCGCAGTTGGCGGATCAGGTCCAGGCCGCCCATCCCCGGCAGGCCCAGGTCGATAATCGCCAGGTCATGATTGAATTGCCCGGTCTGGTACAGCGCCTCTTCGGCATTGGCCACGGCTTCGACCACGTGACCGCTGTCACCAAGACGGGTCAACAGGTGATGGCGCAACAACGCCTCATCTTCGACAACCAGCAATTTCATAACGCTCTCCAAGGCCAATCCACTGTCCCGCAGGGAACCATCATAGCGGCCCTGACGGTATGCTTGCGCAGTTTACGGCGGTTGAACTGAACACAGTCTGAACCGACGGGCTACCCAGGCAGGCCCCGCCCCATGCAGAATAGCCGGCATGAACCCGATACCCGCCTGCTGCACCCCACTTGATGACCATTGGCCGCTACCCACCGCCCTGCCCGGCACGGTGTTGCTGAGCACCCGCTTCGAGCCCACATTGCTTGAGGCCAGCGATTTTCAGCGCTGCGCCGTGCCGCCGCCGGCCAGCATCCAACGGTCAGTGGCCAAGCGCCAGGCCGAGTTCCTCGCCGGCCGCCTGTGCGCCCGCGCCGCCTTGCAACGGCTCGAAGGCCTGGACTGCATCCCGGCCATTGGCGAGGACCGTGCCCCGGTGTGGCCCGGCCACATCAGCGGCTCGATCACCCACAGCACCGGGCATGCAGCGGCCATCGTCGGGCATAAGGCGCAATGGCGCGGGCTGGGCATGGACCTGGAGAACCTGCTGCCCCTTGAACGGGCCGAGCGCCTGGCGGGGGAAATCCTTACCCCGGATGAGCTGCAACGCATGGCCACAGGGCCAAGGGAGCAGATTGCGCAGCTAGTGACCCTGACGTTTTCGGCCAAGGAAAGCCTGTTCAAGGCGCTCTATCCGATTGTGCACAAGCGCTTCTATTTTGAGCATGCAGAAGTGGTGGAGTGGTCCGATTCAGGATTTTTGCGCTTGCGATTGCTGACGGATTTGTCCAGTGAGTGGTGTTATGGCAAGGAGCTGGAGGGGCAGTTTGTGGTGCATGAAGGGCAGTTGTTGAGCCTGGTAGCTGTCGGCGCCTGATAGATAGCTATCGCAGGCAAGCCAGCTCCCACATTTGACGGTGTTCACACATCAAAATGTGTGCTGGCTTGCCTGCGATGTCGGTCTCAAGTCTTGTCCTGGTCCCGCGGCCAACTCAGGCTGAAGCAAGCGCCGCCCAGGTTGTTGCTCTTGCTGATCAACGCCCGCCCGCCATGCCAGTAGATAATCCGCCGCACAATCGACAAACCCAGGCCATGCCCGCCCGAGGCGCGGGTGCGGCTGTCATCCAGGCGCAGGAAGGGGGTGAAGATGCGCTCCCAGGCACTTTCCGGCACGCCCGGGCCATCGTCTTCGACGTCGATACGGCAACGCACCTGGCCCACCTGGTAGCTGATCAGCACCCGCGACTGGGCATGGCGCATGGCATTGCTCACCAGGTTTTGCAGGGCACGGTGCAGGTAGCGTGGTTCGGCATCGACCCAGGCCGCGTCCAGGTGCGCCGATGACAGGCACACGCCCCGCGCCACCTTGATCCCCGGCCGCAAGGGCGCCAACTCGCCAATCACCTGGTCGAGCAAGGCACTCAGGTCGACCCGCTGGAAACTCAGGGCCGGCGAGCCCTGCTCCAGGCGCGCATAGGTGAGCATCTCATCCACCAGGCCGTCGAGGTCCTGGATATCGCTGTCCATGCCTTCCATGTATTTACGCCGGGCTTCGGGCGTGGCGGCGTCGCCGATCATCTCCAGGCCAAACCGCAGGCGCGCCACCGGCGTGCGCAATTCATGGGACACCGCGCGCACCAGTTCGCGCTGGATCGCCAACAAGCGCTGCAAGTGCTCGGCCATGCCATTGAAGGCCGCCGCCAGGCGCCCTACCGAGTCGGCCCCGCGCGCCGGCACCCGGGCTTCCAGGTTACCTTTGGCGATGCGCGTGGCGGCCGCTTCCAACCCGCGCAGGCGGCGCTCCAGTTGGCGCACCAGTAAATACACGATCAGGCCGATCAGGGTCAGGCCGATCAGGGCAATCAGCACCAGCCATTGCGCCGGGTAAGGGTTCATCTGGTACAGCGGGCCGATTTCCAGGACCCATGGCGTGCCGACCATACCGGCAAACACGCGGATCGAGTCGCCGCCCTTGCCCAGGGCCATCACCGTATCGCCTTCGGCCACGCGACGCCGCTGGTCTTCGTCCATATCGGCGGCGTCCAGTTTCAGCAGGTGCATTTCAAAGCCGAAACCCTTGGCCTCTTTCAGGTCGGCCAGCCGTTGCGGCTGCTCGGCCACCGGAAACCGCACCAGTTCGTCGGCCAGCAAATAAATGGTGGCCCGGGCCAGTTGCTCGCTGATCTGCTGCACTTCGCCGCTGAGCAGCAGTTGCTCTTTTTCACTGACCAGGCGCAATACCCGGGCCGCATGGGGCCCGGTCTGCTCCACCAGGACCTGGCCGCGCTGCAGGCGGTTGCGTTGGCTCAGGTCCAGGCGGGCATCCGCCACCGCCTGCAGTTGCAAGGGAATCCCCAGCAAACGCTCCCACACCGCCAGGGCGCGTTGGCGCTCGATGCTGCTCATCGGTTGCAGGTTGTCGCCCATCAGGGCAAACGTGCCGTGGGCCAGGCGCTCGCGATACTGGCCGCTGCGCACTTCATTGAGCAGGTGCAGGGCCAGGACGCCCAGCAGGGCCACCAGGATCAGCGCCGCGCACATGCCGCCATAGATGCGCAGGAAGATCGAGTTCATGACAGCCTATCGGCGCAGGCTTCGGGGACGAACAGGTAGCCTTTGCTGCGAATGGTCTTGATCAGGCGCGGATGGATGGGATCGTCGCCAATTTTCGGGCGGATCCGCGAGATACGCACATCAATGGAACGGTCCTGGCCGTCATAGCCGATGCCGCGCAGGGCGGTGAAGATCTCTTCCCGGGACAGGATGCGCCCGGCATTGGCCACCAACAGCCATAACAGGTCGAATTCGGCGCTGGTCAGCTCGATGCCACCGCCGTGCAGCCAGGCTTCGCGCAAGGCGTTGTCCACCACCAGCGGGCCGAATTGCAGGCGCCGCTGTTTTTCCGGGGCCACGGGCTCGGTACTTTCGCTGCGCCGCAACAAGGCCTGGATCCGTGCCAGCAACAGGCGCGGGCGCACCGGTTTGCACACATAGTCATCGGCGCCCATGTCCAGGCCCAGGACCTGGTCCATGTCGTCGGTGCGCGCGGTGAGCATCAGGATCGCCCCGTCGTAGCGCTCGCGCACCTTGCGGCAGATGCTCAGGCCGTCTTCACCGGGCAACATCAGGTCGAGGATCACCAGGTCCGGCTGCTCGGCAATGATCCGCGCCACCGCCAAGGCGCCGTCGCCTTCGATGGAGACCCGCAGGCCGTTGCTTTCCAGGTAGTCACGGGTCAACTCAGCCAGACGCTGGTCGTCCTCGACAATCAATACCTGCCAGGCTTCTTGCTCCACGGGTGGTCCTCGTTTTTTATAAGGGATTTGTCCGGACTGCGCAGGTCCAAATGTGGGAGCGGGCTTGCCCGCGATAACGGTGGATCAGTAGTAGATATGTTGCCTGACACACTGCTATCGCGGGCAAGCCCGCTCCCACATTTTGATCCTTGCCAGCCGTACCCAATTTGTCATGCACAAAGGGCATAACCGTGTAGGAATAAAAGGCCGATTGTAGCCATGGCCCAGCCCTCAAACACAAGCCAGGAAATGCATTCGGTGATCGCGTTTTTTTGTGATAGGGTTCGCGCCCGCAAAAATCCAGCCGGGTGTTTTCAGCTTGGAATATTCGGTGACAAACGGTGCGATGCAGCAGTACTGCGGCCTACACGGCGGTTCCACCTTTCATACACATTTTACCCACAGCGTTATCCACAGGCCATGCGTTGCTAAGCCCCCCAAAACGCATTATCTTGTAGCCCGTCGCCGAAAAAACCCTACATGTAGGGTTTGAAGCGAAAAGACCAAACACAAATCAGACAAGAAACTCAAGTGCTTTCTTGCTCCTGTTTGGTGGAACTTAAACCTTTTTTGAAAGCCCAAACCGCGCACGCGGATGGCTGCTGTTTTCAAGCCCGAATGGGAGAAAGCGGTACGGGTGTTGCAATACAAGCGACACCCAGCAGGATTACGGCAAAGAGCGTGAGGCTCGGCGCCGAAGACTTCGGCATGGAAGCGGCGCGAACAGCTCCCTTCCTCCTGTCCCGAGGTTGTTATGCCAGGCCCAGGCCTGTTGTAAGTGCTTCAGGACGGAACGGTGGGCACCGTGATGGTGCCCAAATAAATATAGAATGTGGAGACAACCCCCCATGCAAACCGACACAACTCGCGAGAACCCGCAAGGCTCCGTGCCGCAGGCTGCTGATTCAAATATGGATCTGTCCGCCACCGCGCCCGGCCAATTGCGCGTGATCAAGCGTAACGGCACTGTCGTTCCTTACACCGATGACAAAATCACCGTCGCCATCACCAAAGCGTTTCTTGCAGTTGAAGGCGGCACCGCTGCCGCTTCGTCGCGTATCCACGACACCGTTGCCCGCCTGACCGAACAAGTCACCGCGACCTTCAAGCGTCGCATGCCTTCGGGCGGCACCATCCACATCGAAGAAATCCAGGACCAGGTCGAACTGGCCCTGATGCGTGCCGGCGAGCAGAAAGTGGCCCGCGACTACGTGATCTACCGTGACTCGCGCGCCAAGGAACGTGCTGTACACGCGCCGTCCGCCGAAGCCGTGAAAGCCCACCCGTCGATCCGCATCACCCTGGCTGATGGTTCGTTCGCGCCGCTGGACCTGGGCCGCCTGAACACCATCATCACCGAAGCCTGCGAAGGCCTGGAAGAAGTCGATGGCGACCTGATCCAGCGTGAAACCCTGAAGAACCTGTACGACGGCGTGGCCCTGACCGACGTCAACACCGCCCTGGTGATGACCGCCCGTACCCTGGTCGAGCGTGAGCCGAACTACTCGTTCGTCACCGCCCGCCTGTTGATGGACACCCTGCGTGCCGAAGGCCTGGGCTTCCTGAACGTCGCCCAGAGCGCTACCCACCACGAAATGGCCGACCTGTACGCCAAGGCCCTGCCTGCCTACATCGCCAAGGGTATCGAATTTGAATTGCTGAACCCGATCCTGGCCACCTTCGACCTGGAAAAACTCGGCAAGGCGATCAACCACGAGCGTGACCAGCAGTTCACCTACCTGGGCCTGCAAACCCTGTATGACCGTTACTTCATCCACAAGGACGGGATCCGCTTCGAGCTGCCACAGGTGTTCTTCATGCGCGTGGCCATGGGCCTGGCGATCGAAGAGAAGCACAAGGAAGACCGTGCGATCGAGTTCTACAACCTGTTGTCGTCCTTCGACTACATGTCGTCGACCCCGACCCTGTTCAACGCCGGCACCCTGCGTCCACAGCTGTCGAGCTGCTACCTGACCACCGTGCCGGATGACCTGTCGGGTATCTACCACGCGATCCACGACAACGCCATGCTGTCCAAATTCGCCGGCGGCCTGGGCAACGACTGGACCCCGGTGCGTGCACTGGGTTCGTACATCAAGGGCACCAACGGCAAGTCCCAGGGCGTCGTGCCGTTCCTCAAGGTCGTGAACGACACCGCCGTAGCAGTGAACCAGGGCGGCAAGCGCAAAGGCGCTGTGTGTGCGTACCTGGAAACCTGGCACATGGACATTGAAGAGTTCATCGAGCTGCGCAAGAACACCGGTGATGATCGTCGTCGTACCCACGACATGAACACCGCCAACTGGATCCCAGACCTGTTCATGAAGCGCGTCTTCGATGACGGCCCGTGGACCCTGTTCTCGCCCTCCGAAGTGCCAGACCTGCACGACCTGACCGGCAAGGCCTTTGAAGAGCGCTACGAGTACTACGAAGCCCTGTCCCAGTACCCAGGCAAAATCAAGCTGTTCAAGACCATCCAGGCCAAAGACCTGTGGCGCAAGATGCTGTCGATGCTGTTTGAAACCGGCCACCCATGGCTGACCTTCAAGGACCCGTGCAACCTGCGCAGCCCGCAGCAGCACGTGGGCGTGGTCCACAGCTCGAACCTGTGCACCGAGATCACCTTGAACACCAACAAGGACGAGATCGCCGTTTGCAACCTGGGCTCGATCAACCTGCCGAACCACATCGTGGGCGGCAAGCTGGACACCGCCAAGCTGCAGCGCACCGTCAACACCGCCGTACGCATGCTCGATAACGTGATCGACATCAACTACTACTCGGTGCCACAGGCGCAGAACTCCAACTTCAAGCACCGTCCGGTGGGCCTGGGGATCATGGGCTTCCAGGATGCCTTGTACCTGCAGCACATTCCCTACGGTTCGGACGCTGCGGTCGAGTTCGCCGACAAGTCCATGGAAGCGGTCAGCTACTACGCGATCCAGGCTTCCTGCGACCTGGCCGACGAACGCGGCGCCTACGAGACGTTCCAGGGTTCGCTGTGGTCCAAGGGCATCCTGCCGCTGGACTCGCAACAGATCCTGATCGAGCAGCGTGGCCAGAAGTACATCGACGTTGACCTCAACGAATCCCTGGACTGGGCGCCGGTCCGTGCCCGTGTGCAAAAAGGCATTCGTAACTCCAACATCATGGCCATCGCACCGACCGCCACCATCGCCAACATCACCGGCGTGTCGCAGTCGATCGAACCGACCTACCAGAACCTGTATGTGAAATCGAACCTGTCGGGCGAATTCACCGTGATCAACCCGTACCTGGTCCGCGACCTGAAAGCCCGCGGCCTGTGGGACTCGGTAATGATCAACGACCTGAAGTACTACGACGGTTCGGTACAGCAGATCGAGCGCATCCCGCAAGAACTCAAAGAGCTCTACGCGACCGCGTTTGAAGTGGACACCAAGTGGATCGTTGACGCCGCCAGCCGTCGCCAGAAGTGGATCGACCAGGCCCAGTCCCTGAACCTGTACATCGCCGGCGCATCGGGCAAGAAGCTGGACGTGACCTACCGCATGGCGTGGTACCGTGGCCTGAAAACCACCTACTACCTCCGTGCCCTGGCCGCGACCAGCACCGAGAAGTCGACCATCAACACCGGCAAGCTGAACGCTGTATCCAGCGGCAACCACGGTGATGATTCGGTGCTTGCAGCGCCTGCCGGCCCGGCGCCAGTGCCAAAGGCCTGTGCGATTGACGAGCCGGATTGTGAGGCTTGCCAATAAGCTGAGGCCCACCCAGGCTTAATTGAAACAGCCAGCCTCCCGCACACCCTGAATTCCAACGGGGTTCACGGGAGGTTTTTTTTCCTTGTTCTTGCTTGATTAAGCAGGTGGGTACAAGCCTCCAGAACACTTAGCGACCCAACTCTCTTTTTTAACTTACGCATATTCCCGCTTGAAGCCCCAGGCAATCAAATTGGGATCAGTGCGCACGTTGCTGTATTTCGTACCCCATCGATCCTCACTACCATTAAATACAGCGACCGAATGTATATTGTTGTCCAGGCTGCCGACTCTGCCCCTGAGCAATTCCGAAGGACTGACCCTCTCCATAAGATTTCCATAGCCCATCCGCCTATAAGTCTCTATTGCCCACTCCCCATCATTGACGCTGTTAATAGCTTCGCCAAAACTCCTCCCCGAAATCCCATCGTTACGCTGATTCATTGCCTGAACATTGTTCACGGCCAACATCAGATTCATAAATCCGAGCAGTTTCGGATCCTGCCCTTTTAGCTGAGCCCCTGCTGCTGACTCACGGTACTGTGCCTGCGTTACCGGAACATGAGTACCGTCTTTAAGAGTCACATCATAATTGCCCGCCGAATCCCGCTGGATATCTTTAAACACACCAGCTGGCCCGAACTGCGCAATCATGGCCTTACATGCTGAGATAGCACCACAATTGCCTGTTTGCCCCTGATAGGCGCCAGAAAAGAGGTCTTTCGGCATTTCACCGGGTTTGTAGCTACCTGGCTCGAAATTGGTTTGATTGGTTCCCTCCGTAACCGGCAAGTTACCGACTCGCTCTCCGAGCCCCAACCCCCCGCCGGCGTCAATGCCGCCCCCTAGCCCCCCGCCCACATAGCGACCGCTGCCACCTACACCGCCGCCGCCGCCACCACTGTTTCCTACACCACCTCCATCCCTGCTACCTATCTGCGATCCAGCATCAGTAGATACGTCATCTGCAAACAGTTCTGGAAAAAGCCTCTTCAAAAACTCAAGCCAACTGATAGGAGCATCTTTCTTTAGCTGCTCGATAATCTCCTTGAACTTGTCATCACCCAATCTCTCGCGCAAATCATTAAGCCTGTTACGCAACTCTTGGGCGGTCTGGTTCTTGGAAGTTTTCTGAGCATCTTCCAGCTCCTTGAGTAGCTTTAAAACAGTAGCCGTGTTGTCTTGGGCTTCTTCAGTACGCGGTATGCCCCTGCTACTTTCGAAATACACAGGATTTTTTTGGCCCGATATCGACACACCCCACATGGCCTTCCCCTTTTATCAAAACCTGTTGGTTTCAATGAGTGAGAAGAAGGTTGTCGGCAGTTCCAATAGAAATGTGTGATTGCATGAACAGGCAGATAGCGCGAAAAAAGGCGAAAAAAAACCCCTCGACCGAGGGGTTTTCTGTCGCCTGGGGATCAGACCAACAGCATCACGTCATCTGAATGATGGTCTGCATGATGGTGCTCTGGGTGGAGATGGTCTTGGCGTTCGCCTGGTAGTTGCTCTGGGCCTTGATCAGGTCCACCAGCTCATTGGTCAGGTTGACGTTGGAGTTCTCCAGGGAGTTGGCCACCAGCGAACCCAAGGTACCGGACTCGGGTGCGTCATAGCCCGGTTGGCCCGAAGCAAAGGTTTCTTTCCAGGCGGTGCCACCGGCAGGCTGCAGGCCTTGCTCATTGTTGAAGCTGGCCAGGGAAACCTGGCCGATGGCCTTGCTTTGCTGGTTGCTGAAGGTAGCAAACAGTACACCACTGCCGTCGATTTTCAGCCCGGTGATTTCGCCAGTAGCGTAGCCATCGGTGATCGGTGGGTTACGGTAGCTGGCCGAGTTGTACTGGGTGATATTGCCCATGTTGATCGCAATCTTGCCCCCGGCGGCGCCGTTGTCAGGGTTCCACACGCCGTTTTCCATGACGCCCGGTTTCCAGTCGATGGTCAGGGTGGTATTGGACACGTTGCTCGGCGGAGTGATGATCCCTTGCAGCGCGCCGGCGGTATCAAACGTCACGGTCGAGGCAACAGGTGGCGAGGCCGTGATCGAGCTGCCATCCGGGTTGTGCCCATCGACCAGGGTGTAGGACTTCCAGGTATTGGAGTCGGTTTTCACCATGTACTGCACCATCTCGTGGGCATTGCCCTGGGTGTCATACAAGGTGGTGCCATATTGCTCGGTAAACGTCGATGTATCGCCCGGGTTGAATGGCTTGGTCACCTGGTCGATCGGCAACTTGGAAGAGTTCAGGTTGCTGCTTGAATCAACCTTGGTCGACGCCTTGGGCGGCAGGTTGGACAGGTTGATACGCAGGTCGGTCAGGCCGCTCTTGCTGATCTTGCCGTCTTCATCGGCGGCATAGCCCTGCAGGCGCGAGGTGCCGGTGTTGTTGGTAATGTAGCCATCCTTGTCCGGCTTGAACGAGCCGCTACGGGTGTATTCCAACGAGCCGTCGCTGCCTTTTTGCACGAAGAAGCCACCACCCTGGATCGCCATATCCAGCAAACCGCCGCTGCTGGTGACTTCACCCTGGGTAAACTGCTGGGAGACTGCGGCCAGGTTCACACCTGTACCAATAGTCTTGTTGCCAGTGCCCAGGCGCGACGCCGCGTAGATGTCGGCGAACTCGGCACGGGACGACTTGAAGCCGGTGGTCGCGACGTTGGCGATGTTGTTGCCGGTCACGTCCAGTTGTTTGTTGGCCGCATAGAGGCCGCTAAGGCCGATATTAAAAGACATGTTTCTCTCCTCTTGCCGTATTTAGCCGGCTCTATGTACCGATAGTCTGAATTTGCGACAGCTTGATGCTGCCCATGCCGCCAGAAAGATTGAGCAGCATTTCGCCGCCGGTCTGGCTCAGGGTCACGCTGGTGACCGTGGCGGGCAGCGAGGTTTTCAACGCCACTGACTCACCGGCGTCATTCTTGGTGCTGGCCGCGAAGGTGTAAGAGCCAGAATCCAGTGGCTCGCCCGCTTCGTTCTTGCCGTCCCAGATAAAGTCCGCCTTGCCGGCGCTTTGGGCGCCCAGCTCGATGGTCTTGACCAGCTTGCCGTCCTTGTCGGTGACCTTGACGGTGACGTTACCCACCGACGACCCCACGGCGACCGAGCCGGTAAAGCTCTTGCTCGTATCGACCATGGCCTTGTTGGTTTCAATAATCACCGAACGCCCCACCAGCGACGAGGCTTGTAGCGCCTGCGACGACTTGTAGTTGCCGGTGATGGTGTTCACCGAGTCGTTCAGGGTGTTGATGCCTTCCAGGCTGCTGAACTGCGCCAGTTGCGCGACGAACGCGCCGTTGTCCTGGGGCGACAGCGGGTTCTGGTTCTTCAGCTGGGTAACCAGCAATTGCAGGAACGCATCCTTGCCCAGGGACTGGTTGCCCGAGGCGGCCTTGGCGGTATCGGCCAGGTTGCCCTGAGTGGACTTGGCATCCTTGACCTTGGAGTCGAACAGACTCTGGATTGTCGACTGACTCGACACATCGTTAGTGACGGACATGCTTTAGCGCCCCTTATCACTGACCGAGGGTCAGGACCTTCTGCATCATGGCTTTGGCGGTGTTCATCATTTCCGCGTTGGTCTGGAACGAGCGGCTGGCAGAAATCATGTCAGCCATTTCCTCGACCACGTTGACGTTGGGGTAGTACACGTACCCTTTTTCGTTCGCGGCAGGATGGTTGGGTTCGTAGCGCGCTTCGAGGTTGCTCTGGTCTTCGACCACCCCCAGCACCTGGACGCCCTGGCCGGCAACATCCTGGTCCTGGAACAACGAATCGCCGCCACTGCCCTGGGCCCCCTGGAACATGGTGGCAAATACCGGGTGCCGCGCACGGTAGGTCTGGTCGATGCTCGACGACACGGTCTCGGCGTTGGCGATGTTACTGGCGACCGTGTTCAGACGCGTGGTCTGGGCGCTCATGCCACTACCGGCAATATTGAAAACACTGGATAGAGACATGGCTTACTCTCCGCGCAGGGCTGCCATCAGCCCTTTGAATTTGCTGTTGAGCAGGGTGAAGCTGGCCTGGAAGTTCACCGAGTTCTCGGCGTAGTTCGATTGCTCCAGCTGCGCGTCGACGGTGTTCTGGTCGATCGACGGCTGCATCGGCGTGCGATACATCAGCGACTCATCGCCACTGCCCAGTCCCTGCGCTTCGATATGACGGTTATTGGTCATGTTCAAGGCGAAGGAGCCGTTCTGGGTCTTGTCACTCTGTGCGGCGAGCACGGCGGCAAAATCCAGGTCCCGAGCCTTGTAGTTCGGGGTGTCGGCGTTGGCGATGTTGTTAGCCAGGACTTCGGCACGCTGGGCGCGAAAGCCCAGGGCCTGTTCGTGGATACCGAGCGCTTTATCGAAGCTGATGCTCATGGCGGAAACCTTTAGGGGCTGACCTGCTGTTCTGTAACAGGGTTATAGCAAGCGCCATGCCAGGTTTTTCAGGCCCAATAAATCAAGGGGTTAGGGAGATATTGCCGGTGGCAATGGCGCAAAAGCGGCAACGCTTTACCGCGAAGCGTCAGGAAAGCGGCAATGGGCAGTTGCCGCTATAGAAGGTTTGGCACAAAAAAGTGGGAACTGCGGCGGGCGCTGAGAGCGGGGTCGGCAAAAATAAGTGTGGGAGCTGGCTTGTCGGGTCGCCGCATCGCTGCGATGCGGCG
>NZ_JBWKWY010000012.1:0-7623 GCF_059422465.1 Pseudomonas sp. GW821-FHT01D09
CGATAGCGGTGGGTCAGTTGATAAATATTTAACTGACCCACCGCTATCGCGGGCAAGCCCGCTCCCACATAAGCCCCACATTTAGCCTGCAACTGCGTTACCAGGTCACGCCAAAGCCCGCGGTATAACGGGTCTTGCTCAGGTCGCTGTCCGAGCTGCCGCTGATGATGTCGCGTTCGGCCTTGAGATTGAGCGAAGCCCATTCGGTGACCTTGTAGCGCAGGCCCATTTCGGCATCGAGGGAATAGTCGGCAGGGCCGGCCAGGGGCTTGCCCAGTTCGCCGTTGGTGAAGAACTCCACGGTCTTGCCGATCAGGTAGCGGTTGTAGTCCCACTTCATGGCCAAGGAATAGAAGTTGTCCTTGCCGCCGTCCTGGTATTCATAGTCCGTACGGTTGAGCAACGAACCCAGGGAAAACGCCCCCAGCTCATCATCCCAGAACTGATAACCCGGACCGGTACCGACGGTGCGCTGGCGGCGCAGGTCTTCGACCCTGTCGTGCTTGTAGGTCAGGCGCCCCTGCCAGAACCATTGGTCGGTAATAAAGCGGTCCAGCGCGTACTCGGCGCTCCAGTTGTCGGTGGTGACCACATCGTTCTGGAATTCGCGGTTGTATTCGCCTTCGGCAATATGCCGCCACTTGCCGTGACGGGCGGTGGTCTTGAAGTCGATGTCATAGTCGTCGGTATCTTTTTCCGCACGCTTGTAGTCCAGCGCCACGTCGACATTGCCCTTCCATACCAGGTCCTCGATCACCGGTTTTGGCTTGATGATCTGCTGGATGCTGGCCAACTCCACCGTCTTGGGCGCCTCGCCGTTGGCCAGGATGACCTTGCCGTCCTCGGCCGGGTGCAGGGACTTGGCCTTCTCGCCGGTGTAGGCATCCTGCTTGACCAGCAGTTCCTGGTCGCTTTCCAGGGTTTTCACCTGTTTCCAGTCCACCGGGATCGCGCCGGCGTATTCGGTCTGGATCAGCAGCTTGCCGCCGTCGAAAACCTTGATCTTGCCGGTCAGGCGATCACCGTTTTTCAACCAGACCGTATCGGCCAGCACAGGGGTAGAAGCAGTAAAGACAGCGAGGCACAGCAGGGTTCTGGACAACATAAGCGGTTACGGGGCTCAAGTTTGGCGAAAAAAAGGGGCATTATCGGCGTAGCTGAAGTCTTAGCAAGGACTGACTCAAGGTTTTCTGTTGAGTTCAATTCTCAACAGCGCTTTTACAGATGTTTCTTACCTATTGACGACTCATTTCAACCGAGCTGCCTGAACCGTGAACGAGCCCGCCGACACTCCGCAAACCCCGGCCGAAATGCGCCGCACCGCGCTGTACCTGACCCTGGCCCAAGTACCCGCAGGCTGCGTGGTGAGTTACGGCGAACTGGCACACCTGGCCGGGCTGGGGCGCGCCGCACGCTTCGTGGGCCGTACGCTGAGCCAGCTTCCCGAAGGTTCGACGTTGCCCTGGCACCGGGTGGTCGCCGCCGGCGGTCGGATAAGTCTGCCCGTGGGTAGCGCTTCGGGCGATGAACAGCGTGCGCGTTTGCGCAGCGAAGGTGTCGGTATCCTGAACAATCGCGTTGATATTCAGCGTCATGGCTGGCGCCCGGTAGAGCACAGCGGTTAGAGTGCGCGCTTTGTTTCCGTAAATCTGAGGCAGACTCCAGCCCATGCCCCGTAAAACCTGGCGCGCCGCGCTCGCTGCCTATGCCAGCCCCTCGACGTTAGTGCTGCTACTGCTCGGCTTTGCCGCCGGTCTGCCTTACATGTTGGTGTTCTCGACGCTCTCGGTCTGGTTGCGTGAAGCCGGTGTGGCACGCGAGACCATTGGCTATGCGAGCCTGATCGGCCTGGCGTATGCGTTCAAGTGGGTCTGGTCGCCACTGCTGGACCAATGGCGCCTGCCGCTGTTGGGCAAGCTGGGGCGGCGTCGTTCCTGGCTGGTGCTGTCCCAATCCCTGGTGATTCTCGGCTTGATCGGCATGGGCTTCTGCGACCCGCAGAAACACCTGTCCTGGCTGATCGCCATTGCCGTGATCGTGGCGTTTGCCTCGGCAACCCAGGATATCGCGGTGGATGCCTATCGCCTGGAAATCGCCGAAGACAGCCGCCAGGCCGCCCTGGCCGCCAGTTATATGTCTGGCTACCGTATCGCCGCCCTGCTGGCCACCGCCGGCGCGCTGTTTTTTGCCGAAGGCTTTGGCTCCACCGGGTTCAACTATAAGCACTCGGCATGGACCGGCACCTACGTGCTGTTCGGTGTGCTGATGATCCCAGCCCTGCTCACCAGCTTTTTCATGCGTGAACCCGATGTGCCATTGCGCACCCAATTGCAGGCCGGGCGCTACACGTTTGCCCACCAACTGATGTCGGTATTCGTGCTGATCATCCTGCTGGTGTCGGTCCCGGCCATGTTCACCCAGCTGTACAACACCGACTTTGCCAGTGTGCTGTTCGAGGGCGTGAGCCTGCTCGACCTGCTACTGGAAGACCGCGCGTTCCTGCGCGCCATCCTCTATATCACCCTCACCGCCCTGTGCCTCTCGGCCATGGGCCGCCGGGGCCTGGCGCCGGTGCTCACGCCGGTCAACGATTTTATCCTGCGCTACCGCTGGCAGGCCCTGTTGCTGCTGGGGCTGATTGCCACCTACCGTATGTCGGACACGGTGATGGGCGTGATGGCCAACGTGTTCTATATCGACCAGGGGTTCACCAAGGATCAGATCGCCAGTGTCAGCAAGATCTTCGGCCTGATCATGACCCTGGTCGGCGCCGGCATGGGTGGCCTGCTGATCGTGCGGTTCGGCATCCTGCCGATCCTGTTTATCGGTGGTATCACCTCGGCCGGCACCAACCTGCTGTTCCTGATGCTCGCCGACATGGGCGCCGACCTGCAGATGCTGATCTTTACCATCTCCCTGGATAACTTCAGCTCGGGCCTGGCGACCTCGGCGTTCGTCGCCTACCTGTCGAGCCTGACCAACCTGAAGTTCTCCGCCACCCAGTACGCCCTGCTCAGCTCTATCATGCTGCTGTTGCCACGGCTGATCGGCGGTTACTCGGGGGTCATGGTGGAAAAGTTCGGTTATCACAACTTCTTCCTGATCACCGCAATGCTCGGTGTGCCGACGCTGCTGTTGATTGCCTTGCATTGGTACCAGGAAAGCCGGCGGATCCGTTTGAGCCCACCCGAAGAAAGCTGATCCCTGTGAGGACTTGTGTGGGAGCGGGCTTGCCCGCGATGGCATCACTGCGGTTTGCCTGACACACCGAGGCGCCTGCATCGCGGGCAAGCCCGCTCCCACACAAGCCAGCTCCCCACAGAAATCCCGTCACCACCTGATGCCTGTACTCTGGCGGCGACCGCCCGTACAATCCCAGGTCACTTCAAGTCCAAGCAACCGACAACGGCCTACCATGCGCACCAGTCAATATTTGCTCGCCACACAGAAAGAAACGCCTTCCGACGCGGTCGTGATCAGCCACCAGCTGATGCTGCGCGCCGGCATGATCCGCAAACTGGCCTCTGGCCTGTACACCTGGCTGCCCATGGGCTTGAAGGTGATGCGCAAGGTCGAAGCGATCGTTCGTGAAGAAATGAACGCCGCCGGCTCTCTGGAAGTATTGATGCCGAGCACTCAGCCGGCTGAACTGTGGCAAGAATCCGGGCGCTGGGAAGAGTACGGCCCCGAATTGCTGCGCTTCAAGGATCGTCATGGCCGCGACTTCTGCGCAGGCCCGACCCATGAAGAAGTGATCACCGACCTGATGCGCAACGAGTTGAGCAGCTACAAACAGCTGCCCCTCAACCTGTTTCAGATCCAGACCAAATTCCGTGACGAAATCCGCCCGCGCTTCGGCTTGATGCGTGGCCGCGAATTCATCATGAAGGACGCCTATTCGTTCCACGCCGACCAGCCTTCGCTGCAGGTCACCTATGACCGCATGCACCAGGCCTATTGCAACGTGTTCACCCGCCTGGGCCTGAAGTTCCGCCCGGTTGAGGCGGACAACGGCTCCATCGGCGGCGCGGGCTCCCATGAGTTCCACGTGCTGGCCGAGTCCGGCGAAGACGACATTGTCTTCAGCAACGGCTCCGACTACGCGGCCAACATCGAGAAGGCCGAAGCCGTGCCACGGGAAACGTCCCGTGCGGCGCCGGCTGAAGAGCTGCGCCTGGTCGACACCCCAGACACCAAGACCATCGCGGCCCTGGTCGAGAAATTCAATCTGCCGATTGAAAAGACCATCAAGACCCTGATCGTGCATGCCGAGGAAGAAGGCAAGTTGATCGCCCTGGTTATCCGTGGCGACCACGAACTCAACGAAATCAAGGCAGCCCAGCAACCTGGCGTGGCCAGCCCGCTGGTCATGGCCTCGGACGCCGAACTGCGTGACGCCATTGGCGCCGGCGCCGGCTCCCTGGGCCCGCTGAACCTGCCATTGCCGATCATCATCGACCGTTCGGTCGAGCTGATGAGCGACTTCGGCATCGGTGCCAATATCGACGACAAGCACTACTTTGGCGTCAACTGGGAGCGTGACCTGCCGGTGCCAACCGTGGCCGACCTGCGCAACGTGGTGGCCGGTGATCCAAGCCCGGATGGCAAAGGCACCCTGGAAATCAAGCGCGGCATCGAAGTGGGGCACATCTTCCAGCTGGGCAACAAGTACAGCCAGGCGATGAAGTGCGAAGTGCTGGGCGAAAACGGCAAGCCGGTGACCCTGGAAATGGGCTGCTATGGCATTGGCGTTTCCCGCGTGGTGGCAGCTGCCATCGAGCAGAACCACGACGACAAAGGCATTATCTGGAGCGACACCCTGGCGCCGTTCCAGATCGCCCTGGTGCCGCTGCGCTACGAAACCGAGCAGGTTCGCGAAGCCACCGACAAACTGTATGCCGAACTGACGGCCGCCGGTTTTGAAGTGCTGCTCGATGATCGTGACAAGAAGACCAGCCCAGGCATCAAGTTTGCCGACATGGAACTGATTGGCATCCCCCACCGGATCGTGGTCAGTGACCGCGGCCTGGCCGATGGCAATCTGGAATACAAGAGCCGGACCGAAGCGCAGGCCCAACCGTTGCCGGTGGCTGACGTGCTGCCCTTCCTTCAGGCGCGTATTCGTCGCTGAAAACCAGATCAAGAGAAGTCATGTTCAAGCGAAACACCAAAGCCCTGGGGGGCGTCGCCTTGTGCGGCGCCCTACTGGTCAGCGGCTGCGCCAATCACATGTCGCAGCGTAGCGAGCACGAGGAACGGATCGAGCGCAAATTGCTCGACCACAGCCTGCAGATCGATGTCGGCGAACCCAAAGTGCTTGAGCTGCCGCAACGCCGTGTGCGTATTCATGAACAGCGGACTTTTGAAGTCACTGAGTTTGAAGTCACGCGCCGCTATGATCGCTACACGCCCTACCAACCCTGGCGCGAACTCTATGAGATCCCGCTGGGCGCCGTGGCTGTCGTGGCGGGCGCCGGGGCCAACGTGGCCAACATCTTTGCCCTGGGCAACCTGCCCGACAGCATGACCCATGACTGGATCAGTTACGGCGTGGCCGGGCTCAACCCGTTCATGAACGTGCAGTCCCATGGCCGGGCGCAACAGAACCTGGCAGGCATTGATGAAATCCAGCGCGACCGCCGCCTGGAATACACCAGCCTGCCGTGGAGCGAGCGACCGGTGCAGGTAAAGGCCGGCAAGCAGACCCACGAGATGACCACCGACCGCAACGGCGTCCTGCGCCTGAACCTGTTGGACAGCCCGTTTGCCGAGCAGGACCTGAGCCAGGTGCGTACGTTGCGAATCAGCATTGAAGATGCCCAGGACGATGTGCATTCGGACTCATCCCTGGCCATCAGCAGCACCCTGCGCGGCAAGCTGCTGGAAGCCCATGCCTTGATCTACGACGACCTGGAGGATGACGAAGTCAGCCAATGGGTGCATCGGGTCAAGCGCTTGTCGGAGCTGGGCCTGGAAGAAGAAGCCAGCGAACTGGAACAGAGCCTGATTGAACTGACCCGCAACGACCCCGAGTTGCAGCAGGAATTTCTCAAGGCGCTGACCCAGGATGGCGGCCGGCTGGTGGCGGATCCCGGTACCCGCTGAGCTCTGGCAAATATCAAAATATGAGAGCGGGCTTGTGTGGGAGCGGGCTTGCCCGCGATTGCAGACTGTCAGTCGATGTATTTGTCGCTGCCCCACCGCCATCGCGGGCAAGCCCGCTCCCACACAAGCCTGCTCCCACATAAAGCCCACCTCCAGCCGTCTACCAGGGCAGCTCCAGCTGTTCATTCCCCCCGCTCAAATCGAGCAAGCGCACACCAATCCCCAGCAACCGCACCGGTTTGCCCCCCCGATTGAACGCCTGGGTCAACAACTGCTGGTAACTCTCCAGGTCCCGCCCCGCCCCCGCCTGTTCCAGGGTAGTCTGGGTAAAGTCATGAAACTTCACTTTGACAAAGGGTTTGCCCGGCCGATAACTGCTGTCGATACGCTGCATGCGCCCGGCCAGGGTTTCCATCAGTTCCGGGAGTTTTGCCAGGCAACTGGGCAGGTCCGGCAAATCGACATCGTAGGTGTTCTCTACACTGATCGATTGCCGGCGGCTGTCGTTGTGCACCGCACGTTCATCAATCCCACGCGCCAAACTCCATAACCGCTCGCCGAAACTGCCGAATTCCCGTACCAGCGCCAGCTTGTTCCACTCGCGCAATTGCAGGCAGTCCTCGATCCCCAGCCGTGCCAGCTTGTCGGCGGTAACCTTGCCGACGCCATGCAACTTGCTCACCGGCAGCTGCGATACGAAGTCTTCCACCTGGTCCGGGGTGACCACAAACAGCCCATTGGGCTTTTTCCAGTCGCTGGCGATCTTGGCCAAAAACTTGTTGGGCGCCACCCCCGCCGAAACGGTGATGTGTAACTGGTTGGAGACCCGCCGGCGGATATCCTGGGCAATGCGCGTGGCACTGCCGCCGAAATGTGCGCAATCAGAAACATCCAAATAGGCTTCATCCAGCGACAGCGGCTCGATCAGGTCGGTGTAGTCACGGAAAATCGTCTGGATTTCCTTCGACGCTTCTTTATAGGCATCCATGCGCGGCTTGACGATGGTCAGGTCGGGACACAGCTTCAATGCATGGCGCGAAGACATGGCCGAACGCACACCGTAGGCCCGCGCCTCGTAGTTGCAGGTGGCGATCACCCCGCGCCGGTCCGCCGAGCCTCCTACCGCCAGGGGCTTTTGCGCCAGGCTCGGGTTATCCCGCATTTCGATGGCAGCGTAGAAGCAATCACAGTCGACATGGATGATTTTGCGCTGCGTCATATAAAGAGAGGCGTGATCAGGACATAAAGTGGACAGATCGCCAGTATCGCACTCACACCTGTATATAGCACCAGTACTTTGAATCATCTGACAAAGCGCTAGGAAAAACCCTGGATGAATTCATTTTTTCAATCGAAGACTACGTCCCAATAGAGCTGGAGGCCACGGCCAGACTGGCCCCAACCCCTTTCAGCCACCGACTTGGAGAGCTAAGCGATTGAAGCACAAGCGCTTTTCTTGAAATCAGCGGTTGACACCCCGGCATTCCTCTGTAGAATGCCGACACACAGACGCGGGAT
>NZ_JBWKWY010000012.1:7722-137687 GCF_059422465.1 Pseudomonas sp. GW821-FHT01D09
GGGAGCAGTCTGGTAGCTCGTCGGGCTCATAACCCGAAGGTCGTCGGTTCAAATCCGGCTCCCGCAACCAAACATCAAGAAAGGCTACTCGAAAGAGTGGCCTTTTTTGTGCGCGCAGGTTTTTGCCCTGCGGCCCCTGGCGATGTGCCGGTGGCGTGAAAAGTCGTTTTCAATCGAGCACTTAGGCTAATTGGCAGTTATTTTGCCCTTTATGTCATTAACGGTTGACACCTCGTCGTTGCACTGTAGAATGCCGCCCACAGACGCGGGATGGAGCAGTCTGGTAGCTCGTCGGGCTCATAACCCGAAGGTCGTCGGTTCAAATCCGGCTCCCGCAACCAAACATCAAAAAAGGCTACTCGAAAGAGTGGCCTTTTTTGTGTCTGAAGAAAAAGTTCTTTTGAAACAATGGCATGGCATCTTTCATGAAACCGCTCATGGGTTTCGGAGTCCATCCGTTTGCAGGCTATGCTCAAGTGTCGAGCCCATCTTTGCGCGACCAATAGATGCTGTCGCCGACCCTGGCGATCCGCGTTACTATTTGTAATTATTTTGTACATAGGGATTGGTAACTTGGCTGGATACCCCCATCCTGTCGCGCACAATCCACGAGGTGATTGATGCGCGCCAATTCGTCTGAACCACAAGACACCGTCACAGCCACTCAACCGATCGCCCCCACCCGCCTGCGCTGGCTGGATCTGTTGAGCAAGTATCGCCAACCCATTGGGCTGGCGGTCACCCTGCTGCTGTTTGCCATTGCCTTGATCGCCTGCCGTCACTTGCTGCTTGAGCTGGATCTGTACGCCCTCCACGACTCGATCCTGGAAGTGCCGAAGCCCTCCCTGCTGGGCGCCTTTGCCGCCGCGATCGCCGGCTTCATCATTCTATTGGGCTACGAATTTTCCGGCGCACGCTACGCCGGGGTAAAACTGCCGGCCAAGACCCTGGCCTACGGCGGCTTTACCGCGTTCGCCATTGGCAATGCGATTGGCCTGTCGATGCTGTCCGGCGGCTCGGTGCGCTACCGTCTCTATGCACGGCATGGCATCGGGGCCTCGGAAGTGGCCCATATGACCGTGTTTGCCAGCCTGGCCCTGGGTTGCGCCCTGCCGCCGCTCGCCGCCCTGGCGACCTTGAGCAACCTGCCGGCCGCCTCCAACGCCCTGCATCTGCCCGCCGCGCTGCTCGGTGGGATCGCGGGGGCGGTGCTGCTGCTCTCGACCGTGCTGTGCATCGGGATTTATCGCCGCCGCCTGCCAGAACAGCCCTACCCTGACAACCTGCTGGTCAGGGTCGGCCGCCGCACCTTGCGCCTGCCCGGGCGCCGCCTGACCTTCCTGCAACTGATCATCACCGCGCTGGACGTCGCCGCCGCTGCTACCGTTCTCTATCTGTTGCTGCCGGAAGCCCCGCCGTTTGGCCCGTTCCTGCTGGTGTACCTGCTGGCGCTCGCGGCGGGTGTGCTCAGCCATGTGCCTGGCGGGGTCGGTGTGTTCGAGGCGATCCTGCTGGCCGCGTTTGCCGACAAGCTCGGCGCCGCGCCGCTGGCCGCCGCCTTGCTGCTGTACCGCATGATTTACGTGGTGTTGCCGCTGTTGATCGCGTGCATCTTCCTGCTGATCAGCGAAGCCCAGCGTCTGTTCCAGACCCAACAGAGCCTGCGGGTGGCATCCGGCCTCGCGGCGCCGGTGTTGGCCGTGCTGGTTTTTTTGTCCGGGGTGGTGCTGCTGTTCTCCGGCGCCACCCCGGAAATCGACTCGCGCCTGGAAAACATCGGCTTCCTGATTCCCCACCGCCTGATTGACGCCTCGCACTTTGGCGCCAGCCTGATCGGCGTGCTGTGCCTGCTACTGGCCCAGGGCCTGCGTCGGCGCCTGTCGGCAGCCTGGATGCTGACCATGGTGCTATTGCTGGTAGGCGCCCTGCTCTCACTGCTCAAAGGCTTCGACTGGGAAGAAGCCAGCCTGATGACCACAACCGCCGTGCTGCTGGCGATCTTCCGGCGCTCGTTCTACCGCGCCAGCCGCCTGACCGAGCTGCCCTTCTCGCCGCTGTACCTGGTGGCCAGCGTCTGCGTGCTGGGTGCGTCGATCTGGCTGCTGCTGTTTGCCTATCAGGACGTGCCTTATAGCCATCAACTGTGGTGGCAGTTCACCCTCGACGCCAATGCCCCGCGTGGCCTGCGCTCGCTGCTGGGCGCCGCCATCCTGCTGGTGATTGTGTCGCTGACCTGGCTGTTGCGCACCGCCCGCCCGGTGATCCACCTGCCGACCGCCGATGAGCTAGAGCGCGCCACCAAGATCCTGATGGCTTCGTCGCAGCCCGATGGCGGCCTGGCCCTGACCGGCGACAAGGCCCTGCTGTTCCACCCCAACGACGAAGCCTTCCTGATGTACGCCCGGCGCGGCCGCAGCCTGGTGGCGCTGTACGACCCGATCGGCCCGACCCAGCCACGGGCCGAAATGATCTGGCAGTTCCGCGACCTGTGCGACATTCATCACGCCCGCCCGGTGTTCTACCAGGTACGCGCCGAGAACCTGCCCTTCTATATGGACATCGGCCTGACCGCGATCAAGCTGGGCGAAGAAGCCCGGGTCGATCTCAAGCGCTTTGACCTGGAAGCCAAGGGCAAAGAGATGAAGGATTTGCGTTACACCTGGAACCGCGGAACCCGGGACGGCCTGTCCCTGGAAATCTTCGAGCCGGGCCAGGCGCCGATGGCGGCATTGAAAGTCATTTCCGATGCCTGGCTGACCGGCAAGAACGTGCGGGAAAAGGGCTTCTCCCTGGGGCGTTTCAGCGACGAGTACCTCAAGCATTTTCGCATTGCGGTGATTCGCTTTGAGGGGCAGCCGGTGGCCTTCGCCAACCTGCTGGAGACCTACAGCCATGACCTGGCCAGCCTCGACCTGATGCGCGCGCACCCCGAGGCGCCAAAGCTGACCATGGAGTTCATGATGATCGGCTTGATCCAGCACTATAAGAGCCACAACTATGCACGCTTCAGCCTCGGCATGGTGCCGTTGTCGGGCCTGCAGCCACGCCGTGGCGCACCGCTGACCCAGCGCCTGGGCTCGATGGTGTTCCGCCGTGGCGAGCAACTGTATAACTTCCAAGGTTTGCGCCGCTTCAAAGACAAGTTCCAGCCTGACTGGGAACCTCGTTACATGGCCGTGCCCGCAGGACTTGATCCGCTGGTGGCACTGGCCGATACCGCCGCCCTGATCGCGGGCGGCTTGACTGGATTGGTGAAACGCTGATGATTCGACGCTCCTGGCGATATGTATTGGTAAGTCTGGTGGCGCTGGCCCTGATCCTGGGTGGCGGCTACTGGTACTGGAACCGCCCCGCTCCCCTGCCGACCCTGGAGCAACTGCCCCAGGCCGACGGTTCGACCCTGACCCGGGTGACCCCTGGCACCACGATCAAGGCCCGCGTAGCGGTCGCCGTGCTGGCCGACGCCAGCCTTACCGACAACCAGCTGATTGCCTTGAGCCGGGGCGGTAGTGCCCAGATCGTGCAAGTGATCCTACCCAAGGAAGACTGCAAACTGCAGGAACAAGCCCTGCAAGCGGCCCTGGGCCAGCTCAAGGGCCCGGCCACCCTGGTCAGCGGCATCGGCCCTGGCGCGGCACTGGCCTGGCGCTGGCTGGCAACGCAGAACGACGACAAGGCCAACGCCATCTCCGTAGGCTTTGCCCTGGTCCAGGAAGGCTGCAAGGACCCGCTGCCCAAGACCGCTGCGCACGGCAACTGGCTGGTGGCCTGGAACGATAACCCTGACGACGAAAGCGCCAGCTTCGTACGCGACACCCCGCGCGCCACCACCAGCATCAGCGACTACGACATCAACTACCCACAGGTGCTGAACAACGAACTGCGCAAGCAGCTGGTGGGTTCGGACAATGGCGGCCTGGCGATCCCAGTGGTCGAAGTGCCAGCCGGCCAGGCAAAGGACACCGTGACCCTGTTCCTCTCCGGCGACGGCGGCTGGCGCGACCTGGACCGCGACGTGGCCGGCGAGATGGCGAAGATCGGCTACCCGGTGGTAGGCATCGATACCCTGCGCTACTACTGGCAGCACAAAAGCCCGGAACAGAGCGCCAAGGACCTGACCGAGCTGATGCAGCACTATCGGCAGAAATGGGGCTCCAAGCGTTTTGTGCTGACCGGGTATTCGTTCGGCGCCGATGTATTGCCAGCCATCTATAACCGCCTGCCGGAAGCCGAGCAGCAGCGGGTAGACGCCATAATCCTGCTGGCCTTTGCCCGCACCGGCAGCTTCGAGATCGAAGTGGAAGGCTGGCTGGGCAATGCCGGCAAGGAAGCCGCCACCGGCCCGGAAATGGCCCGGCTGCCTGCCGCCAAGGTGGTGTGCATCTATGGCGAGGAAGAGGTGGACGAGAGCGGCTGTACCGACAAGAGCGCTGTGGGCCAAGCCATGAAGCTCCCGGGTGGCCATCACTTCGACGAGAACTATCCGGCGCTGGCCAAGCGCCTGGTAGAGATCATCGAGAAACGCCAGGCCAAGGCTGAGTAACGCCTGATGTAATCGGTCACCCATAAAAAAGCCCCCGCTGCCACCGGCAACGGGGGCTTTTTTGCAGGCCTCAGCGCACCGCTGCCGACGGCCCGGCAAGATCCCATACATCATCCTGCGCGTGGCTGGCCTCCCAGGCTCGCACCTTGCGCCGCGCCTCATCAAACAGGCGCACGTAGTTGCCATGGCTGATTTTTTCCGCAACATCAGGCGGCAGTCGACTGAACAGCGGCCGAATCAGCTCGGGAAGCGCCAGGTACTGTTCGACCGTGAGGCGCTGACCAGGCACCACCTTATCCGGCAGTTCCAGTGTGTTTTTGCTGAACATCACCGTATCGGAGCCCCATAACACCCGACTGCTGTATTGATTGAAAAAACCGATCCACTCATTGACCGGCGGCATGCCAGGCCCCGGGTGGATGATGCTCTCCTGGACCAGATCCCAGGAAATATCCACCACCCATGCCGGGCAGCTGTCCAGGATGCGGGCAACGGTCTTCAAGTGGCTGGACGTCGGCTTTACATAACGGCCCAGCCCGGTGTGCGCCCAGATCACCGAGGCCTGGGGCGCGGTGCTGCACAAATGCTTGAGAGCCGCCTCGTAGGTCCTGTCAGGGTAAATCGCTTCCACAGTGCCGTCGTAGTTAACTTCGGTCTGGTACAAGTCGTTGTGCAGCGTCACCACCAGGCCGGTCTCTTCGGCCACCTTCAGCAGGTCGGCCAGGGACTGCGCATACAGCGACATCGTGCCTTTCTTATCGAGGTCGGGGGGCAGCGGCACGGTGGCTGTGCTGCGGATGGTCTCGCCGGCGATCTTGCGTGACACCAGCTCCTTATGCACCGTGAACTCCCCAATACCGGCAAACGCCCCCGGGAAGGTCAGCAGCACCCGCTTGATGTGCTGGGCCCCATAGCGATCCATGGGGTTGAAGCCGGTAATCATAAGGTCCAGCCGGCCCTGCTCCGCCGGGGACAGCTGCAGGTACTCCCTGGCATACATCGCGTCCGCGAAGGCGTAGTAGTACAAGTCCGCCCTGGGGCCGATGTAGTAATTGGCGCCATACAAACGGCCGGAAGGGTCCGTCACCTGATAGTTTTCAAAACTGTCCCAGCGCTGCTGCAACGGCAGCGGCATCACCACCGAACGGACCACGCTGGCCGATAAATAATCCGACAACAATGACTTCAGTGAAATGCCCTGATAGGCGTAATTGGAAGGATGGAAGTGTGAGTCGGCGAACTGCAGTGCCTGGGGGACGACAGGCGGTGTCTCCATGGTGCTGGACGAACAACCTACGACTAAAAGCGTAATGCCTGACAGCAATCCTGAGAGTGCGCGTTTCATCTTTGGTTTTCCCTAACAGTGGATCCTCATGGGCCAGACGACAAACTTGGATAAAAAGACGTTAGCACACCCCCCGGGCTTTAAAAGGCAATGAGTCCGCCACAGATCGGCAGGCAAAAAAAAACCGCGATGGCACACAGCCCATCGCGGTTTTATGTTTAACAGGGCCTACATTTCTACCTGGGTCCCCAGCTCAATCACCCGGTTCACCGGCAGCTTGAAGAAACGCAGGTTGCCGTTGGCATTCTTGAGCATGAAAGCAAACAGCCCTTCGCGCCAGCGCGCCATGCCTTCGAGCTTGGAGGCGATGACCGTCTCGCGGCTGAGGAAGTAGGTGGTGCGCATGGGGCTGAAATCCAGGTCGTCCAAATGGCACAGCTTCAGCGCCTCGGGCACGTCTGGCTCATCGGTAAAGCCGAAGTGCAGGATCACCCGGAAGAAGCCGTCGCCATAGGAGTCCACCTCGAAGCGGCGCTGGGCCGGCACGCGCGGGATGTCTTCATAGACCACCGTCAGCAGCACCACCTGCTCGTGCAGCACCTGGTTATGCAACAGGTTATGCAGCAAGGCGTGGGGCACCGCGTCCGGGCGGGCAGTCAGGAACACCGCCGTGCCCTGCACGCGATGGGGCGGCTGCACGCGGATGCTGCCGATAAAGATCGGCAGCGGCAACCCGCCCTCGTCCAAGCGCTCGACCAGCAATTGCTTGCCACGCTTCCAGGTGGTCATCAGCACAAACAGCACGATCCCCGCCAATACCGGGAACGCACCGCCCTGCACCACCTTCGGCACGTTGGCCGCAAAGAACAGGCCATCCACCAGCAAAAAGCCCAGCAACACCGGCACAGCCAGGACCGGCGGCCATTTCCACAGCAACAGCATCACGGCGGAGACAAGGATGGTGGTCATCAGCATGGTCCCGGTCACCGCCACCCCGTAAGCCGAGGCCAGGGCGCCCGAGGACTCGAAGCCCAGCACCAGCAGGATCACGCCGACCATCAGCGACCAGTTCACCGCGCCAATATAGATCTGGCCCTGCTCGGCGCTGGAGGTGTGCTGGATATGCATGCGCGGGATGTAGCCGAGCTGGATCGCCTGGCGCGTCAACGAGAACGCACCGGAAATCACCGCCTGGGAAGCAATCACCGTGGCCAGGGTGGACAAGCCCACCAGGGGCAGCAGCGCCCAGCTTGGCGCCAGCAGATAGAACGGGTTGCGCGCGGCCTCGGGGTCGCCCAGCAGTATCGCACCCTGGCCGAAATAGTTGAGCACCAGGGCCGGCAGCACCAGGATAAACCAGGCGCGGGCAATGGGTTTGCGGCCGAAATGCCCCATGTCGGCATACAACGCCTCGGCCCCGGTCAAGGCCAGCACCACGGCGCCGAGGATCGCCACGCCGATGCCCGGATGGACCATGAAGAAGCGCACGCCCCACACCGGGTTCATCGCATTAAGCACTTCGGGGTGCTGGACGATGCCATAGATACCCAGGCCGCCCAGCACTAAAAACCAGGTGACCATCACCGGCCCGAACAGCTTGCCGATGCGATCGGTGCCATGCTTCTGGATCAGGAACAAAGCCACCAGCACCACCAGCGACACAGGCACAACCCAATGCTCCAGGCCGTCGAACGCCAACTCCAGGCCCTCGATGGCCGACAACACGGAAATCGCCGGGGTGATCATGCTGTCGCCATAGAACAGCGCCGCGCCACACAGCCCGCACACCACCAGGAAACTGCGCAGCCGCGGGTGATTGCCTGCCGCCCGTCGGGCCAGCGCCGTCAGGGCCATGATGCCGCCCTCGCCCTGGTTGTCGGCGCGCAGCACAAACAGCATGTACTTGATGGACACCACCCAGATCAGCGACCAGAAAATCAGCGCCAGAATCCCCAGCACCCCGTCATGATTGACCTGCACCCCGTAGCTGCCGGAAAACACCTCTTTAAGGGTGTAGAGCGGGCTGGTGCCGATATCGCCGTAGACCACCCCGACTGCCGCCACCAACATGCCGATTGGCTTTGCGCTGGAATGCCCTGCACTTGCCGCCTGACTATTTGCCTGACCCATCAACCACTCCTGCCCTTTTGACCTGAGGTCTTATATAAACCGCACAGCTATACACTTAAGCCCGACGCTAAGCTATACACAGCATGTGCCGCTGTACTTTTAGTAACAGATTATTTGTTGACTGCTGGCTTAGCCCCAGTGCAACTGGCGCGAAGCATAGCGCAGCACTCGTCGTATTTCCCTGCATAAAGCTGGTCAAGCGCGTTTCCCGTCGCTAGAATTGCGCACTTTTTGATCAGAGGCACATCAAGTGCCCATCCGCTGCCCTGTCGTACCCGACTGGCGGCGTCATTCAATACCGAGGTTAGACATGTCCACCACCATCGCAAAAGCCAACCCCAAGGTTGGCTTTGTTTCCCTGGGTTGCCCGAAGGCGCTCGTCGACTCCGAGCGCATCCTCACGCAACTGCGCATGGAAGGCTACGACGTCGTGTCCACCTACCAGGACGCCGACGTGGTGGTGGTCAACACCTGCGGCTTTATTGACTCGGCCAAGGCAGAGTCCCTGGAAGTGATCGGCGAAGCCATCAAGGAAAACGGCAAGGTCATCGTCACCGGCTGCATGGGTGTGGAAGAAGGCAATATCCGCAACGTGCACCCCAGCGTGCTGGCCGTGACCGGTCCGCAGCAGTACGAGCAGGTGGTCAACGCCGTGCACGACGTGGTGCCGCCGCGCCAGGACCACAACCCGCTGATCGACCTGGTGCCACCCCAGGGCATCAAGCTGACCCCGCGCCACTATGCGTACCTGAAGATTTCCGAAGGCTGCAACCACAGCTGCAGCTTCTGCATCATCCCGTCGATGCGCGGCAAGCTGGTCAGCCGCCCGGTGGGCGATGTACTGGACGAGGCCCAGCGCCTGGTCAAGTCCGGCGTCAAAGAGCTGCTGGTGATCTCCCAGGACACCAGCGCCTACGGTGTCGACGTGAAATACCGCACCGGCTTCTGGAACGGCGCGCCGGTGAAAACCCGCATGACCGAACTGTGCGAAGCCTTGAGCAGCCTGGGGGTGTGGGTGCGCCTGCACTACGTGTACCCGTACCCGCACGTTGACGAACTGATCCCCTTGATGGCCGCCGGCAAGATCCTGCCGTACCTGGACATCCCGTTCCAACACGCCAGCCCCAAAGTGCTCAAGGCCATGAAACGCCCGGCCTTTGAAGACAAGACCCTGGCACGCATCAAGAACTGGCGCCAGATCTGCCCCGAGCTGATCATCCGCTCGACCTTTATCGTCGGCTTCCCCGGCGAAACCGAAGAAGACTTCCAGTACCTGCTGGACTGGCTGACCGAAGCCCAGCTGGACCGCGTCGGCTGCTTCCAGTACTCGCCGGTGGAAGGCGCCCCGGCCAACCTGCTGGACCTGGCAGTGGTGCCGGATGACGTCAAGCAGGACCGCTGGGAGCGCTTCATGGCCCATCAACAGGCCATCAGCTCGGCCCGCCTGCAACTGCGCATCGGCAAGGAAATCGAAGTGCTGATCGACGAAGTGGACGAGCAAGGCGCGGTCGGCCGCTGCTTCTTCGACGCACCGGAAATCGACGGTAATGTATTTATCGACGATGCCAGCGGGCTCAAGCCTGGCGACAAAGTCTGGTGCACGGTCACCGACGCCGACGAGTACGACCTCTGGGCGCAAAAACGCGACTAAGCTGTAAAAAATTGAAAAAGCCCTGCTTCTGGACAAGATGCGGGGCTTTTTTAGGTCTATCGTTTGCCCCATCACCGCCAACAAGCAGCAAGGAGCAGCGGGCATGGGCCAGCACTCGGTTATCCACACCCCGAAAACCAGCGACTACCCGGAGCTGGCCCGGATCTGGGAGGCATCGGTGCGGGCCACCCATGACTTCTTGCCGGAAAGTTACATCCAGCGCCTGGGACACCTGGTGCTGACGCGCTACCTCGACGCGGTGATGCTGATCTGTACCAAGGACGCGCGCCAACGGATCACCGGGTTTGCCGGCGTCGCGGCAGGCAAGGTAGAGATGCTGTTCATCGACCCGCAACACCGGGGCCAGGGCCTGGGGCGGCAATTGCTGCACTATGCGGTTGCGTCGATGAATGCCGATGAACTGGACGTCAACGAACAAAACCCCCAGGCCCTGGGCTTCTACCTCAAGCAGGGTTTTGAAGTGATCGGGCGTACCGAGCATGACGGTATGGGGCAGCCCTACCCTTTGCTGCATATGCGTTTGCGCCAGGTCCAGCAAACACGCAGCGGCTGACCCTGTAGACGCTGGCTTGCCTGCGATACTGGCAACTTGGCGCATCAGCTATGCCGAGGTGATGCCATCGCAGGCAAGCCTGCTCCCACAAAAAGCCCCGGCACTGAAATGGGGCCGGGATTAACCGGCTCCAGGCAGGTACAATAGCGGCCCCCTTTTGTTACGGCCCTTGTCATGACTGACCCCATACGCCTCTCCAAACGCCTTATCGAACTGGTCGGTTGCTCCCGTCGGGAGGCCGAGCTGTTCATCGAAGGCGGCTGGGTCTCGGTGGATGGCGAAGTGATCGATGAGCCGCAGTTCAAGGTCACGACACAAAAAGTCGAACTTGATCCCGAGGCCAAGGCCACGGCTCCAGAGCCTGTGACTATCCTGTTTCATGCGCCGGCCGGCGTGGATGTCGACAGCGCGATGCAGTCCCTGAGCGCCGAGACCCTGTCCGAAGAACACCGCTTCAGCAAGCGCCCGCTCAAAGGCCACTTCCTGCGCCTGACCGCCAGCGCCGACCTGCAAGCCAAGGCCAGCGGCCTGTTGGTGTTTACCCAGGACTGGAAGATCCTGCGCAAGCTGACGGCCGACGCCGCCAAGATCGAGCAGGAATATGTGGTTGAAGTTGCAGGCGACGTGGCAGAGCACGGCCTGAACCGTCTCGCCCACGGCCTGATGTACAAAGGCAAGGAATTGCCTGCGGTCAAAGCCAGCTGGCAGAACGAGAACCGTCTGCGCTTTGCCCTGAAAAACCCGCAGCCCGGCGTCATCGCCCTGTTCTGCGAAGCCATTGGCTTGAAAGTTGTCGCCATTCGTCGCATCCGCATTGGCGGCGTGTCCATCGGCAAGGTGCCGGTCGGCCAATGGCGCTATATGTCCGGCAAAGAAAAGTTCTAAGCCGCCCTATCTCTCGACATCGCCCGCCCGGGCGATGTCTACAGTCGAAGACCAGGATTGCCCACCATGATTCACAACGACGTACTGCGCAGCGTGCGCTACATGCTCGACATCAGCGACAACAAGATGGTCGAGATCACCAAGCTCGGCGGCATGGACGTGACCAAGGAAGACCTGCTGACGTACCTCAAGAAAGATGAGGAAGAAGGCTTTGTGTTCTGCCCGGACGAGGTCATGGCGCATTTCCTCGATGGCCTGGTGATCTTCAAGCGCGGCAAGGACGAGAGCCGTCCACCGCAGCCGATCGAAACCCCGGTGACCAACAACATCATCCTCAAGAAGCTGCGCGTGGCCTTCGAGCTCAAGGAAGACGACATGCACGCCATCCTCAAGGCCGCCGAGTTCCCGGTATCCAAGCCTGAGTTGAGCGCGCTGTTCCGCAAGTTCGGCCACACCAACTACCGCACATGTGGCGACCAGTTGCTGCGCAATTTCCTCAAGGGCCTGACGCTGCGGGTTCGCGCGTAAGCCATGAGTTACAACGTCTCGCCCGTGGGCTTCGTACGCTCCTGCTTCAAGGAGAAGTTCGCCATCCCACGCCAGCCGCAACTGGCACCTGCCGCCCGGGGTGTGCTGGAACTGGTGGCGCCGTTCGACCAGGGTGAGGCCGTGCAGGGCCTGGAGCAGGTCAGCCATATATGGCTGCTGTTCCTGTTTCATCAGGCCCTGGAAGACAAGCCACGCCTGAAAGTGCGCCCGCCGCGCCTGGGCGGCAATACGTCCATGGGCGTATTCGCCACCCGCGCGACCCATCGCCCCAATGGCATTGGCCAGTCAGTGGTAAAGCTGGACAAGGTAGAACCGGGCCGGCTGTGGATTTCCGGGATCGACTTGCTCGATGGCACGCCGGTCTTGGATATCAAACCGTATGTGCCTTATGCCGATATCATCGACACGGCCACCAACAGCATCGCAAGCAGCGCGCCGCCGCTGATTCCCGTGCAATGGCTCAAGACCGCCCTGCACCAGGCCCACACCCACGCCCAGCGCCTGGGCGAGCCGCTGGTGGAGCTGATTGAGCAATGCCTGGCGCAGGATCCACGGCCGGCGTATCAGACGCCTGGGCCGGAGCGCGAATATGGTGTGCGGTTCTGGGATGTGGATGTGCACTGGCACTATCCAGAGGCTGGGGTGATTTGTGTGCTTGAAGTGGTTGCGGCTGGCTAAACCGGAAACCAAATGTGGGAGGGGGCTTGTGTGGGAGCTGGCTTGCCTGCGATGGCATCACCGTGATGTAGCTGATACACCGCGGTGCCTGTATCGCAGGCAAGCCAGCTCCCACACAAGCAGGCCCCCACATTTTTAGAGTCGTGCTTACTTCTCGACGAAGGCACGCTCGATCAGGTAATCACCCGGCTCACGCATGCGTGGCGAAACCTTCAGGCCGAAGCTGTTCAGCACTTCGCTGGTCTCGTCGAGCATGCTTGGGCTGCCACACAGCATGGCGCGGTCGTCTTCAGGATTGATCGGCGGCAGGCCGATATCGCTGAACAGTTTGCCACTGCGCATCAGGTCGGTGAGGCGGCCTTCGTTTTCAAACGGCTCGCGGGTCACGGTTGGGTAGTAGATCAACTTTTCACGCAGCGCCTCGCCGAAAAACTCGTTCTGCGGCAGGTGCTCGGTGATGAACTCGCGATAGGCGACTTCGTTGACGTAACGCACGCCGTGGCACAGGATCACTTTTTCAAAGCGCTCGTAGGTTTCCGGGTCCTGGATCACGCTCATGAAGGGGGCGAGGCCAGTGCCCGTGCTAAGCAGGTACAGGTGCTTGCCCGGCTTCAAATCGTCGAGCACCAGGGTGCCCGTCGGTTTTTTGCTGATGATGATCTCGTCGCCTTCCTTCAAATGCTGCAATTGGGAAGTCAGCGGGCCATCCGGGACCTTGATGCTGAAGAACTCCAGATGCTCTTCCCAGTTCGGGCTGGCAATGGAGTAAGCGCGCATGAGCGGGCGGCCGTTGGGCTGTTGCAGGCCGATCATCACGAACTGACCGTTCTCGAAGCGCAAGCCCGGGTCGCGGGTGCACTTGAAGCTGAACAGAGTGTCGTTCCAGTGATGAACACTGAGGACACGCTCGTGGTTCATGTTGCTCATGTACGGGGAACTCCTGGAAATGGGTCTACGCCAAAATGATAGGTGCGCAATTGCACAGTATTCTAATGGCGGCGACAATATCTGTTAACTGGATTATTAAGATAAGGGTTATCGGTTATATCGATATGCGATTTACTCTCCGTCAACTGCAAGTCTTCGTCGCCGTCGCCCAGCAGGAAAGTGTGTCACGCGCTGCTGGCCTTCTGGCCTTATCTCAATCCGCCGCCAGCACCTCGATCACCGAGCTGGAGCGCCAATCCAGCTGCCAATTGTTCGACCGCGCCGGTAAACGCCTGAGCCTCAACGCCCTCGGTCATCAGTTGCTGCCCCAGGCGGTGGCGCTGCTGGACCAGGCCAAGGAAATCGAAGACCTGCTCAACGGCAAGTCCGGCTTCGGTTCCCTGGCAGTCGGCGCGACCCTGACCATCGGCAATTACCTGGCCACGCTGCTGATCGGCAGTTTCATGCAGCAGCATCCCGAGAGCCAGGTGAAGCTGCATGTACAGAACACTGCGCATATCGTGCATCAGGTTGCGCATTACGAAATTGATCTGGGTCTAATCGAAGGTGACTGCAGCCACCCGGATATCGAAGTACAAACCTGGGTCGAGGATGAATTGGTGGTGTTCTGCGCGCCGCAGCACCCCCTGGCCCAGCGCGGCCAGGCGACCATGGAGCAGTTGACCCATGAGGCCTGGATCTTGCGGGAACAGGGCTCGGGAACGCGCCTGACCTTTGACCAGGCCATGCGCCATCATCGCAGCGCGTTGAACATCCGCCTGGAACTGGAGCACACCGAGGCCATCAAGCGCGCTGTGGAGTCGGGGTTGGGGATTGGTTGTATTTCGCGCCTGGCGCTGCGGGATGCGTTCCGGCGCGGTAGCCTGGTGCCAGTAGAGACCCCGGACCTGGACCTGGCCCGGCAGTTCTACTTTATCTGGCATAAACAGAAGTACCAGACCTCGGCCATGCGCGAGTTCCTCGAACTGTGCCGCGCCTTTACCGCCGGGGTGCAGCGCAGCGACGAGATCGTGTTGCCGAATATCGCCTAGATCAGGATCACGGCCCACACCGCGGTAATCATGGTCAATGCCACGAATTGCGCGGCGCTGCCCATGTCCTTGGCGTTTTTCGACAAGGGGTGGCGGTCCAGGGAAATCCGGTCGATCGCCGCTTCCACGGCCGAGTTGAGCAACTCGACAATCAACGCCAGCAGGCAGACAGCAATCAGCAGTGCGCGCTCTACGCGGCTGACGTTGAGGAAGAAGCTCAATGGAATCAGGATCACGTTGAGCAACACCAACTGGCGAAAAGCCGCCTCGCCGGTGAAAGCCGCCCGCAGGCCATCGAGGGAATAGCCCCCTGCGTTGAAGATACGTTTGATACCGGTTTGACCCTTGAACGGCGACATAGGTAGGCAACTGAGTAAAAAAGATGGGAGGAAGCTAGAACACGCCAAGTCAAAAAAGCGTGAATCGAGCCGACCTATGGGTGGGAAATTGACTCAAGTTGTTGCAAGAGCAGCGCCGCCTGGGTACGGGTGCGCACGCCCAGCTTACGGAAAATCGCGGTAACGTGGGCCTTGATGGTCGCCTCGGACACACTCAACTCATAGGCGATCTGCTTGTTCAGCAAGCCTTCGCAGACCATGGTCAACACGCGAAACTGCTGGGGCGTCAGGCTGGCAAGCCCTGCCTGGGCAGCCTTGGCTTCGGCGGACACGTTGATCTCTTCAAATGCCTGGGGCGGCCATGAGACATCACCGTCCAACACCGTCCGCACCGCCGCTTGAATCTGCTCCATGGAGCTGGACTTGGGGATAAAGCCACTGGCCCCGAACTCGCGGGAGCGCACCACCACGTCTGCTTCTTCCTGGGCCGACACCATCACCACCGGGATCTGCGGATATTGCCCGCGCAACAGCACCAGGCCGGAAAACCCATAGGCGCCGGGCATATTCAGGTCCAGCAGCACCAGGTCCCAATCGGTCTTGTCCGTCAGGCGGGTTTCCAGTTCAGCGATGCTGCCCACTTCCACCAGGCGTACATCCGGGCCCAGGCCCAGTGTGACCGCCTGGTGCAGTGCGCTGCGGAACAGCGGGTGGTCATCGGCAATCAGGATTTCGTATGTGGCCATTGGTTAAATGATCCTGTTTTTTATGGGAGCGCCGATGGGTTCGGTGCTCACCAACGTACAAGGTGCCAGCCAGCGGCTGTCACGAACAGTTACGCTTGATGGCATTTTAGCCGGCTCAGGCGTTGCAGTGCCATCATGCAAAGGGCATCTGGCCTCGAACGCCTACAGATAAGGTGCAAGGCGCATATGGACGCTGTCCGTCGGGTCCAGCGCCAACTGGAACTTGGCCGCCAGGTAATGGGTACTGAACACATCCAGGTAGGCATCCAGCACTTCGCTGGCCTGCTGGTCCTCGGCCAGCTCCAGGCACAAGGCGGCCACTTCGGCGGTGCAGAAGTGATCATCGCGCTTGGAGCGGCGCAATTTGTAGCGCGAGAGCTGCTCCGGCTCCAGGCTCAGTACCGGCAGGTGTTCCAGGTAAGGACTCTTGCGGAACATCTTGCGTGCCTCGCTCCAGGTGCCGTCCAGCAGGACAAACAACGGGCGCTTGCCATCCGCCACCTTGACCTCGTTGACCACCCGCTGCGGCGCCACAAACTCGCCAGGGAAGACGATATAGGGCTGCCATTGCGGGTCGGCCAGCAGCGCCAGCAGCTCAGGCTCGACGGCCGTGCGCGCCCAGGGGAAGGCACTGGTGTCGTCGATGACATCGGCTATCAGCCAACCGGTATTGCTCGGTTTCATCGGCTCCACGTCATGCATCAACAGGCACATGGCCGACCTGGCCGCAACTTTTGGGCGCCAGGCACATAGGCAGTATTCGGGGATGACCCGGCACCTGGGGCAACGTTCGGCACGCGAGCCCCGCGCAACAAAGGGGCTGACGGCACGGGCCAGGCGCTGGGTACGCAGGCGGAACACCGCGTGGCTCATAGCGGGTGCCGCTGTGAAGCGATGAAAATCGACACGGACAAAACTCG
Organism: Pseudomonas sp. GW821-FHT01D09; assembly: GCF_059422465.1. NCBI lineage: Bacteria > Pseudomonadati > Pseudomonadota > Gammaproteobacteria > Pseudomonadales > Pseudomonadaceae > Pseudomonas > Pseudomonas sp. GW821-FHT01D09. Next base: position 24,001 of record NZ_JBWKWY010000012.1, read on the forward strand.
GGGGCAGGCAAAAGTGCCGGCAGTTTACCAGAGCCGCCCAGCCAATACGCCTGGCCGTCGCGACTACAGGTCACCTATAATCCCGCGCCACTGAACGCACAGCGCAGTGACAGGTCTATGGACCAGTAACCGAATCAGGAGAGTTTCATGCTGCGTCTTATGTTGCGTCTTGCCGCCCCGACCATCGCCCTGGCGCTGGTATTGCCCCTGGGTGCCCAGGCAGCCTCCCTGGTGGAGCTGCAAATGAACAAGAAGCTGCAAAGCGTCGCGGCGGAAAGCAACAAGGACCTGCCCAGGGAGATTGATGAAAAAACCCTGGAAGTGGCCTACACCGTCGAAGGCATGCAGCTGATTGACCACCTGAGCGTGATGCCCGACCGTGCCGAGCAAATGCGCGCCAACCCCAAAGCCGTGTATTTCCAGCTGGGACAAAGCGTTTGCCTGAACAAAGGCTATCGCGAGTTGATGGCCAAGGGTGCCGTGATGCGCTACGAAATCACCGAAAACAAGACCAACCGCCCAGTGGCGTCGGTCAAGTTTGTCGAGGCTGATTGTCCGGCCCCGGCCAAGAAGAAAAAGTAAGGCCCCTCTCCACGCGCCGTTCGTCAACGGCGCGACTGCCCCCTTCTGCAAAACCTTCATCAACGCCTATTAAGTTATTGCCAGACAAGACTTTAGGGGCTCATGATCGAGCGATCCGGTAACATTTACAGGGCAAAAAAGGTTGCCCTCACGTGACTTGCAGTGCAAAGGTTTTTAATCACAAGGAACAGACAGAGCCTGTTTCGTCGCCGTCAGCAGCCTGCAATAAGACGCCGGGGCTCTGTAACGAAGGAGAAGCTGAATGCCTGATCAACCGAACGACCTGCCGGTCCGTCCCGACCTCACACAGCAGGTCGAAGCGCAACTCAACCTGATTGCCCCCAGCAGCCCGAATATTGCGCTGTATCGCGACATGATCCTCACCGTGCTGCGCATGGCCCAGGACGACCGCGACCGCTGGAACGCCAAGATCACCTTGAAGGCGATAAATGAGCTGGACCATGCGTTTCGCGTGCTCGAACAGTTCAAGGGCCGGCGCAAGGTCACCGTCTTCGGCTCGGCCCGCACCCCAGTCGAAAGCCCTCTGTATGCCTTGGCCCGGGAAGTGGGCGCGGCCCTGGCCCGCTCAGACCTGATGGTCATCACCGGCGGCGGTGGCGGTATCATGGCCGCCGCCCACGAAGGCGCCGGCCTGGCACACAGCCTGGGGTTCAATATCACCCTGCCTTTTGAACAGCATGCCAACCCGACCATTGATGGCACGGACAACCTGCTGTCGTTCCACTTCTTCTTTACCCGCAAACTGTTTTTCGTCAAGGAAGCCGATGGGCTGGTGCTGTGCCCAGGCGGCTTCGGCACCCTGGATGAAGCACTGGAAGTCTTGACCCTGATCCAGACCGGCAAGAGCCCGCTGGTGCCAGTGGTGCTGCTGGACGAGCCCGGTGGTGGTTTCTGGCAAGGGGCCCTGGACTTTATCCGCAACCAGCTGGAGGCCAACCGCTACATCTTGCCCACCGACCTCAAGCTCGTGCGCCTGGTACACAGTGCCGAAGAGGCGGTGCATGAAATCAACCAGTTCTATGCCAACTTCCACTCCACCCGCTGGCTGAAGCGCCAGTTTGTGGTACGCATGAACCACCCGCTCAGCGAGCATGCCTTGGCACATATGCAGACGGCGTTCGCTGACCTGCGGCTGAGTGAGGACTTCCAGCAACTGGCCTATGGGGGTGAAGAGCACGATGAAGCACGCTTCAGCCACCTGACGCGACTGGTGTTCAACTTCACCGGGCGCAACCAGGGGCGGCTGCGGGAGCTGGTGGACTACATCAACCTGCCGGAGAACTGGGCCCAAGCCCAGGGTAAAGCACAGCAACGGGTGGCGCCGGAACTGGCGTGATGCCGTAAAACGCAAAAAAGGCCCGCTATTTTCATAGCGGGCCTTTTGTTTTGGGGCTGTTTTTTGTGGAAGTTGTCGAGCCCAGCGGGGCCACGATCGTAGCCTCACAGCGAATACTGTATTGCCAGACCCGCCGCCATCGCAGCCTCGCTGGGGCTCGACAGCCCCCACTTTTGATCGTCATTGGCCTAAGAATCAGTCATCCAATTCTCGACCGCTCAACAAGCGGCTGATCATCTCCATTGAAAACCCGCGATAGCTCAAAAAGCGCCCTTGCTTGGCACGCTCACGGGCATCAATCGGCAGATGGCCGGCAAACTTGCGGCGCCAGGTGTCTTCCAGTTGCGTTTGCCAACTGATACCACACTCACGCAACGCCAGTTCAATATCGGCGCGCTGCAAGCCCCGCTGACTCAATTCCTCACGAATCCGCGCAGGGCCGTAGCCCGAGCGTGCCCGGTAGGAAACAAAACTTTCGAGATAACGGGCTTCGCAAAGTAGCCCCTCTTCCATCAGGCGGTCGAGGGCTGTTTCGATCATTTCGGGAGGGGCGCCACGCTGACGCAGTTTACGCGTCAGCTCGACACGACCATGCTCGCGTCGTGCGAGCAGGTCCATTGCCGTACGCCGTACGGCAACCAGAGTATCGAGTACAACTGTCATCGTTGGACTCAGATATCGGCGTCGGCTTCTGCCAGGTCATCAACAGGTTCACGGTTGGCCGCAGCCTTGACGTCTGGCGCCGGGGTCAGCAGCTTGTCGCGGATCTGCTTCTCAAGGGTCGCCGCGATATCCGGGTTGTCCTGCAGGAACTTGGCCGAATTGGCCTTGCCCTGACCGATCTTGCTGCCGTTGTAGGCATACCAGGCACCGGACTTCTCGACAAAACCGTGCAGCACGCCCAGGTCGATCATCTCGCCATTCAGGTAGATACCCTTGCCGTAGAGAATCTGGAACTCGGCTTGACGGAATGGCGGGGCCACTTTGTTCTTCACAACCTTGACGCGGGTTTCGCTACCGACAACCTCGTCACCTTCCTTCACCGCGCCAGTACGACGGATGTCCAGACGGACCGAAGCGTAGAATTTCAGCGCATTACCACCGGTGGTGGTTTCCGGGCTGCCGAACATCACGCCGATCTTCATGCGGATCTGGTTGATGAAGATCACCAGGCAGTTGGCGTTCTTGATGTTACCGGTGATTTTACGCAGGGCCTGGGACATCAGGCGGGCTTGCAGGCCGACGTGCATGTCGCCCATTTCGCCTTCGATTTCAGCCTTTGGTACCAGGGCTGCCACGGAGTCGACCACGATCACGTCGATGGCGTTGGAGCGCACCAGCATGTCGGTGATTTCCAGCGCCTGCTCGCCGGTGTCCGGCTGCGAAACCAGCAGGTCGTCGACATTGACGCCCAGCTTGCCAGCATATTCAGGATCCAGAGCGTGCTCGGCATCGACGAACGCACAGGTGGCGCCCATTTTTTGTGCCTGGGCAATCACCGACAGGGTCAGGGTGGTTTTACCAGAAGACTCCGGACCGTAGATTTCAACGATACGGCCTTTTGGCAGGCCGCCAATGCCGAGCGCGATGTCCAGACCCAGAGAGCCCGTGGAAATAGCCGGGATCGCCTGACGGTCGTGATCGCCCATACGCATTACGGCACCCTTGCCGAATTGACGTTCGATCTGACCCAGGGCCGCAGCCAAGGCTTTCTTCTTGTTGTCGTCCATTAAAGTCCTCACGTAATCAATAAGGCCTGACGGCCAACACCTGTATAAGTAGACAGTATTGTTCCATAAAGATCGGGGATCGCCTACCCCTGATTTTCTATTTCTGCTGCAGCTCGTCGTAATAGCCCCTCTAGCGCGGCCTTTACCGTTTGTCGGCGGACCTCGTCGCGGTTGCCGGGGAAATGCTGGCGCTCGGCCGTAATGTCATCACCCACGCCCCAGGCCAGCCATACGGTGCCCACCGGTTTGTCCGGCGAGCCGCCATCGGGGCCTGCCACGCCGCTGACCGCCACGGCAAACCGCGCCAGGCTTTGTTCCTGGGCGCCCCGGGCCATGGCCTCGACCACTTCACGGCTCACCGCGCCGACTTTGGGGAACAAGTCTTGCGGCACATTGAGCTGGCGGGTCTTCTGCCGATTGGAATAGGTCACATACCCGGCCTCGAACCAGGCCGAACTCCCGGGAATCCGTGTAATGGCTTCGGCGATGCCGCCACCGGTGCAGGATTCGGCGGTAGTGACGTGGGCATTGAGCGCCTGCAAGCGTCGGCCAAGTTCGGCGGCGAGCTGGGTAATTTCCTTCACGATCGTCTCCAGGAAAGTGCGGGGGTTTGCCTACCCTACAGGAGCCCATCGGCCACGCAAGTGACAGAGGGCTTCAACAGATTACCGGGTGATGGCCCGAACATAGGCCTGGCAGGCCCGCAACGCGATCAATCCATGATCGCCGGCATCGGTGATGCCGATAATTCGTTGAGCATGCGCCGGGTCAAGTCGGCCTCGCGGGGCTCCATGAACCACGCTGCCGGTGGCGGCGGATGGCATCGCGTGGCCATTGGCGGGGTCGGCGGTGTCGAGAAGGACTGACAAGCGCACATCAGCAGTGGCCAGCCGGTCGCGCAGAGAAACCTGGTAACGCTGTGCATCGCTCAACTCCCGTGTATGTTGTTGATCGCTGGCGTGAAGCTGTTGCTCCAACGCCCGGCGCCTGTCCTGTTCGGCCCGGTATTGGCCCAGTGCTGCCTGGCTTTGCCGGTTGAGCAGTGCTGAATGCCGTGCGGCCTGGCGTTCAAAGGCCAGGCCATGACGCCAGGCCTGGACCTGCCAGCTGGCTGCCGCCGAGATAGCCATCAGCAGGGCAACCGCCAACAGGCGCCCGCTCAACGGCATAACACCGCCCTCGCCTTTTCCCACAACTGTTGGCGGTGCTCCAGCCCGTTGAGGCCACCATTGATACGGCGGGTGATGGTGGTGAATTGGTCCTGGTCCGCCAACTCATTCAAGCCATTGCTGTGCCAGAACCAGGCGGCGGATTCGGCCGCCCATTGCGGCTGCTCCAGCAGTTCGGGGAAATGCAGCAGGCGCTCATCGCCAAACAGCGCCCGGCTACAGGCCAGGTAATTGCGCCGCCCGGTAATCTGGATCAGGCCACGGCCACGATACTTCTGGCCGTCACCGTCGGCTGCGGGGGTGTTGCCCAGGCGTGCGGCCAGGGTGCCGGTGTCGTATTTGCCCAGGTAGCGCTCACCGCCCAGTTCACGCACGTAACGCAGTTCACCAGACTCGTGACCGACCTGGGCGATAAAGGCCGCCATGCGTTTGGGGGTGGTGATATTGCGGTGGAGCATGGCGGCGTTCAGCGCCGAAATAAAAACGCCCGCTTGGGCGCGGGCGTTGGGCAGGATCTGTTGCAATTGCGTAAGTGTCATCATCCTTGATCTCCAACCGTCTAAGACGCCAATCCACTGGCTATGATCGAGCTGCGATACCCGGTCGTCGTGTCGCCTGCGTGGGTCACCTTGTCAATCGACCAGCGCCCCTGCATATAACCCGGCCAGGTTTCATCCAGCAACAACAGGCCTTCGGCAGACAGCAACGGGTTACCAGGGCAGTCGATGGCGATGCTCAGCCCTTCCCGCCCCACCCGGCGCAACTCGCCCTCGGCCACCGAGCGCGCTTCGGTTTCACTCTGGCAGCGCTGGCGCAAGGTCTTGAACGGCGCAATCCCCACCTCGACCACGCGCTGGCGAGAGGCCGCGGCATCCCACCAACTGACTCGGCAGCCCTGGTATTTGGCCCGTGCGCTGTCATCAACCCGGGCGCTGATAAATGCCTGCTCGCCGGGACGGTTGTCATGGGTCACCGACAACCGCACATCCGGCAGTTGCTGGCCCGAGAGCGATTTGACCTGGCCGCTTTGCGCCAGCACATACAGCTCGTTGACCGGCTTGGTCACCGCGTTGTAGCGCCCGGCCAGGCGGGTGATAAAGCCCATGTCGGTCTCGTTGGACTGGTCGATATGCTCAATCGCAATCCCATCCAGTGCCGGCGCCACCCGGGGGGAAAACCCATGCCGCGTGGCCAGTTGACGAAACAGCGCGCCAAGGGTCGTAGGGCCATGGCTGGCGGAGCGGCGCTGGCGGTAGCCGCTCTGGTCGGCCACGCTGAACGGTGCCGCCGTGGCCACAAGCGCCAGGCGCATGGGGAACAGGTACGGCGTACGCTGGGTAATCACAAACTCGCCTTTTTCCACCAGCCCCGACTCGCGATAACCCACGCGCAAGCCGATCTTCGCGCCCAGGCTCGGCAGGCCTTCCAGGCCCTCGATATTGATGGTCAGTTCCAGGCGGTCAGACTCGATCCCCGCCGCATCGGTGTGTTTCCACTGCATCAGCCGTGGGTTGATCAGGGCCGCGTTGGCGCCATAGATCTCCACGACCGGGGTAAATCCCATTGCCATGCTGCCTCCTTAATCCCAGGCCGAAACCGGCGTTGCAACACCCGGTTGCGCGTCCATCTCGGGCACGATCACCCCTACGCCCGCCGGCAACACCGGGCCATGTTCGGCAAGCCCGGGGTTCAAGCGCCACAGGGTTTCTTCGGCCGCATCATCGCAACGCCCCAGCTCGCGGTAGAGCAGCAGGTTGACCGAATCGCCGGCAATACTTCGTACTCTACGCATTGACGAATTCCTCCAGCACCAGCGACCACTTGATCACCATGGCGGTGCCGTCATCGATCACATTGGCCTGGTTTTCCGTGACTGCCGTAATGCGCCACAGGCCCCAGTTGCGGCCGATACCATCGACCAGCGGCAGCGGCGCCCGGGCATCCTGCAGGGCGCGCAATTGGTCCAGGCGCTGCATGCCAACGGCCGCCGTGGCGGTACCGGCGAAGGTCAGTTTTTCCAGCTTCTGGCCGTTCTGCCGCGACTGGGGCTTGCTGGCCATAATCTCCAGGTCGCCCCAGCCGCCATCACTGCTGCGCTGGAGCGTGGAATAGGCGAACCCTCGGGACAGCCCGAAAATAAAGGCGCCCAGTACCATCTGCTGTCGCATTAATCACCTCCGTCGGTCAGTGCCGCGTTGCGCCGAACCGCCAAAGAGTCGGTGAGCATCGGCACGCATTGGTTTTGCAGGGTTTGCAGGACCCGGTCGACCACCTGCTGGGCGTCTGCGGGGTTGACGCCGGTGATCTGGATGCTCGGGGCCAGGGTGACCTGGACGTTGTCCGAGCGGGCACTGTTGAGGTCTTTGCTCAGGGCCTCGGGCGCTGGCAGGCGATTGCTGGAAGGGAAGAGTTTTTCACCCAACCAGGTGCCCGCCTCGCCACCCAACAGGCCGCCGATAACGCCACCGACGGCAGTGCCAACGCCTGGCAAAACCAGGGTGCCGAGGGCCGCGCCGGCAGTGGCGCCGGCCCACGCACCGCCGGCAGTGCCGAGGCTACTGCCGACCGCTTGCAGGTCGCCGTTGCGCACACCCTGGACGAGGTTGATGGCGGTGTCGGCGTAGCGCAGCGGCGCAAGGGATCGAGTACCGACGGACTCCAGCCTGCTCATCGTTGAAACCAGGCTGGAGGGGATAGCCTTGGGCAAAGCGGGCGCTGGAGTGCTGAGCAACACTGGCCCACGAACGGGTGAAACAAGCGCCTCGGATGAACGTTCACCCAGGCGCGGAGCGGGCCGATCAGCTTGAAGCGGCGCGCCCTGAAAACCCATTTTGGGCCCGTCAAACGCCTGGCCGGCACGCCCCAAAACACCCTGCAGCGTTGCCATGGATCCGACAAGGCGGCTACCGCTGCGGGTGGTTTTTTTCGACGACGACCGCTTCGTGGGTCTCTGGCGCAGCGTTTTTTTCGGCAGAAAACGCGCACGCCCCTGCAAGGTTTCGGTGGCCCCTGGGCAGCAGCAGTCCTTGCTATCGTCGCGGAACAGTTTGCCCACGCCGGGCAATTTGCCAAGCGTCACATCGACAGCCTTGCCAGTTAACCGGCCCCTGGCCGTATCAAGATACCCCTCCCCCAACCACTTGGCCCCCTTGATGTACCAGGGATCCGCTGCCGGTTCCTTGTCTTTGGCGGCCTCTTGAGCCACAGGCGCGGGGCTTGCAGCGACGCTACCGAGCGGGGAGCCACCGGCGATAAACAGGGTGCTGTTGAGGGTTTCCAGACTCTCGCGCAACCGCACCTGTTCCTCGGTCAACGCATGGATGTGCAGGCTGGCGTTGGCCAGTGCCAGGCCCAGTTCGGACGGTGGCGCTGTCGCCACATCCACACTGGATGGGTCAACCAGGCGTTCATCCTGCGCGTCTAGCAGGCCCGACAGTTGCGAGGCGCCGCTTTCGGCGAGCCCGGGAAAGCTCATCCAGCGTTTGTCTTCGTCCGCGAGCTTGAGCGTATATCGAGCGTCTTGCATCTCGCTCTCCTCCTATTTGACGCCAAGGCGAGTGATCGCGATGTCGTAGCGGCGCAATGCTTTGGCGGCATTCCATTCGAGAATTTCCGCTTCGTTTACCGAATAAACCAGCGGTACAACGTCGAGGATTACTTCGATGTCGCGCTGCGAAAGAAGTCCGCCGGTTTGTTTAAAAAATCGTCGATACGCTCCTGCAATTCCGTCCAGTCGGGCACGGTCAGGCCATCCAGGTCGGGGATCATCAGGCCGGTGCAGTGCGAGGTGATGAACTCGGCGCGCTCTTTGTTGGTGGCGAGTTTTTTCATCACTTTGGTGGCGCGCAGGGCGGGCATTTCCAGGGTGACGCTGGTCAACACGCGGCCGGCCACTTCCAGCGGCAGCAGCAGTTGCACCTGCTCGCTGGGCTCAGTGGAGTCGCCCAGGAAGAACGAGGCCGGGCGCGTCGACATGTCGTGTACGTGTTGGGCAATGCTCACGTAGTCCGGGCGCTTGAGTTGGTCGAGTTCCTTTTCCGAAAGGCCGGTGGCCAGTTTGGCCAGCTCGAAGAACTGGTCGTCCTCGTCGTCGCCCGCACGGGCCAGGGCCTGTTTTTGCGCGGCGTAGAACAAGGGTTTGAGTTGGATCTGCTCAATGCTCGCACCGCTGTCGGCGGTGATCGGCGCCAGCAGAATGTGCAGGGGTGGCTTCCAGGCCATGGGCGAAATTCCTTGAGTAAAAATGTTGAAAGCACTACGGACCCGCCGTGGACACGGTCAATGTGGGAGCTGGCTTGCCTGCGATCGCGCAGTGTCAGCAGCCTCATTTGTCACTGCTAGACCGCTATCGCAGGCAAGCCAGCTCCCACACTGACCGTGCCTATTTCCGATCCGTGGAAAGGCTTACGGCATCAGCACCGCGCGCCGGGCATCGCCGAGGATGTCGACGCCGTTGAGCACGAACTTCTGAGTGCGCACGTCGATGTCGATCACCGGCACGCCGTTGTCCAGGCGATGGTAGGTGCGGCAGGACAGTTCCAGGGTGGTGATGGCCTTGTCGCCCATCTTCAGCTTGGCTTCCTCCAGGGATTTAAGCTTGCCGCCGACGGTGTGGTAGGTGAAGTAGGTCTTGCCGTCCTGGTCCTGGCCCGCTTCGCGCACGTTGAGCAGGATGTCTTCGCCCAGGCGCACGCCCAGGGCCAGCATGATTTCGGGACCTGCGCCTTGCAGCACCAGCTTGGCGCTGAGCACCTTGGCGCTCTTGGCCATTTCCTCGGCGATAAAGCGCCCGCCGGACATGGCTTCCATGTCGAACTCGATCTTCGGCGGGGTGAACTCCTCGACGGTCGCCGACAGCGGCAGGCCCTGGAGGGTGGCCGCAATGGCCTGTCTGACTCGGTTGGTAAACATTAGAGAACGTCCTCCAGGAACTGCTCGATGATTTCATCGCGGGCATTGAGTTGATAAACCATGTGTTCGTTCGGCGCGTAGCGGCCGTAGTCGATCACGATGAACCAGGTGCCGTTCTTGTACTTCTCGACACTGTTGAGTTCCGGGTGCAGGTACACACTGCCGCCCGGGATGGTTTCGTCGGCCACCAGGGTTTGCAGCCAGTCGTTGATGCGCTTGACCTCCTGGTCCATGAACGACTTGGTCAGGTTGTGCGCCATGGCTTTCTGCCCGGCCTTGACCAGCTTGCGGCTGATGGCATCTTCCAGGCCGACATAGCTGATGAATTTGCCGGTGACAGAGCGGTTACCCAGCAGCGAGAAGCCGCCGAGGATGGTGCGCGCGTAGTAGCTCACGCCGTAGCGGTTGAGCAGGTCGCCTTCGGTGGAGGTGTCGAGGATGTTGTACTCGACCACGCGGGACACGTCTTCGGCAAAGGTCACCTGGTTGCCCGGGCTTTCCCATTGCTTGACCTTGGCCAATGCGGCGATGGCCAGGGACGACGGCGCAAGGAACACGTTTTTCTTCGCGGCCTTGGAGTACACCGACGGCATGTTGTACACCAGCAGGCAGCGGTCGAAACCCAGCTCGGCGCCACCCAGCTCGCCGCTGTAGGTCACTTGGTCGGCGACGCTGGCGTCTTTGCCGTCCAGCACCACACGGGCCTTGATGCGCTTGCCGAACGCGGCAAACTCACCGGCCACCGCCTTGGTCCCGGTAAAGCCCGGGGCACCAATGATCGTCAGGTCTTCGGGGACGCTGCCAAGCGCTGCGAGACCCAGCTTGCGACCGGTCACCGGCTCATTGCCGCCGATCACGTTATTGAGGGTATCGGCCGGGGTGGCGCCTTCTTCGACGATCACTACATAGACCGGCACCTTGACCACTTTGAGGATCTGGTACACCGCATGAAACAACGTACCCGACTCGGCGCCGGTCGGGTCCAGCAGCGCCTGGGCGGTGAAGCTGTTGATGCGAAACGGGGCGTTTTTCGGGATCGACAAGTGCGCATTGGGCGCGGTGCCGACCAGGCCGATCACGTTGTCACCCAGGCCACCCATGGCCTCGGGGGATTCGCTGGCATTGACGGTGATGCCGTTATGCTCGAAGTTCAAAACCTCAGCCATGATTATTCAGCCTTCTTGGTAACGGCCTTCTTGGCCGGTGGGGTGTCTTGGGCGGCAGCCAGCACGCTGGTCAGTTCCAGGCGGCCGGCGGTACGCAGGGCGGTTGCTTCGACGTCCAGCAGGTCCAACTCCTCGCCGACGGCGGACCAGTGGCCGGCTCCGGTGGGGAATGGGATGAGGACGGTGTAGGTTTGGCGGTTGACCATGGGGAGAATTCTCCGGGTGCAAAAAGCGCAAAGCCCCTGCGGGAGGGGCTTTGGGCGGGCGAAAAAAAACCGCTGTCGCGGTGGGGTGAGTTACTTCAGGAAGGCCGGTTTTTCAGGCCAGATCACGGTGTCCGGGTCGGCGCCCTGGTCGGGGATATCACGCAGTGCCTTGCGGTAGGCGACGAATACCGGGCGGTCTTTATCGGCCATGGGGTAATCGGGCATTGCTGCGTAATCGCTGGCGGCCAGATCGGCGTCGCGGGATGCTCGGATTTCCGCCCACTTAATCAGAGGATGCAGTTCAGCAAGTGCAAAAATAGGTTTCATTAACGTTCTCCTTAATCCAATGCCAACATGCATGACCAATCAGCAGGATGAGTGACTACACCTGTGCACGCACCGGCAAGCATGACTTCCACCACCCCATTTGCTGTAACACACATTGGGTGGATCACCCAGTAATGACCAAACATACGAGTCGGTTGCATGACCACTGAACACCAGCGCCACTTGCCCTTCTCGGCCCCTGTACTCCACGCACCACCGATCTCCCCGTCAACTAGCCGAACAAAAGCACCTATAGTCACGGTCGAGTTCATAAGTAACGGGCGACCACCACTTAACTTTCCGTCATCGACAGACTTTGGATAAGCGAGCCAGGCACTTACGGCATTATCCGTCCATTTCATTTGCCAGACGTGAATACCATTTCTCCAATATTCAGACGCCCTAATATCAAAGTCAGGAAACTGCTCCCGAACATCAGCTTGAACTTGTCGCATAAAATCAACATCTGCCGAGGGTCGGCCAGTTTTTTGAGAAGTATTGGTAACCGTCCGCAGCTTCGTTGTAGTTACCTGCTGATGGATATCCCACCCCTCAATCAGATTGCCTGTGGCATCCGGCGCCATACTAAAATTTTGCGTAATCGCCAGCCTGGGCAAACGCTGATCCAAACTCGCAAGCTGTTCGCGGTAGGTTCGTTGTGCCGCTTCAAGCGCTCGATCAATCTCACCGATCTTGCCCGTTACAACACCCGTCAGATTATTTGCCGCGCTGACAACCGCGGCCAATTGCTGTTCAGTACTCAATGTTTAAACTCCTTGTAGTGCATTGATCTTGTGTTAAGCCTTCGCTTCAAGCGCCATCAATCGAAATAAAACTCCGACTCCCCGCGCCATGTTGTCGATGCTGGCCGTCGAGAGCGACGCCAACTCATCCACCATCAGGATGTTGAGGTTTTCCGAGCCCACGATCACGGTGATGCTATCGACCGGCAACGGCGAAATATCCAACGTAAACTTCTGCAGCACCCGCGCAGCCGCCGCCTTATACGTCAGCAACTGCCCCGCCACCGAGTACACCGCCAACAACGTGCCACTGGCGAGATAAAACCCAAACTCGCCAATCTCGTACTCGCCATCGCCATCAAACAGCGCGGCCATGCGCAGTTGGTGCTGGCCCAGGTCTTCGTAATCCACAATTGCCACGCGCTGGCGCTCATCGCGCAGGGCGGTTTCGTTGCCGGTGGGGTGGTAGCGGCCGGTGCCGGCGGCGATGTGGGTGATTTCGCCTTTCAAGCCTTGGTTCTTTGCCTGCAGCACTTCATCCAAACCCTTGGAGGTGAAGCGCACCAGGCGCGTAATGTCATCGGTCATGGCTGCGCCCTGAGGTCGTAGTCGTTAATGGTGTAGTGCTGGGCCACGCCCGCACTGTTAAGCCTTGAACTCAACGCGAGTTCCGGCAAGGCGCCCCACAGCGACAGCTCACCGTCGTTCAGCGCCCGGTGGGCGGCGCCGGTCATCGGCAACCCACCGAACACTTCGTGCACCAGGGTGATGGTGGCCAGGTCGCGCTCGCTCTTGGCCGCGTTGATGCGGCGGATCAGGCGGTTGTGGTCGCCACTGGACCAACTGCGACCGATGATCGCCTGCACGTCAAAGGTGTAGGGCTGGGCCGGCGGACGCTGTTGGTACCAGGCCAGGATATTGGGGGTGAACCCCAGGGACTCGACCGCGTGGCTCAAGGCCTTGGGCGTCCCGGCCTGGCGCTGGATCTGCCAGGACAGCGCCACCGTCAGGCGTTTTTCGGTTTCGCCGGCAGAGGCATCCCATTCGCTGACGCCACGGTCGGCGGCCAGGTAAGGCAGGAATGGCGCTGGCGTTTGCAGCGGGTTCATCAGCGCCGGGAATGGCGGGACGACCCGTTCGAGCAGGCGGCCAAAGCCCAGGTCCAGCGCCTTCTCCAGCGGTGAGCTGTTGGCGGGCAACAAGCTGGGTGATTGTTCATTCATAAGCTGCGCACCTGTACCTCGACACCCGTGCAATACGGCGCCTGGAACGCCGTGGTGATAATCGGCGCCAGCGGTTCGAGAATCTCCAGTTGCGCGGCCCCGGCGGTGTGGATGGTGTAGTCGATCCAGCTCGGGTCCACGCGCCCTTCCAGGCAGTGACAGGACTCAGCATAGGTCTGCAGCAACTGCTGGGCCGCCACTTGCGTCAGCCCCGAGTCGGGGCCGGCGTTGATCTTGGCCACTACGCGGATCTTGTACGGCACGATCTGCGCGCCCTGCACCGTCACCCAATCGGTTTCCGGGCGGACATCGGGCCGGGCGAAATGGCGCCGCACCCCGTCAAGCAAATTTGCCGACGGTGTGCCATTGCCGGCACGGGACAGCACGGTGACCATCACCTCTCCTGGCGCGGTGCGCCGGGCGTTGCCATCCTTGACCTGGGCGGCATAACCATCCGGGTCGAAGGTGTAGCTGACCGTGACCACGCCCGCAGCGGTACTGTGGACTTTGACCGCCGGCCGCTCGCCGAGGGTAAACACCTCGCGCCGATACTGCATGCGTGAACCGGCGGCCGGCGCGTGGGGTGCCAGGTAGTAACGCAGCCGGGCATCATCATCGCTTTCGAGGGTCGGCGGCACCGGCGGGAACGCCGCCGGGTCGCCGGGGTCGAGCACCTGGCGCTCCAGGCCCATATCGGCCAGGCGCGCGTCCAGGTTGCTGCCGGTGGCCCACCACGCCAGCATCTGCTGGATCCGCGCGTTGTACTTGCGCTCATGGGTTTGCAGGCGCACACAAAACGCCTCCAGGGCCAGGGTCAGCAACTCGCTTTCGTTGTCCAGGCTGACCTTGAGCTTGGCCGCACTTTGCGGGGCGCGGGCGGCCACATAGTCGACGACAAACGCCTTGAACTGCGCCAGCAGCGGCTCGAATTCGTCGACGGCAATCAGGTCGGGCGGTGCCAATTGGTTCTGCCCGGGGATCAACATACTCATGTCACCACCTCGAAGGATTGCTTGCGGTTTTTCCAGGTGCCGGCAAACCGCAGCAACAGGCCTGCGCCCTGGCGATTGGCGACGATGACTTGCGGCACAAAATCGCCGATGCCGTTCTGCGGGTTGTAAAAAGCCTGGGCGGCGTGGCTTTGGGCGAGGATCAGCAGATCGTCGCCCAGGTTCTGCCCCAGCAGTTGCGGGATCAGCGAACCGTACAGCGGGCGTTTCTGCCGTGTGCCCAACGGCGTGGTCAGGGCCCGGGTGGCGCGCTGGACAAATTGCGGCCAGTCGTCCACCACGGCCCCGGTGTTTCTCTCAATTCCGATCATGGCAAATCCTTATGCCGTGCTGATAACTCGGCCCTGGTGATCCACCACCGGGCCACTCAAGTGAACGCCGGACGCATCCAGCAGCATGCCGACTGCACCGACCTGCACACTGATGGCGGCGGCGGTCATGACCAAACGGGCGGCGCCCAGGCTTATTTCCACCTGCTCGCGAGAACCGCTGAAGACCGTGGGGCCATTGCTCCAATTCATGACATGGCCTGCGGCGTCATAAGCACTTTGCGTTCCGTCCGGGTAACGCCGGCTCGTCAGGCTGGCCACGCTGGACAGCGGTGGGAAGCGATCACTGTTCAGGCCAAACAGCGCCACCGACTGCCCCCCACCCTCGCCGCCGCCGTAGTTGAGCAACAGGCATTGCTCACCCACTGTGGGGATCCGCGTTTCCGTCTGCGCCCCGGCGCTGGGGTTGAAAAAGCGAATCGCCGGGGTCAGCAACTCGCCATGGCTGACCTTGCAGGTGTTGCTGGCCGCATCAACTTCCTGGCACACGCCGATCCGGCAAAAGCTCTCGGCCCGCCGATAGAGGTCTTCCAGCTGGGTTTCCATCTGTGCCAGGCGCTCGACAATGGGCGCCAATTGCAGGCGTAACAATGCATCGAACATGGGCTACTCCTGCAATGGCCGGTATTGATCGGGGTCGTCGATATCCGACACTTCCCAGGTCCGGGCAAACAGCGGCTTGCCGATGGGGTCGTCGAGCAGCGGCGGGCCGAGGTAAAGGGTCTGGCTGAAGGACACGGTCCAACTGTCGTAGTTGGGTTCGGCCCCCACCGGGGTCGACGGCAGCGCAACGATATTCACCGGCACATCGCACTGGGCCGGCGGCAACTGCCAACGGTTATCCAGCACCAGGTCCATCAGCCGGCTTGCCAGGTCGCAGGCGTCAAAGGGCTGCGCGCCCTGGGCGGCCATGACCTTGAGCGAAATCGACAAGACATGGGCCTTGCGCCCTTCAAGGGAGCGTACGCCCGGGCCATTGCGCTCGACCGTGATCGCCACGGCGGTTTCATCCGCCGCCAGAATGCCCGGCGGGCTGCCCACCCGTAGTTCGGGGAACGCTGCACGCAGGGCCTGGCCGACGGCAATCGGCAGCTGTGAAGGTTTTTCAATAAGGGTCATGGGGTGGCTTCCTTGCAACAATCACTTTGAATCCGGGGGCGGGTTGACCCCGATGCGCCTGGCAGCCCAGCGCTCATAAAGGCCGATGGCAACATCGGCGCCGGCCATGGCGGTCAAGCACCCGAGCGCGCCGGCCGTCCAGATCGACATGCCAGCGGCGTACAGCAACATCAACGCTGAAACCCCGCACACCATGCAGGCCCCGGAACGCAGGGCCAGGCGGCGGACCAGCGACCAACCGCGGGCGCCCTCCTTGTCGGCGCGCCACATCTCCCCGGACACGCCGCCGATCAGGGCCAGAATAATCACCAGCCAGATAGGCATTTCTGCCAACGCTTGCTGCTCGTTTGTCATGTCACGCCTCCTGGAATGCGTAAAACCGGCAGGTGGCCGGTGCTTGGGTCAATAGATGGATGGGGTTGTCGGTAGGCATTCCAAAAAGCCCGGTGGCCCAGGCTTTTCAGTAATGCTGTCCTTAGGCGCTACTGGCGCGTTACGGATTCTTCCTTGATGTTTTTCCGACCACGATCCCTGTCTGCCGGATAACTGCTTCTGGTGCTTTACGCTGCACACCCGGGTCAGTTGCCAACCCTCTGAACCGTCAAGGCCGGTTCATCGCTGCCTGTTGTAAAACCGTGAAACTAAAGAGCGTCGGCATCCTTGCCGGTGTTGCCTGGCGTCCTTGCCATCACTCGGTGGCGTCCATGCCAGTGTTGCGTGCCGTCCTTGTCTTCCTTGGCAGCATCCTTGCTGCCTCCACCAGGCCTTGTTGGCTGGCTTGAGATGGAGAATATGCATTAATGCATATACAGTCAATGCATAAATGCATTTTATTTTGCACGAATTATGCGAATTCGCATAAAAGCCTTGAAGGGTGGGCACTTGGCGGTTTTCCATAGGCGAAAAAAAGCCCGCTCTTGGGCGGGCTGCTTCTTACAAAGAAGGGTTAGCGGGCGTACATGCCCCACCAAAAAACGTGACCGAGGATGCTGATCTGCTCTTCCTGGATCTCCTGGAAGCTGTAGTCCTCATCGGGATGCTCATCCCGGTTGAAGCTGCGCAGGCGGATCCCCGAAG
This sequence comes from Pseudomonas sp. GW821-FHT01D09, assembly GCF_059422465.1. Lineage (NCBI taxonomy): Bacteria > Pseudomonadati > Pseudomonadota > Gammaproteobacteria > Pseudomonadales > Pseudomonadaceae > Pseudomonas > Pseudomonas sp. GW821-FHT01D09. Next base: position 40,950 of record NZ_JBWKWY010000012.1, read on the forward strand.
GCAGGCGATAGAGCTGTTTGACCCGCAATTGACCGTTGTGATTGATGGCATACAAGTCACCATCCACGATATCGCCGATCCCGCTCTTGCCGGCATTCACCCCTACCGTCGCCCCATCGCGCAGCACCGGCAGCATGCTGTTGCCGCGTACCGTCACACACTTGGCCTGGTCGAACTGCACACCGTTATGCCGCAGGCTGCGCTTACCAAAACGCAGGCTGGCCTTCTCGCTTTCCTCGATGACGAATCTTCCTGATCCAGCAGCCAATTCAACCTCGCGCAAAAAGGGGATCGACACCTCGTCATCATTAACGGGCGTGTCGTCGTCCCACAGGCTTATATCCTTGAGCTCCGAATGCATCGGATCGCGCTCATCCTGCCACGCCGCCCCCGCGCGCCCGCGCAACTGGTCGGTGCTTACGCGGAAATAATCGGCGATACGCGAGATGTGCTTGTCCGATGGATCAACGATCTTGCCGCTGAGAATCCGGGACAGAGTGGATTGAGGCACGCCAGTACGCCGGTGAAGCTCCGTGGGGGAGATCCCGTCGCGATCGAGCAGCTCTCTTAAGACGATTGAAACGTTGCGTTTTTGCATAACGGGGATAGTGACGGGAGTTTTGGGGGTTGGCAAATGCTAATTTGCATATCTGGTGTATGGATATGCGGTTGTATCAGGGAGTTTGTGAACGGCGAAGTGCTGAGCTTGCATGTTAACCTGACGCCCATCGCAAAAAATGCAGAGCTTGTTTGATGGAAAACAGTGCCGGTACAAGCGATCAAAGGATGACGCCGACCGAGAAAAAAATCTCGGACGACGCTTTGGGCTTCGCTCGTTCAAACAAGAAATCCATTGCCAGGCGCCTGACCGATAAGAGCATCTATCTACCAGAGGAAGCTCCGGTATCCGTCTATATGGCGGGTTCACCTGGTGCCGGAAAAACCGAGGCTTCAATCGCCTTGATAAATCTGTTTGCCGACAGCCAGATCCTGCGAATTGATCCTGATGAGCTTCGTGGCGAATTCGCCGCCTATACAGGAGGAAACTCATGGTTATTCCAACGCGGCGTTTCAATTCTTGTTGAAAAAATCGTGGACTTTGCGATGGACCAACGGCAGTCATTTCTGCTCGACGGCACGTTCTCGAATATTGAGGTTGCCAGAAGAAACGTAGAGCGCTCCTTGAAAAAAGGAAGATTCGTACAGATATTGTATGTTTACCAAGATCCAATGCTTGCCTGGGGATTCGTCAAAGCCCGCGAGGCTGCTGAAGGAAGAAAAATTCGCAAAGAACACTTCATTGAGCAGTACTTTGCTGCACGTGACGTGGTCAACGCACTTAAGCTAGAGTACGGAAGCGATATTCATGTGGATTTGCTGCTCAAGCATATCGACAACTCGGGACGGCTCTACAAAGCCGGCGTCGAAAAAATTGACTACCATATCCCTGAGCGACACTCGCGGGCTGATCTAAAAGCCAGGCTCGAACTACCACCATCGGGAGCACAATGATGATTTCGATCAAGCTGGGCTTGTCCAAAGGAGCGAAAAGCCCCTTTGCTGACTTTATTCGTAACGCAAAATCGGATCAAAAAAAGCGCGTCTACAGCCAGGTGCTAATCGAAGCCACCAAGCAACAGAATCTTGTCATGATGCAGGCAGAGGCAAAGCGCACCTGATGTCTATCCCGCCTCTGGACAAAAGCCCGGCCTAGTGTCGGGCTTTTTATGGTCCCCTTTTGAGTAAATGTGTCACCTCCTTTTACGTTTTACCTATCCGCTTGCAAACTGCGAACGGCCGACCTCGCGTGTTAACCTTGCCCCCATCGCAAAAAATGCTGGGCCAAGCGCCCCCTTTGCCCCATCACTTTCAACGAACTTGCCTACTACCCAATGAGTAAAAATACGTCCGATCTGTCCTCCCACACCCCGATGATGCAGCAGTACTGGCGCCTGAAAAACCAGCACCCTGATCAGTTGATGTTCTATCGCATGGGCGACTTCTACGAGATCTTCTATGAAGACGCGAAGAAGGCCGCCAAGCTGCTGGACATTACCCTGACCGCCCGTGGGCAGTCGGCTGGGCAGGCGATTCCGATGTGTGGGATTCCTTACCATTCGCTGGAAGGTTACCTGGCCAAGCTGGTCAAGCTCGGTGAGTCGGTGGTGATCTGCGAGCAGATCGGCGACCCGGCGACCAGCAAGGGGCCGGTGGAGCGTCAGGTGGTGCGGATCATTACGCCGGGGACGGTCAGTGATGAGGCGCTGCTGGATGAGCGGCGCGACAATCTGATCGCGGCGGTGCTGGGGGATGAGCGGCTGTTCGGCCTGGCGGTGCTGGATATCACCAGTGGCAATTTCACGGTCCTGGAGATCAAGGGCTGGGAGAACCTGCTGGCGGAGTTGGAGCGCATCAATCCGGTGGAGTTGATGATCCCGGATGATTGGCCAAAGGATTTGCCGGCGGAAAAACGCCGTGGGGCCAAGCGACGTGCGCCGTGGGATTTTGAGCGCGATTCGGCGCTGAAAAGTCTGTGCCAGCAGTTCTCCGTACAGGATCTGAAGGGTTTTGGTTGCGAAACCCTGACCCTGGCCATCGGCGCCGCCGGTTGCCTGCTCAATTACGCCAAGGAAACCCAGCGCACCGCCCTGCCGCATTTGCGCAGCCTGCGCCATGAACGCCTGGACGATACGGTGGTGCTCGATGGCGCCAGCCGGCGCAACCTGGAACTGGACACCAACCTGGCCGGTGGCCGCGACAATACCCTGCAGTCGGTGGTGGACCGTTGCCAGACCGCCATGGGCAGCCGCTTGCTGACCCGCTGGTTGAACCGCCCGCTGCGCGACTTGAGCGTGCTGCAGGCGCGCCAGTCGTCCATTACCTGCCTGCTGGACGGCTACCGCTTTGAAAAGCTGCAACCGCAGCTCAAGGAAATCGGCGATATCGAGCGGATCCTGGCGCGAATCGGCCTGCGTAATGCCCGCCCGCGCGACCTGGCGCGCCTGCGTGACGCCCTGGGCGTACTGCCCGAGTTGCAACAGGCGATGACCGAGCTGGAAGCGCCGCACCTGCAACAACTTGCCGTCACCGCCGGTACCTACCCGGAACTGGCTGCGCTGCTGGAAAAAGCCATTATCGACAACCCGCCCGCGATCATCCGCGACGGTGGCGTGCTCAAGACCGGTTACGACAGCGAGCTGGACGAGCTGCAAGCCTTGAGCGAGAACGCCGGGCAGTTCCTGATCGACCTGGAAGCCCGCGAAAAGGCCCGCACCGGCCTGGCCAACCTGAAGGTCGGCTACAACCGTGTGCACGGCTACTTTATCGAGTTGCCGAGCAAGCAGGCCGAGCAGGCCCCGATTGATTACCAGCGCCGCCAGACGCTCAAAGGTGCCGAACGCTTCATTACACCCGAGCTGAAAGCCTTTGAAGACAAGGCGCTGTCGGCCAAGAGCCGCGCCCTGGCCCGGGAAAAGATGCTCTACGAGGCCTTGCTCGAAGACCTGATCGGCAAGCTCGCGCCGTTGCAGGACACCGCCGCGGCCCTGGCCGAGCTGGATGTATTGAGCAACCTTGCCGAACGTGCGCTGAACCTTGACCTGAACTGCCCGCGTTTTGTCAGCGAGCCGTGCATGCGCATCGTCCAGGGTCGCCACCCGGTGGTGGAGCAAGTACTGACCACGCCGTTCGTGGCCAACGACCTGTCCCTGGACGACGACACGCGCATGCTGGTGATTACCGGTCCGAACATGGGCGGTAAATCCACCTACATGCGCCAGACCGCATTGATCGTGCTGCTGGCCCATATCGGCAGTTTCGTGCCGGCGGCCAGTTGCGAGTTGTCCCTGGTGGACCGCATCTTTACCCGTATCGGCTCCAGCGATGACCTGGCTGGTGGCCGTTCGACCTTTATGGTGGAAATGAGCGAAACCGCCAATATCCTGCACAACGCCAGCGACCGCAGCCTGGTGCTGATGGACGAAGTGGGGCGCGGCACCAGCACCTTCGACGGCCTGTCCCTGGCCTGGGCCGCCGCCGAGCGCCTGGCCCACCTGCGGGCCTATACGCTATTTGCCACCCACTACTTTGAACTGACCGTGCTACCGGAAAGCGAGCCGCTGGTGGCCAACGTGCATCTCAATGCCACCGAGCACAACGAGCGCATCGTGTTCCTGCACCATGTGCTGCCTGGGCCGGCCAGCCAGAGTTACGGCCTGGCCGTGGCCCAGTTGGCCGGTGTGCCGAACGACGTGATCCTGCGCGCCCGCGAGCACCTCAGCCGCCTGGAAACCACCGCCCTGCCCCACGAGACCGTGGTTGCCAGCCCAGCCAAGGCCGCCAGCAAACCCGGGGTGCCCATGCAGAGCGATATGTTCGCCAGCCTGCCCCACCCGGTATTGGATGAGTTGGCAAAGCTTGACCTGGATGACTTGACACCGCGTAAAGCGCTCGAAATGTTATATGCACTGAAGACTCGGATATAACGCAGACGCTTGCAAGCTGGTAGACTCTCGCGCGGTTTGGGATGCTGCAGGCTTTTAGCCTGGCCTGCAGACTATCGCTCCCAAACCTCGCGAACCCTGCCAGAAGGGGTTTCGCTGCCGCCGCCTGAGGAGAAAACTAGAAATGACCTTCGTCGTCACCGACAACTGCATCAAGTGCAAGTACACCGACTGCGTAGAAGTGTGTCCGGTGGACTGCTTTTACGAAGGCCCGAACTTCCTGGTCATCCACCCGGACGAGTGCATTGACTGCGCCCTGTGTGAACCAGAATGCCCGGCCGTTGCGATTTTCTCCGAGGATGAAGTCCCGGAGGACATGCAGGAATTTATTCAGTTGAATGTCGAGCTGGCGGAAATCTGGCCCAACATCACTGAAAAGAAAGAATCGCTGCCAGGCGCAGAAGAGTGGGATGGCGTGAAGGGCAAGATCAAAGACCTCGAACGCTAACAGCGTCGCGCCCCTCCAAAAGGCCCCTTGCGGGCCTTTTTGCGTTTCTGGAGGCCGGTCGTTTACTTTTCTGCAGGCAAAAAAAAGGGGCGGTTTGACCCGCCCACATTTTTTCCCTAGTCCCTGTGTTCCTTTTCATCGTCCTGATGAATCGCATCCTGCGAAGTTCCCTGAGTCATCGTTCCTTGATGACCGTGTCAATCCGTGGACACAGGGCTGATAGTAGAGACTTCCCGGACAAGTTCAACGGGATCCATTCCCAAGCGCGCCTTGCCATAGCGCCCGAATAAAAATAAATAAATCTTTTATTTCAACAACATAGAAATATGTCCGAGTGATTCGAGTCGTCCTGGGCCGGCTAAAAAACCAAACGCTTACGAAAAAGTAAGCGAATGCTTACACCGCCCATTAGGGAAATGCTCAGTCGACCTCCCAAAAGGTTTACGCCAGACAAGAAAAAGCCCCGACAAGGTCGAGGCTTTTCTACCTGCAAGCTACTCAGTCGTCGCTGACAGTGATGGTCGGCATTGCCTGGGCACCGGCTTCCTGCAAGACAATCCGCGCGCCCACGTGACGGGCCAGTTCCTGGTAGACCATGGCGATCTGCCCATCGGGCTCGGCGGCGACCGTCGGCTTACCGCCATCGGCCTGTTCACGAATGCCCATCGACAGCGGCAACGAAGCCAGCAGTTCAACGTCATATTGGGTGGCCAGCTTTTCGCCGCCGCCTTCACCGAACAAATGCTCGGCATGCCCGCAGTTGGAGCAGATGTGCACCGCCATGTTCTCCACCACGCCCAGCACCGGGATGTTGACCTTGCGGAACATCTCCACGCCTTTGCGGGCATCGAGCAACGCCAGGTCCTGGGGCGTGGTAACGATCACCGCTCCAGCCACCGGTACTTTTTGCGCCAGGGTCAGTTGGATATCACCGGTGCCTGGCGGCATATCGATCACCAGGTAATCTAGGTTGCCCCAGTCGGTTTGCATCACCAATTGCATCAAAGCCCCGGAGACCATGGGCCCGCGCCACACCATCGGCGTGTTGTCATCGGTCAGGAAGGCCATCGACATGACTTCCACGCCATGGGCCTGGATCGGCACGAACCACTTCTGGTCCTTGATCTTCGGCCGCGAACCTTCGGCAATGCCAAACATCACGCCCTGGCTGGGACCATAGATGTCCGCGTCGAGGATGCCCACGCGCGCCCCTTCCCGGGCCAGGGCCAGGGCCAGGTTGGCCGCGGTGGTCGATTTGCCCACGCCGCCCTTGCCGGACGCCACGGCCACCACGTTCTTGACGTTGGCCAGGCCCGGGATCTGCGCCTGGGCCTTGTGCGCAGCGATCACGCATTGGATGTCGACCTTGGCCGAGCGCACGCCGTCCAGGCCTTCAATGGCCATTTGCAGCATCTGTGCCCAACCACTCTTGAACAGACCTGCCGCGTAGCCCAGTTCAAGCTGGACCGTGACCTGGTCGCCCTGCACATCAATGGCCCGGACACAGCCGGCGCTGACCGGGTCCTGGTTCAGATAGGGGTCGGTGTACTGGCGAAGAACGGCTTCCACCGCTGCGCGATTGACGGCGCTCATGGGCTACTCCCGGAAAAGACAGACTAAAACAGGCGGCTATCCTAACCGTTCCAACGCTTGAGGGGCATGCTTTCGCAACATTGGAAAACCCTGAAACAGCCTCACGGGGTGAAATAAATTTGCCGGCGCTTTATAGTGGCCGACCTCCGTTTCATCAAGTAGCCGAGCCCCATGTCCGAGCCACGCAAGATCCTCGTCACCAGCGCCCTGCCCTATGCCAATGGTTCCATCCATCTTGGCCATATGCTTGAGTACATCCAGACCGATATGTGGGTGCGCTTCCAGAAGCATCGCGGCAATCAATGCATTTATGTCTGCGCGGACGACGCCCACGGTTCGGCCATCATGTTGCGCGCCGAAAAGGAAGGCATCACCCCGGAACAACTGATTGCCAACGTCCAGGCTGAACACAGCGCCGACTTTGCCGAGTTCCTGGTGGATTTCGACAACTTCCACTCGACCCACGCCGAAGAAAACCGCGAGCTGTCGAGCCAGATCTACCTGAAGCTGCGGGATGCCGGGCACATCGCCACCCGCTCGATCACCCAGTATTTCGACCCGGAAAAGAAAATGTTCCTGGCCGACCGCTTCATCAAGGGCACCTGCCCCAAGTGCGGCACCGAAGACCAGTACGGCGACAACTGCGAAAAATGCGGCGCCACCTACGCGCCCACCGACCTGAAGGATCCGAAGTCGGCGATCTCGGGCGCCACCCCGGTGCTCAAGGATTCCCAGCACTTCTTCTTCAAGCTCCCGGATTTCCAGGAGATGCTGCAAACCTGGACCCGCAGCGGCACCCTGCAGGACGCCGTGGCGAACAAGATCGCCGAATGGCTGGATGCCGGCCTGCAACAGTGGGATATCTCCCGCGATGCGCCGTATTTCGGCTTCGAGATCCCCGATGAGCCGGGCAAGTACTTCTATGTGTGGCTGGACGCGCCGATCGGCTACATGGCGAGCTTCAAGAACCTCTGCGACCGCACGCCAGAGTTGGACTTCGACGCGTTCTGGGGCAAGGACTCCACCGCCGAGCTGTACCATTTCATCGGCAAGGACATCGTCAACTTCCACGCCCTGTTCTGGCCGGCGATGCTCGAAGGTTCGGGCTACCGCAAGCCGACCGGCATCGCCGTGCACGGCTACCTGACGGTCAACGGGCAGAAAATGTCCAAGTCCCGTGGCACCTTTATCAAGGCCCGCACCTACCTGGACCACCTGTCGCCGGAATACCTGCGCTACTACTACGCGTCCAAGCTGGGCCGTGGCGTCGACGACCTGGACCTGAACCTGGAAGACTTCGTGCAGAAGGTCAACTCGGACCTGGTGGGCAAGGTGGTCAACATCGCCAGCCGTTGCGCCGGGTTTATCCACAAGGGCAACGCCGGCCTGATGGTGCCGGTCAACGCCGCACCGGAGCTGACCGACGCCTTCCTGGCCGCCGCGCCAAGCATCGCCGATGCCTATGAGGCCCGCGACTTTGCCCGCGCCATGCGCGAGATCATGGGCCTGGCCGACCGCGCCAACGCCTGGATCGCCGACAAGGCACCGTGGTCGCTGAACAAGCAGGAAGGCAAGCAGGATGAAGTCCAGGCCATCTGCGCCACCGGCATCAACCTGTTCCGCCAACTGGTGATCTTCCTCAAGCCGGTGCTACCGTTGCTGGCCGCCGACGCCGAGGCCTTCCTCAACGTTGCGCCACTGACCTGGAATGACCACGCCAGCCTGCTCAACAATCATCAGCTCAACGAATTCAAGCCATTGATGACCCGTATCGACCCGGTCAAGGTGCAGGCCATGACGGATGCCTCCAAGGAAGACCTGACCGCCAGCCAGACCGACACCGGCGAAGCCGCCCCCGCCGGCAATGGCGAGTTGGCCAAGGACCCGTTGTCGCCGGAAATCGACTTCGACGCCTTTGCCGCCGTGGACCTGCGGGTGGCCCTGATCATCAAGGCCGAAGCCGTGGAAGGCGCCGACAAGCTGTTGCGCCTGACCCTGGATATCGGTGACGAGCAACGCAACGTGTTCTCCGGGATCAAGAGTGCCTACCCTGACCCGTCCAAGCTCGATGGTCGCCTGACCATGATGATTGCCAACCTCAAGCCACGCAAAATGAAGTTCGGCATCTCCGAAGGCATGGTGATGGCAGCCGGCCCTGGCGGCGAGGAAATCTACCTGCTCAGCCCGGACAGCGGTGCCAAGCCTGGCCAGCGCATCAAGTAACCCGAAGTGCCCTGTCGCGGTGATTGGCCGCGACAGGGCGGTTTGCGCTAGTACCCTCTCCCTGCTTGCCGGATAATCAGGCCCTGTTTGCTTAACCGGCCCGACCATGACCGAACTGCTTGTCGCCCTTCTCTGCGCCGCCCTGATCAGCCATTACCTGCTGCGTCTGGCGCTGCCTGGAGATCCGCCCCTGGAGCGACGACGGATGCATGCCCTGGGGTTGGCGACCACACTCCTGGTCGCCTTCAGCGGCGTTTCCAGCGACCTGCTGCTTCACTTTGTGTTGCAACCCTTGGCGCTGGACGCGTTATGGCTGTTTGCCTATGTGCCCGTGGCGATCCTGTTGAGCCAGCCCTTGCTGAATGTACTGTCCCGCCGCGTGCCCGCACTGCCCTTCGACGGGTTGTGGGTGCCGCTGCTGGCTAACGCCGGCGTGCTCAGCGTGGTACTCCTGGGCCCTGGCAATACCAGCCAACTGATCTATAGCCTGGGCATCGGCCCGGCGTTCTGGTTGACTCTCAGCCTGTTCAACGATTTGCGCCAGCGCATAGACCATAACGATATCCCCCAGCCCTTCAAAGGCCTGCCCGTGGACCTGTTCAGTGCCGGGCTGATGGCCGTGGCGTTGCTGGGCTTAAACGCAATGATCAAACCATGAGCCTGATTCAACGTATCGACGCCCTGCTGCCCCAGACCCAATGCGGCAAATGCGGGCACCCGGGCTGCAAACCCTACGCCGAAGGTATCGCCCAGGGCGAAGCCATCAACAAGTGCCCGCCAGGCGGCACCGAAACCATCGCCGAGCTGGCGCAGCTGTTGAACCTGGCGCCCCTGGAGCTAGACAGCACCCGTGGTGAAGCCCCCGCGCAGATTGCCTTTATCCGTGAAGCCGAGTGCATCGGTTGCACCAAGTGCATCCAGGCCTGCCCGGTGGATGCCATCGTCGGCGCGGCCAAGTTGATGCACACCGTGATCGTGGATGAATGCACCGGCTGCGACTTGTGTGTCGCGCCCTGCCCGGTGGATTGCATCGACATGCTGCCGCTGCCCCTGGCCACGGTGCTGCCGATTGTCGCGGGCTATGCCAGCACCGCCGAGGAGCGCCAGGCGCGCACGACCAAGCGTGACCGCGCCCGACGTCGCTTCGAGCAGCGCAATGCGCGGCTGCACCGCGAGCAAGAGCGCAAACTGGCGGAACGCCTGGCCCGTAACAAACGCCCGGCCCCTAGCGAAGAGGTCAACAGCAACCCGTTGCAGGCCGCCATCGAACGCGTGCGCGCGCAAAAAGCCGCCGATATCGACGCCACGCTCAAAAAGGCCAAGATCAACCTGGCGATGAGCCGGGCGCAACTGCACAAATCCCTGAAAGCCTTTGGTCACCCGCCAACCTTTGAGCAGCAGTCGCAGTTGATCATCCTGCAACAGCAATTTGAATCCGCCGAACAGGCGTTGGCCGCCCTTGAAACGAACGCCCCCCCAGCTGCGATCCCGCAGCCCCATAAAGATCCAGCGCTCAAGCGCGCCAAAATCCAACTGGCCATGCGCCGCGCCGAGCTGAAAAAAGCCCAGGACGCGATGGCCAATGCCGAACAACTAGCCACCCTGGGCGCAGCCCTGGCCGCCGCTGAACAGGCCTTGCATGCGGCCGAGGAAAGCTCCGAGCAGCCCAGGCCCGATTTGCAACGTGTCGAGAAACGCCCCATCGACAGCCAACTGCGCCAGCTGAAGACCGCCCTGGCCTATGCCCGCGCCGACCTGAGCAAACTCGAACGCCAACCCGCCAGCAGTGCCGCCGAGTTGATGGAAGCCCGGCGGCGCCTGGATGACGCCCAACGGCAAGTAGACACCTATGTCAGCGCCTGAGGTGGTTGATCGCCAGCAATACGCCATGCAGCGCCTGCTGCTGGCGACAATCCCTGGGGCACTGGTGCTGTTCTGGTTGTATGGCTGGGGCGTGTTGATCAACCTGTTGCTGGCCTGCGCCTGTGCATGGGCCATCGAAGGCGGCGTGCGCCGGTTGCGCGGCCAGGGCGCCGGCGACCTCAGCGGCCTGGTCAGCGCAGTGCTGCTGGCGCTGGCGCTGCCACCTTACTGCCCCTGGTGGTTATGCCTGGGCGCCGTCAGCAGTGGCCTGCTGCTGGGCAAGCACCTGTATGGCGGCCAGCAGAACCCCTTCAACCCGGCCATGCTCGGCTATGCGCTGATGCTGCTGGCCTTTCCCCAGCCAATGACCCATTGGCCCGCGTCCCACGGCCTGGACCTGCTGGCCGGCCTGCAACAGGTGTTCGGCCTGCACGGCGAAACCGCCGATGCCTGGGCCCGGGCCACGGCGCTGGATGCCTTGCGCGTCAATAACAGCCTGACCATCGATGAGCTGTTTGCCCGCCACCCGGCATTCGGCCAGGTCGCCGGCAAAGGCAGCGAGTGGGTAAACCTGGCGTTTCTCGCCGGCGGCCTCTTCTTGCTGCAACAACGGGTCTTCAGTTGGCATGCACCGGTGGGCATGCTCGCCAGCCTGTTCATGATCAGCCTGCTGTGCTGGAACGGCTCGGGTTCGGACTCCCATGGCTCACCGCTGTTTCACCTGCTGAGCGGGGCCAGCATGCTCGGGGCGTTCTTTATCATCACCGAACCGGTGTCGGGCGCAAGAAATGCGCGGGCGCGCCTGCTGTTTGGCGCGGGGGTGGGCCTGCTGACCTACCTGATCCGCACCTGGGGCAGCTACCCGGATGGCGTGGCGTTCGCCGTGCTGATGATGAACCTGGCAGTGCCGGCACTGGAGCGCTGGACGCGACCGCAGGCGGTGGCGGCATGAAGCGCAGCTCTCAAGCCTTGAGCGTGCTGCTGATCGCCGTCGGCGCGGCGGGCCTGACCCTTGGCCTGCAACAGTTGACGGCCAAGCCCATTGCCGCGCAGCAGCGTGAGATGCAAAGTCGGGCGTTGCTGGATGTGCTGCCCACCGGCAGTTATGACAATCAACCGCTGGAGCACCCCCTCGGCATCACCTCGGGCCTGCTGGACAACAGCCAACTGCTGGGGGGTTATCTTGCGACCTTGGCCGGCACACCCAAGGCCGTCGTGCTGCGCTCGCAGGTCAATGGTTATGGTGGGCGTATCGAATTACTGATTGCCATCGACCGCAACGCCAGGCTGCTCGGGGTAAAGCCCCTGGCGCACGCAGAAACACCGACACTGGGCGGGCATATTGGCGAGCCCGGCAATGCGTGGCTGGCCTCATTCAAGGGGCTATCGCGGGAAAATCCACAAGCCTGGGCATTGAAGAAAGACAGCGGCCAATTCGACCAACTGACCGGCGCGACCATCACCTCCCGCGCAGTGATCAACGCCATCCACGATGCCTTGCGGTATTTTGACGAGCATCGCCAGGCCCTGCTGGAGCCCACCGGCCATGACTAAGCCATTCGCCCTCGCCAGCCTGTTATGGCTGCCTGCGCTGCTGGGGGTCAGTGCCACCCCGGCGGGCGCTGCAATATTCTGGGGGTTGTGGGCACTGACCATGACGCTGCATGGCTGGAGCTGCGGCTGGGTGCGCAATCGCCTCAGTGCTCATGGGTGGCTGACGGCCAATGTATTGCTGGCCACCACCTGGGCCAGTTGTGCACACTTGGTGGCCCAGGCCCTGGCCTTTGCGCCATCTACAGGCCTGGGGGCATACCTGGCGTTGATCGGCGTGCAATGCGTACTGCTTGAACATGACCGCCCGTTCGCCGCCAACCCGCGCAGGGCACGGCTTCAACTGTTCGCGATATCCGCCGGACTGCTGGCGGCCATCACCCTTTTGCGCTTGTTGCCCGGCAGCGGTATTGCCACTCTCGCCCCCACAGGGTTTATCCTGCTCGGATTGCTGCTTGCCGGGTGGCAGGCCTGGACCCAACGCCGCACACCCCATTGAAGGAACCGCTCGCCCCATGAATGCCGCAAAACGCCTGGAGATCTTTCGTCGGTTTCACGAGGACAACCCGGAGCCCAAGACCGAACTGGCCTACGCATCGCCGTTCGAGTTGCTGATTGCCGTGATCCTGTCTGCGCAATCGACGGATGTGGGCGTCAACAAGGCCACGGCCAAGCTGTTTCCCGTGGCCAACACCCCCGCCGCGATCCATGCCCTGGGGGTTGAAGGGCTGTCGCAGTACATCAAGACCATTGGCTTGTACAACAGCAAGGCGAAAAACGTCATTGAAACCTGCCGATTGCTGGTGGAGCTGCATGGCGGTGAAGTGCCCCAGACCCGCGAAGCGCTTGAGGCGCTGCCTGGCGTAGGCCGCAAAACGGCCAATGTGGTGCTCAATACGGCGTTTCGCCAATTGACCATGGCGGTGGACACCCACATTTTCCGCGTCAGCAACCGCACAGGGCTGGCGCCCGGCAAAAATGTGGTGGAGGTGGAGAAGCAATTGATGAAGTTTGTACCCAAACCTTACCTGCTCGACTCTCACCACTGGCTGATCCTGCACGGCCGTTATGTGTGCCAGGCTCGCAAACCACGCTGTGGCAGCTGTCGCATCGAAGATTTGTGTGAATACAAGGAAAAGACGTCGGACGATTGAGCAATCATTGATTTTATTGATCAGTCGATTGAAAAAATCTTTTTTACCCGGTGCACGATTGTCGATATAAGGAGCGCCAACGGCAGTCTTAGCCTGGAGTTAACCTTATGAGCACTGGCAAAGAACAATTGGATGTAGAAGACGACTTTGTTGCCGCAGACACTGAAGAGACAGTCGATGCACCTGTAGAAGTAGCCAAGACCAATTTGAGCAAACGCCGCACCATCGACAACCTGCTGGAAGAACGACGCTTGCAAAAACAGTTGGCCGATTACGATTTCGATCTCTAGCCAAGCGATCACACAGAAGCCTCCGCTCTGGAGGCTTTTCCTGCCTGTTGCTCCCTGCTTCCTAAACCAGGCCGTTACGCTGGGCGAGCTCGATCAGGTCCACCAGGGACCGGGCATTGAGCTTGAGCAACAAGCGCGTCTTGTAGGTGCTCACGGTTTTGTTGCTGAGGAACATGCCGTCGGCGATTTCCTTGTTGGTTTTCCCCTGGGCCAGTTGCTGCAACACCATCATCTCCCGGCCTGAGAGCCGCTCGACCATATCCGCTTCGCTGGTGTTGCCCTGGGTGGAACGCACCGAGTTGAGTGCCTGGTTGGGGAAGTAGCTGTAGCCAGACAGCACCGCCTTGATCGCGCTCAGCAACTCGGTGAGATCCTGCTGCTTGCACACATAGCCCGCTGCGCCCGCCTGCATGCAGCGCATGGAAAAGTGACCTGGCGCCTGTGACGTCAGCACCAACACCTTGAAAGGTTGCGCCTGCTTTGTGGAAGACAAGCGACAAATAACTTCCAAACCGTCAAGTTTGGGAATTCCAATATCCAGGATGACAATATCCGGCATATGCTCCCGCGCTAGTTGCAATGCGTCGACTCCGTTATCGGTCTCTGCAACGACCTCATAACCATGACGCTCCATTAGCATGCGTACAGCAAGGCGAATGACGGGATGATCATCCACGATCAGCACTTTATTCATGGGCAAGTCCAATTTCGCTGTTCGAATTATTCAGAACCCGCACAATAGCCTAGTCGTTTCCTCCTTGGCATAGCACTCCCCCCCAAGTAATAACAAGCAGAGACCCAACCCACAAAGTTATAAGAATAAGCCTACAAAAAAACGCCTATATGGATGTGTCGGTTATTGTTCAGCCTTTCAGAACTTTCCGTGGGCAAACATATTTTGATCAAAAAAAGCACCACCAACCCCGGAAAAGTAAACAGACCGCACGCTATCTTCAGGAAATGCCCCTTGCACGGGTTACACCCAGGGTGTGATGGCGCCGAAAAACCGCCTCCAAAAAAGTTCCCTTGGTGTAACAGCGACTAACAATACCTAGAATCATCTGACAGATATTTCTACAAATAAAATTGAACCCGTCATCTTTCCTACTCAATAAACGAATGATTTCAAACACAAACAATGCCGCACGCCTAAAACACCAACTTCCAGATACAAAAATCAAAAGCCAAAATAATAAACAGTAACAACCTCAAACTTCAGAAAAACATTAAACATTGATAAACGAAACCGGGCACCCTGAATTACAGGCAAAAAAAATGGCCCCTTTTCGAGGGGCCATTCTTTATGCGGCTTCAGGCACTTCAGAACAACTTGCGGCCCTTGTTGGCCGCAATGCGCATGCGCAGTGCGTTGAGTTTGATGAAGCCGGCGGCGTCGGCCTGGTTGTAGGCACCGCCATCCTCTTCAAAGGTCGCGATGTTGGCATCGAACAGCGACTCATCGGACTTGCGCCCGGTAACGATCACGTTGCCCTTGTACAGCTTCAGGCGCACAACACCGTTCACGTGGACCTGGGAAGCATCGATCATCTGTTGCAGCATCAGGCGCTCAGGGCTCCACCAGTAGCCGGTGTAGATCAGGCTGGCGTACTTGGGCATCAGCTCATCCTTGAGGTGAGCCACTTCGCGGTCCAGGGTGATGGACTCGATGGCGCGGTGAGCGCGCAGCATGATGGTGCCGCCCGGGGTTTCGTAGCAGCCACGGGACTTCATGCCCACGTAGCGGTTTTCCACGATGTCCAGGCGACCGATACCGTGTTCGCCACCGATACGGTTGAGGGTCGCCAGCACGGTGGCCGGGGTCATTTCGACACCATCCAGCGCGACGATGTCGCCGTTGCGGTAGGTCAGCTCCAGGTACTGCGGCTTGTCGGGAGCGTTCTCCGGGGAGACGGTCCACTTCCACATGTCTTCTTCGTGCTCGGTCCAGGTGTCTTCCAGCACGCCACCTTCATAGGAGATGTGCAGCAGGTTGGCGTCCATCGAGTACGGGGACTTTTTCTTACCGTGGCGTTCGATCGGGATGGCGTGCTTTTCAGCGTAATCCATCAGCTTTTCACGGGACAGCAGGTCCCATTCACGCCAGGGAGCAATCACTTTTACACCTGGCTTCAAGGCATAGGCACCCAGCTCGAAACGCACCTGGTCGTTGCCCTTGCCGGTGGCGCCATGGGAAATGGCGTCTGCGCCGGTTTCGTTGGCAATTTCGATCAGGCGCTTGGCAATCAGCGGACGTGCGATGGAAGTACCCAGCAGGTACTCGCCTTCGTAGACAGTGTTGGCGCGAAACATCGGGAAAACGAAATCGCGGACGAATTCTTCGCGCAGGTCGTCAATGTAGATCTCTTTGACGCCCATGGCTTGCGCCTTGGCTCGTGCAGGTTCGACCTCTTCGCCCTGACCCAGGTCAGCGGTAAAGGTCACCACTTCACAGTTATAAGTATCCTGCAGCCACTTGAGGATCACCGAAGTGTCCAGGCCGCCGGAATACGCGAGAACGACCTTGTTTACGTCGGCCATGCCATCACTCCACGGGGTTTTACGGAAAGGCGTCGATTCTACCGATCAAAACCGTGAAATTACAGGGGCGCGACAGCAAATGAAGATAAAGCGACAGATTATGTCGGGCGAGCGACGAATAGCCGCACCTAAGAGGTCGCCGCCGCATTCGCCGGGGCCGTGGCCTGGGGTGCCGGTTTCTCGGGAGCCGGCACGCGGTCGAGGTGGATATTCACCCGCCGGTTCTTCGCCCGGTTGGCTGGATTGGTATTGGGCACCAGGGGGTAACGTTCACCGTGGAAACGCAGCACGATCTGCGACTCGGGGATGCCGTTGGCCTTGAAGAAGTCCATCACGGCCAGGCCGCGGCGGCGGGACAGGTCGCGATTGGTCAGGCGATTGCCGCTGTTGTCCGAATGGCCGTCCAGTTCAATATGGTTGACGGTAGGGTCGGCCTTGATGAACTCAAGCATCACCATCAACTTGGCCTTGGCGGCCGGATCCAGGTCGATACCGCCGCCCGGAAAGCCGACTTCAGCCTGCTTGACCTGCTCGAAATTCATCGGCAGCAATTTCGCGGTACATAACTGGTAATCGCTGTAGGCCTTGTTGAAGCGCACCGGCAGCAAGCGGATTTCCGAATAGCCGCCATCCCGGGAATAGTGGCGCACGGTGGGGCTGCGGCCATCGAGCAAGCCATTGAACAGACGCCCGGCCTGGGCCTGGGAGCTGTTGAACAACACATCGCCGCTGCCTGCCCGCACGGCACCGAGGCTGATATCACCGCGCCCGGGCTGCCACGGCGCAGCCGCCGCCAATAGTGTTGCGGAGCCAACGCCCAGCGCACTGTTATAGGCTTTGAGACGGAATGTCGCCTGCTCGCCGGCCCGGCGCACGAACTCACCCGAGCCAAAATCGGTGATTGGCTGGCTCAAGCGGCACTCGAACTTGTCGCCTTCCACCTTCCACTCAATATTTTCCAGGCGCGTCTGGAACGTCAGGGCCATCGCGGGCAGGCTGGCGAACACGCTGAGCAGGGCTAGATATTGCTGGCGCACGGGAGGCTCCACTGGTTTCTACAACACAACAAGGCGTCATACATCGTTAAGGCATACCCAGGGATATCGGTCACGCCCTGCAAAACTTGATAGCGAGTGCCTGCAAGAGTCTTTTCCGGTAGCATTCCCACCAGATTGACCCGCCTGGAATCCCCAATGTCCGACCGCCTGACCCTGCTGCGTCCCGACGACTGGCATATTCATCTTCGCGATGGTGCTGCGTTGCCCCAAACCGTGGCCGATGTTGCGCGCACGTTTGGCCGCGCCATCATCATGCCTAACCTGGTACCTCCGGTACGCAATGCCGCAGAAGCCGACGCCTATCGCCAGCGCATCCTCGCTGCACGACCGGCCGGCAGCCGCTTTGAACCGTTGATGGTGCTCTACCTGACCGACCGCACCCAACCCGCCGAAATCCGCGCGGCCAAGGCCAGCGGTTTCGTGCATGCCGCCAAGCTGTACCCGGCCGGCGCCACGACCAACTCCGACTCCGGCGTGACCAGTATCGACAAGATCCTGCCCGCCATCGAAGCCATGGCCGAAGTGGGCATGCCGCTGCTGATCCACGGGGAAGTGACCCGGGGCGATGTCGATGTGTTCGACCGTGAGAAGATCTTTATCGACGAACACATGCGCCGTGTGGTCGAGCTGTTCCCGACCCTCAAGGTGGTGTTCGAGCACATCACCACCGCAGACGCCGTGCAGTTCGTCACCGAGGCTTCGGCCAACGTCGGCGCGACCATCACCGCGCATCACCTGCTGTACAACCGCAATCACATGTTGGTGGGCGGGATCCGGCCGCACTTCTATTGCCTGCCGATCCTCAAGCGCAACACCCACCAGGTGGCGTTGCTCGATGCCGCCACCAGTGGCAGCGCGAAATTCTTCCTCGGCACCGACTCGGCGCCCCACGCCCAGCATGCCAAGGAAGCGGCCTGTGGCTGTGCTGGCTGCTACACCGCCTATGCGGCGATCGAGCTGTACGCCGAAGCCTTCGAGGCGCGCAACGCCCTGGACAAACTCGAGGCCTTCGCCAGCCTCAATGGCCCGCGTTTCTACGGCCTGCCGGCGAATACCGACCGTATTACCCTGGTCCGTGAAGACTGGGCCGCCCCCACCAGCCTGCCATTTGGCGAGCTGACCGTTATCCCGCTGCGCGCCGGTGAAACACTGCGCTGGCGCCTGCTGGAGGAACACCCGTGAGTGAAGACCATTACGACGACGAACAGGAACACGGTGGCGGCGGTTCGCGCCACCCGATGGCCGAGCGCTTTCGCGGCTATCTGCCTGTCGTTATCGACGTAGAAACCGGCGGCTTCAATTGCGCCACCGATGCGCTGCTGGAAATTGCCGCGACTACCATCGGCATGGACGAACAGGGTTTTGTGTATCCCGAACACACCCATTTCTTCCGCGTCGAGCCGTTTGAAGGCGCCAATATCGAAGCCGCGGCCCTGGAGTTCACCGGGATCAAGCTCGACCATCCGTTGCGCATGGCCGTCAGCGAAGAAACGGCCTTGACCGACATCTTCCGTGGCGTACGCAAGGCCTTGAAGGCCAACGGCTGCAAACGCGCGATCCTGGTCGGGCACAACAGCAGCTTCGACCTGGGCTTCCTCAACGCCGCCGTGGCGCGCCTGGACATGAAGCGCAACCCGTTCCACCCATTCTCCAGCTTTGACACCGCCACCCTGGCTGGCCTGGCTTATGGCCAGACCGTACTGGCCAAGGCATGTCAGGCAGCCGGTATTGACTTCGACGGCCGTGAGGCCCACTCGGCTCGCTACGACACCGAGAAGACCGCCGACCTGTTCTGCGGCATCGTCAACCGCTGGAAACAGATGGGCGGCTGGGAAGACTTCAGCGACTGATTACATCGCTAAATCCCGCGCATAAAAAAACCGGCCCTCTCAGGCCGGTTTTTTTCACCGCGAACCTGGCTTACAGCTTGCCAGCGTTCTCGGTCAGGTAAGCCGCAACGCCTGCTGGCGAAGCGTTCATGCCTTTGTCGCCTTTTTTCCAGTTGGCCGGGCAGACTTCGCCGTGCTCTTCGTGGAATTGCAGAGCGTCGACCAGGCGGATCAGCTCTTCCATGTTACGGCCCAGCGGCAGGTCGTTGATGATCTGCGAGCGCACAACGCCCTTGTCGTCGATCAGGAACGCGCCACGGAAAGCCACGCCGCCTTCGGACTCAACGTCGTAGGCCTTGGCAATGTCGTGCTTCATGTCGGCAGCCATGGTGTATTTGACTTTGCCGATGCCGCCATCATTGATAGCGGTGTTGCGCCAGGCGTTGTGGGTGAAATGGGAGTCGATGGAAACGGCAACCACTTCAACGTTACGCGCCTTGAAATCGTCCATGCGGTGATCCAGGGCGATCAGCTCGGATGGGCAGACGAAGGTGAAGTCCAGCGGGTAGAAGAACACCAGGCCGTATTTACCTTTGATGGCTTCAGACAGCTTGAAGCTGTCAACGATTTCGCCATTGCCGAGGACGGCCGGGACGTCGAAATCCGGGGCTTGTTTACCGACGAGTACGCTCATGGGTTATCTCCTGATGGTAATTGAAGTAAATGGACCGCCCTTGAGTCTGCCGTGCATTGACGACAGGCCTGTGACGCGATCACGCTTCGTAAAGACCGACCATCATACCTGAAAAAAACCGTTCGTCAGTGAGGGCCCCATGGCAGGCAACGGTTTGAGAAAGCACTTTGACAATCATTCTCGTTAACATTAAGATCCATCGCACTTAAGCCTTAAACCGCGATGGTTCTCCCTTATGTATGTCTGCCTCTGCACTGGCGTCACCGACGGACAAATCCGCGAAGCGATCTATGAAGGTTGCTGCAGCTACAAAGAAGTGCGTGAAACCACCGGCGTTGCCAGCCAATGCGGCAAATGTGCCTGCCTTGCCAAGCAAGTGGTACGGGAAACCCTGACAAAGCTGCAGGTGGCCCAGGCCGCGATCCCCTACTCGGCAGAATTTACACACGCTTAATTTGACGCGTTTTAAAGAACCGGACTTAGTGTCCGGTTTTTTTATGCCTGTAATTCAAACAGTTAGCGCCAAGACGCGGAACACAAACATTCTTATTCCGATTAATTTTCATTTATTATTCAATAACTTAGGTTTGACACTCGTCATTGTGCCGCTCAAACTCCGCCCTATATACAACGAACACAGGGCAGGACCCCAATCATGAAAGGCGACATCTCAGTCATCCAGCAACTCAACAAAATCCTTGCCAATGAACTGGTCGCGATCAATCAGTACTTCCTGCATGCCCGCATGTATGACGATTGGGGCCTGGAAAAGCTCGGCAAGCGTGAGTACAAGGAATCGATCAAGGCCATGAAGGACGCAGACGCGCTGATCAAGCGCATCCTGTTCCTCGAAGGCCTGCCGAACGTCCAGGACCTGGGCAAGCTGAACATCGGCGAGCACACCCTGGAAATGCTCAACAGCGACCTGGGCTTCGAGCGCAAGAGCCATGCCGACCTCAAGGCCGCCATCGCTCACTGCGAAACCAAGGGCGACTTCGGTAGCCGCGAACTGCTGGAAGATATCCTGGAAGACCAGGAAGAACATATCGACTGGCTGGAAACCCAAGTTGGCCTGATCGACAAAGTGACCCTGGAGAACTACCTGCAATCGCAGATGGGTGAGTAACCCATCGCCTGCCGGTAAACATCAGGCACAAAAAAGCCCCGCTCTCGCATGAGAAGCGGGGCTTTTTATTGTGCGCCAGTTACGCTTCGGTCTTGGCCGCCGCTTTTTCGGCAGCGTCCTTGATCAGCGCCTGCAACGAACCATCAGCCGCCATTTCGGTGATGATGTCGCTACCGCCGACCAGCTCACCGGCTACCCACAGTTGTGGGAAAGTAGGCCAGTTGGCGTACTTGGGCAGGTTGGCGCGGATTTCCGGGTTTTGCAGGATATCGACGTAGGCGAACTTTTCGCCACACTGCATCACGGCCTGGGAGGCCTTCGCGGAGAAGCCGCACTGCGGGGCATTCGGGGCGCCCTTCATGTAAAGCAGAATGGTGTTGTTAGCAATCTGCTCTTTAATCGTTTCGATGATATCCATGGAACACCTCGGCTGGAACTTTGCGACTCACAGGTCGGCACGGTGGCGCATTGTAACGCAAAATCCCAGCGTGGTGCTCGGGCTCCCCGACAGACTCACTGCGTCACGCCGCCGCGACCTGCACCGGCACACCGTTCAACGCCGCGTTGCCCGACAGCTCGTCCAACTGCCGTTCATCCGTCAGGTCGTTGGCACTGGCCCCCGGCTGCGCGCTGGCAATGCTCATGTGCACGCCCGGGCGGTCATGACCCCAGCCGTGGGGCAGGCTGACCACGCCGGGCATCATCTCCAGGCTGGCCTGCACTTGCACTTCGATCATGCCGATTCGCGAACTGACCCGCACCCGCTGCCCGTCACTGAGCTGGCGACTGGCGAGGTCATCCGGGTGCATCAGCAGTTGATGCCGCGGCTTGCCCTTCACCAGCCGGTGATAGTTATGCATCCACGAATTATTGCTGCGTACGTGCCGGCGGCCGATCAGCAGCAACTCATCGACCTTGGGCAGCGGTAAAGCGGCAAACCGCGCCAGGTCCGCCAGGATCACTGCCGGTGCTGCCTGCACCCGACCACTGGCGGTTTTCAAGCGCCCGGCCAGGTTGGCCTTCAGTGGCCCCAGGTCCAGGCCATGGGGATGTTCGGCCAGCATCGCCACCGACAGCTTGTGCGTGGAGGCGTCGCCATAGGCCCCCGCCCGCAGGCCGAGGTCAATCATCTGCGCCGGTGCCAGGGTCGGCTTGAGCGGGTGGCCGGTGCGGGCCGCAAACGCCTGGGCCAGGCCGACGAAAATCTCCCAGTCGTGCAACGCTCCCTCGGGCTTGGGCAGAATCGCCCGGTTGAAGCGCGTGACATTACGCACCGCAAACATATTGAACGTGGTGTCGTAGTGGTCGTTTTCCAGGGCCGAGGTCGATGGCAGGATCAGGTCGGCATAACGGGTGGTTTCGTTGATATACAGGTCCACGCTGACCATGAACGCCAAGCCATCCAGGGCCTGCTCCAGTTGCCGCCCGTTGGGGGTGGACAACACCGGGTTGCCGGCCACCGTCACCAGTGCACGGATTTGTCCTTCGCCCTCGGTGAGCATTTCTTCGGCCAGGGCCGACACCGGCAGCTCACCGCTGTATTCCGGGCGCCCGGACACCCGGCTCTGCCAACGGTTGAAGTGCCCACCGGAGGTGGCCGCCACCAGGTCCACCGCAGGTTCGGTACACAAGGCGCCGCCGACCCGGTCCAGGTTACCGGTGACCAGGTTGATCAACTGCACCAGCCAGTGGCACAAGGTGCCGAATGCCTGGGTCGACACCCCCATGCGCCCGTAGCAGACCGCCTTGTCTGCCGCCGCAAAATCCCGCGCCAACTGGCGGATCTGTTCGGCCGGCACCGCGCACCGGGCGCTCATGGCCTCGGCGGTCAAGCCCGCGACGGCGCGGCGCACCTCGTCCAGGCCGTCCACTGGCAAGTGGCTGTCACGGGTCAGGTGCTCGCTGAACAACGTGTTGAGCAACCCGAACAGCAACGCCGCATCGCCACCGGGGCGCACAAACAGATGCTGGTCGGCCATGGCCGCCGTCTCGCTGCGCCGAGGGTCGACCACCACCACGCGGCCGCCCCGAGCCTGGATGGCTTTCAAGCGTTTTTCCACGTCCGGCACGGTCATGATGCTGCCATTGGAGGCCAGTGGATTGCCGCCCAGGATCAGCATGAAGTCGGTCTGGTCGATATCCGGGATCGGCAGCAACAGGCCATGGCCATACATCAGGTGGCTGGTGAGGTGATGGGGCAACTGGTCCACGGACGTCGCAGAAAAGCGATTGCGCGTCTTCAACTGCCCGAGGAAGTAGTTGCTGTGGGTCATCAAGCCATAGTTATGCACGCTGGGGTTGCCCTGGTACACCGCCACCGCATTCTGCCCATGCTGCGCCTGGATCCCCGCCAGCCGCTCGGCTACCAGGGCAAAAGCCTCATCCCAGGGGATCGGCTGCCATTCGCTGCCCACCCGCAACATAGGTTGGTGCAGGCGATCGGGATCGTTCTGGATATCCTGCAGGGCCACAGCCTTGGGGCAGATATGGCCACGGCTGAAGGTGTCCTGGGCATCCCCTTTGATCGAGGTGATGGCAATGCTGCCATCATCCGAGGTGGTGGTTTCCAGGGTCAGGCCGCAAATGGCTTCGCACAGGTGGCAGGCACGGTGATGGAGAGTCTTGGTCATGGCCAGTCTCTTTATTAGGGCTTTGGCCCGACTATGGGCCGCACTCCTCAGGGGCGCCAGCAACGTTCGCCCCGTGAATCAATGGGCATCAGGCCAGGCCATGGGTAAGCATGAGCAAATGTTTCAAAAACCTCCCACCCCGCCCTGGAAACCGACACAACCGGGCCCGGCGCCGCCATCACGCATTGCAAAAGGTCGCGACGCCAGTGTACAAATGACCCGCTGCTGTCCGTAAACAGGCCTCAAAAGTGCAATTCCCGCCCCTTTGAACCCCCCTAAAAAACCGTAGCCTATTGGTAAGACGCGACATTTAGTGTCAATATCGCGCCTTCCCCTATTTCGTCGCCCCGTGCGGCTTTCGCCGCAGGTCTCGCCCGTTGTCACAATAAACAAGGCTTTGAGTATCTGCGGTCTGTTGCAAAAAGGTAGTTAATGATGAGCGCAAGGCACTTTCTCTCCCTGATGGATTGCACGCCCGAAGAGCTGGTCAGCGTGATCCGTCGAGGCATTGAGCTTAAAGACCTGCGTAATCGCGGCGTACTGTTCGAGCCTTTGAAAAACCGCGTACTCGGGATGATTTTCGAGAAGTCGTCCACCCGTACCCGCCTGTCTTTTGAAGCCGGCATGATCCAGCTCGGCGGCCAGGCCATCTTTCTGTCGCCACGGGACACCCAACTGGGCCGTGGCGAGCCGATCAGCGATTGCGCCATTGTCATGTCGCGTATGCTCGATGCGGTGATGATCCGTACCTTTGCCCACAGCACCCTCACCGAATTTGCCGCCAACTCGCGGGTGCCGGTGATCAACGGGCTGTCCGATGACCTGCATCCGTGCCAGTTGCTCGCCGATATGCAGACGTTCCTCGAACATCGCGGCTCGATCCAGGGCAAGACCGTGGCCTGGATCGGCGATGGCAACAATATGTGCAACAGTTATATAGAAGCGGCGATCCAGTTCGACTTCCACCTGCGCATTGCCTGCCCCGAGGGCTACGAGCCGAGCGCCGAATTCCTGGCCAAGGCCGACGCCCGCGTACAAATCGTGCGCGACCCGAAAGACGCCGTGATCGGCGCGCACCTGGTGAGCACCGACGTCTGGACCTCCATGGGCCAGGAAGACGAGACCGCCAAGCGCCTGGCCCTGTTTGCGCCGTATCAAGTTACCCGTGAGTTGCTCGACCTCGCCGCGCCGGATGTGCTGTTCATGCACTGCCTGCCGGCCCATCGCGGCGAAGAAATCAGCCTCGACCTGTTGGACGACCCGCGCTCTGTTGCCTGGGACCAGGCAGAAAACCGCCTGCACGCGCAGAAGGCCTTGCTGGAGTTCCTCGTGCCGCCGGCGTATCACCACGCATGAGCCAGCCACTTCTGCTGAATCTGCGCAATCTGGCATGCGGCTATCAGGACCAACGGGTGGTGCAGAACCTCAACCTGCACCTCAATGCCGGCGATATCGGTTGCCTGCTGGGCTCCTCGGGCTGCGGCAAGACCACCACCCTGCGCGCGATTGCCGGGTTTGAGCCGGTGCACGAAGGTGAGATCAACCTGGCGGGCGAAGTGATCTCCAGCGCCGGCTTTACCCTGGCACCCGAGAAACGTCGCATTGGCATGGTGTTCCAGGACTACGCACTGTTTCCCCATCTCAGCGTGGCCGACAACATCGGCTTCGGCATTCGCAAACACCCGCGCAAAGAGCGCGTGGTCGCCGAACTGCTGGAGTTGGTCAACCTGAAGAACCTGGGCAAGCGCTTCCCCCACGAACTGTCCGGTGGCCAGCAACAGCGCGTGGCCCTGGCCCGTGCATTGGCACCGGAACCGCAATTGCTGCTGCTCGACGAGCCGTTCTCCAACCTTGACGGTGAACTGCGGCGCAAGCTCAGCCATGAAGTGCGGGACATCCTCAAGGCCCGTGGCACCAGTGCGATCCTGGTCACCCATGACCAGGAAGAAGCGTTTGCCGTGAGCGATCACGTCGGCGTGTTCAAGGAAGGCCGGCTGGAACAGTGGGATACGCCCTACAACCTCTATCACGAACCGCTGACGCCCTATGTCGCGAGCTTTATTGGCCAGGGTTACTTTATCCGTGGCCAGTTGAGCTCGCCGGAATCGGTCAGTACCGAACTGGGCGAATTGCGCGGTAATCGTGCCTATACCTGGCCAACCGGCTGCGCGGTGGATGTCTTGCTACGCCCGGATGACATCGTGTATGCACCGGACAGCGCCTTGAAAGCACAGATTGTCGGCAAGACCTTCCTGGGCGCCTCGACCTTGTACCGCTTGCAGTTGCCGACCGGTGCCCAGCTGGAGTCGATTTTCCCCAGCCATGCCGATCACCTGGTAGGGGCGCACGTGGGGATCCGCGTGGCGGCCGAGCACCTGGTGTTGTTCCAGGCTTCGGGGAGCACGGCGGCGCAGATTGCGCAGGTAGAGTCCGGTGTGCGGCGCTATAGCACCGCCAGCTGAAGAAACCGAATCCACCATGTGGGCTTGTGCTTGTGTGGGAGCTGGCTTGCCAGCGATAGCATCACCTCTATGTGGCTGACAGACCGAGGCGCCTGCATCGCGGGCAAGCCCGGCTCCCACAGAGGCCAGCTCCCCCATTTGATCCCATGGCTCTTGAGGTCAAGCCCGGCCAATCGGCGCAAATGCCCCCTGGGTATGTTCGGCCAACACCGTCGCCGCCAACTCCACTTCCAACCCTCTCCTGCCCGCGCTGACAAAAATTGTCGCAAAAGACTGCGCGCTCACATCGATGAACGTGCGCAGGCGCTTCTTCTGCCCCAACGGGCTGATCCCTCCCAACAAATAGCCGGTCGCGCGCTGCGCCACCGCCGGGTCGGCCATTTCGACTTTCTTCACGCCTGCCGCGTGCGCCAGGGCCTTCAAGTCCAGGCTTCCGACGACCGGCACCACCGCCACCAATAACTCATTTTTTTCACTGCTGGCGAGCAAGGTCTTGAACACCCGCGCCGGGTCGAGACTCAACTTTTCCGCGGCCTCCAGGCCATAAGAGGCCGCCTTGGGGTCATGTTCGTAACTGTGGATACGATGTTCGGCGCGAACTTTTTTCAACAAGTCCAATGCGGGGGTCATGGGGGCTCCAGGCTTGGGGAAAACGTGGAAAAACAGACCGCCGATTCTAGGACAAACCCAGGCAAAACGCTCTAGTGCAGGGGGCTGTGCGACGAATCCGCGCAGATCCTGGCCATGCTTGCCACCCGTTGCGTCGCCGTGTTGCCGCGATCATTCATCACATTAATAGTTTGAAAATGACCAACCGTTCACTTTCGACCTTTGACAGCGGTGTTTCTTGTCTATATTTTTTCGTTTCCGAATACTGCGGAAATCTATCCACAGTGTCCGAGCAGTAAGCCGTGGCCAGGATGGGGGTCCTTGCCACGGTGAAAATCGCGCACCGCCCGTTGTGGCACCGCGCCAGACAAGAAAAAAAACCGAGGTTTTCAATGACAACTGCTCTTCAACAGCCTTCACTTTCAAGCCAATGCATGGCCGAGTTTCTCGGCACCGCGCTGCTGATCTTCTTCGGCACCGGTTGCGTCGCTGCGCTCAAGGTCGCGGGCGCCAGCTTTGGCTTGTGGGAAATCAGCATCATCTGGGGGATCGGCGTGAGCATGGCGATCTACCTGAGCGCCGGCATTTCCGGGGCTCATCTCAACCCCGCAGTGAGTATCGCGCTGTGCCTCTTCGCCGATTTCGACAAGCGCAAACTGCCCTTCTATATCATCGCCCAGGTTGCCGGCGCCTTTTGCTCCGCCGCGCTGGTCTACATGCTCTACAGCAACCTGTTTTTCGATTACGAACAAACTCACCAGATGGTCCGAGGCTCGGCAGCCAGCCTGGAACTGGCCTCGGTGTTTTCCACCTATCCTCACGCCCTGTTGAATACAGCCCAGGCATTCCTGGTAGAAATGGTCATCACCGCCATCCTGATGGGCGTGATCATGGCCCTGACCGATGACAACAACGGCTTGCCCCGTGGCCCGCTGGCCCCACTGCTGATCGGCTTGCTGATCGCGGTGATCGGCAGCGCCATGGGCCCGCTGACCGGGTTTGCGATGAACCCGGCCCGGGATTTCGGCCCCAAGCTGATGACCTTTTTCGCCGGTTGGGGTGAAATGGCTTTCACCGGCGGGCGCGATATTCCTTACTTCCTGATTCCGATCGTTGCACCGATTGTCGGTGCCTGCCTCGGCGCTGCGGCCTATCGCGGGTTGATTGCCCGCCATCTGCCCAGCGCCGCAATGCCTGCTACAACTGTTGCACCCGAAACCGCCGCCAACGGCAACACCCGAACGTCCTGAAACGCTAGCCTGGGCCCCCTGCCCCTTGTGGCCCAGGCTACTGACCCATTCCCTTTTTCCGTCCAAGGCAATCGACATGACCGACACACAGAATAAGAACTACATCATTGCCCTTGATCAGGGCACCACCAGTTCGCGGGCGATCATCTTTGATCGTGATGCCAACGTGGTGTGCACCGCCCAGCGCGAATTCGTCCAGCATTACCCACAAGCCGGCTGGGTCGAGCATGACCCGATGGAAATCTTCGCCACCCAGAGCGCCGTGATGGTCGAAGCCCTGGCACAAGCCGGCTTGCACCATGACCAGGTCGCCGCCATCGGCATCACCAACCAGCGTGAAACCACGGTGGTCTGGGACAAGATCACCGGCCGCCCGATCTACAACGCCATTGTCTGGCAGTGCCGGCGCAGTACCGAGATCTGCCAGCAGCTCAAGCGCGACGGCCATGAGCAGTACATCAGCGACACCACCGGCCTGGTCACCGACCCGTACTTCTCCGGCACCAAGCTCAAATGGATCCTCGATAACGTCGAAGGCAGCCGCGAACGTGCGCGCAACGGCGAGTTGCTGTTCGGCACCATCGACAGCTGGCTGATCTGGAAATTCACCGGCGGCAAGACCCACGTCACCGACTACACCAACGCCTCACGCACCATGCTCTTCAACATCCACACCCTGGAGTGGGACGCGAAGATGCTGGAGGTGCTGGACATTCCGCGCGAGATGCTGCCAGAGGTTAAGTCCTCCTCCGAAATTTACGGCCGCACCAAAAGCGGGATTGCCATCGGCGGCATTGCCGGCGACCAGCAAGCGGCGCTGTTCGGCCAGATGTGTGTCGAGCCGGGCCAGGCGAAAAACACCTACGGCACCGGCTGCTTCCTGCTGATGAACACCGGCGACAAGGCGGTCAAATCCCAGCACGGCATGCTGACCACCATCGCTTGCGGCCCCCGTGGCGAAGTGGCCTACGCCCTGGAAGGCGCGGTATTCAACGGCGGCTCCACCGTGCAGTGGCTGCGCGACGAGCTGAAGATCATCAATGACGCCCACGACACCGAATACTTCGCCAACAAGGTCAAGGACAGCAACGGCGTGTACCTGGTGCCGGCCTTCACTGGCCTGGGCGCTCCGTACTGGGACCCCTATGCCCGTGGCGCGCTGTTCGGCCTGACCCGTGGCGTACGGGTCGATCACATTATTCGTGCGGCCCTGGAGTCGATTGCCTACCAGACCCGCGACGTGCTCGACGCCATGCAGCAGGATTCCGGCGAACGCCTCAAATCCCTGCGGGTGGACGGCGGCGCCGTGGCCAACAACTTCCTGATGCAGTTCCAGGCCGACATCCTCGGCACCCAGGTCGAGCGCCCGCAAATGCGCGAGACCACAGCATTGGGCGCGGCCTACCTGGCCGGCCTGGCCTGTGGTTTCTGGGGCAGCCTGGAAGAGTTGCGGGGCAAGGCGGTGATCGAGCGCGAATTTGCACCGCAACTGGACGAGCCCGCCAAAGAAAAACTCTACGCCGGCTGGAAAAAAGCGGTCAGCCGCACCCGCGACTGGGAACCCCACGAAGGCGCTGAATAAGCCAAGCGCTGGACCCACTTAGGGTTGTAACTGGCAGGGAGCAGATTCCTGCGTCATCATGGGCCACTTTTTTGTACGGCAGCCCAAAGGACGCCCCATGAATCTGCCTCCCCGTCAGCAGCAAATCCTCGAACTGGTCCGCGAACGCGGCTACGTCAGTATCGAGGAAATGGCGCAGCTGTTCGTTGTGACCCCGCAAACCATCCGCCGCGATATCAATCAACTGGCCGAAGCCAACCTGCTGCGTCGCTACCACGGCGGCGCCGCCTATGACTCCAGCGTCGAAAACACCGAGTACGCCATGCGTGCCGACCAGATGCGCGATGAAAAACAGCGTATCGGCGAAGCCATTGCCGCCCAGATCCCCGACCATGCCTCGTTGTTCATCAATATCGGCACCACCACCGAATCCATCGCCAGGGCGCTGCTCAACCACAGCCACCTGAAGATCATCACCAATAACCTCAACGTTGCCATGATGCTCAGCGCCAAGGACGACTTCGACGTGCTGCTGACCGGCGGCAATGTGCGCCGCGACGGCGGCGTGGTGGGCCAGGCCAGCGTGGACTTTATCAACCAGTTCAAGGTCGATTTTGCCCTGGTGGGGATCAGCGGCATCGACGAGGACGGCAGCCTGCTGGACTTCGACTATCAGGAAGTGCGGGTTTCCCAGGCGATCATTGCCAATGCGCGCAAGGTGATCCTGGCGGCGGACTCCAGCAAGTTCGGGCGCAATGCCATGATTCGCCTGGGGCCCATCAGCTTGATTGATTGCCTGGTTACCGATCAGCAGCCGGTGCCGGCGCTGGTGCAGTTGTTGAACCAGAACAAGATTCGCCTGGAAGTCGTGTAACCGCCCGCACCTCTAGCGCCTGCACCGGCGCCATCGCGGGCAAGCCCGCTCCCACAGGTTGAACACATTCCAAATGTGGGAGCGGGCTTGCCCGCGATGGCGGCCTAAAGGGCCACAACTCTCTTGAGCCAACACAAGGCTCAATGTTCACAATTCTTCCTTTCCCTACCCTTCGATGAGTTTTTTCAATCGAATTCGACTGGCTGCGTCCGCCTTTATAAGCTACCATTTTCGCAAACGAACATTAATGTTCAAATTCAAATATAAATAAAGATCGCGAGGCCAGCCGATGACCCCTTCTACCTTGCCTGCCCCACCCCTTGCCGAAGTCTATGATGTTGCCGTTATTGGCGGCGGGATCAATGGCGTGGGCATCGCGGCAGATGCGGCCGGGCGCGGCCTGTCGGTGTTCCTTTGCGAAAAGGATGACCTGGCCAGCCACACCTCGTCCGCCAGCAGCAAGCTGATCCATGGCGGCCTGCGCTATCTTGAACATTACGAATTCCGCCTGGTGCGCGAAGCCCTGGCGGAACGCGAAGTGCTGCTGGCCAAGGCCCCGCACATCGTCAAGCAGATGCGCTTTGTGTTGCCCCATCGCCCACACCTGCGCCCGGCCTGGATGATCCGTGCCGGCCTGTTCCTGTATGACCACCTCGGCAAACGCGAAAAGCTCGCAGGCTCCAAAAGCCTGAAGTTCGGCGCCGACAGCCCGCTGAAAAGCGAAATCACCAAGGGCTTTGAATACTCCGATTGCTGGGTCGATGACGCACGCCTGGTGGTGCTCAATGCCATGGCCGCCCGGGAAAAGGGCGCGCATATCCACACCCAGACCCGCTGCGTCAGCGCCCGCCGCAGCAAGGGCCTGTGGCACCTGCACCTGGAGCGCGCCGATGGCAGCCTGTTGTCGATCCGCGCCAAGGCCCTGGTGAATGCGGCCGGCCCGTGGGTCGCCAAGTTCATCAAGGATGACCTCAAGCTCGATTCGCCCTATGGCATCCGCCTGATCCAGGGCAGCCACCTGATCGTGCCGAAGCTGTACGAAGGCGCCCATGCACACATCCTGCAGAATGAAGACGGGCGTATCGTCTTCACCATTCCGTACCTCAATCACCTGACCATCATCGGCACCACCGACCGTGAGTACACCGGCGACCCGGCGAAAGTGGCGATTACCGAGGGTGAAACGGACTACATGCTCAAGGTGGTCAATGCCCACTTCAAGCAGCAACTGAGCCGCGACGATATCGTGCACACCTATTCCGGCGTGCGCCCGCTGTGCAACGACGAGTCGGATAACCCATCGGCCATCACCCGCGACTACACCCTGGCGCTGTCCGGCACCGGCGAAGAAGCGCCGATCCTGTCGGTATTCGGCGGCAAGCTGACCACCTACCGCAAGCTGGCGGAGTCGGCCCTGGCGCAACTGGCCCCCTACTTCCCCCAGATCAAGCCAAGCTGGACCGCCACCGCGAGCCTGCCCGGCGGCGAAGACATGAGCACGCCTGAAGCCCTGGCCACGGACATTCGCAGCAAGTTCGAGTGGATTCCCAGCGAAATCGCCCGTCGCTGGTCCACCACCTATGGCAGCCGCACCTGGCGCCTGCTCGAAGGCGTGCAAGCGCTGGCCGACCTGGGCGAACACCTGGGTGGCGGCCTGTACACCCGGGAAGTCGACTACCTGTGCGCCGAAGAATGGGCGACCCAGGCCTACGACATCCTGTGGCGCCGCACCAAACTGGGGCTGTTCACCACCCCCGAGGAACAGGAAAACCTGCAGCGTTACCTGATCAAGGTCGAGCAGAACCGCAGCAAGATCGAAGCGGCCTGATGCACCCAGCCCCTGCACCGAAAGGTCCAGGGGCTTTTTTTGGCGCGGGCACTGTACGCAAACTCCTACAGATTCGGTTTTCCGAACGTGATACCACCCCCTATTCGGTTTGCCGGACTTAAACCCCGGATAAACCCCGTCACATAAAGTTAATCACTATATAAATCATATATTTATATCTTTATTCACAGTCTGGCACGACTCATGCTCTACACTTGGGACGTGTTTGCCTGAGATGCTTCAGGAGCCGTCACAGGCATTCGCTGTATCGAAAGAGCCGTCCAGGCTTCATAAAAAAAACAAATGTCGAGGAAGTATTGATGCGTATCGTTCCCCATATTTTGGGCGCAGCTATTGCTGCCGCTCTGATTAGCACTCCCGTCTTCGCCGCCGAACTGACTGGCACACTGAAGAAAATCAAAGAGTCGGGCACCATCACCCTGGGCCACCGCGACGCCTCCATCCCGTTCTCCTACATCGCGGACGGTTCCGGCAAGCCAGTGGGCTACTCCCACGACATTCAACTGGCCATCGTCAAAGCGGTCGAAAAAGACCTCGGCATGAAGGAAGGTGAGCTGAAGGTCAAATACAACCTGGTCACTTCGCAAACCCGTATCCCGCTGGTGCAGAACGGCACCGTGGACGTTGAGTGTGGTTCCACCACCAACAACGTCGAGCGTCAGCAACAAGTCGACTTCTCCGTCGGCATCTTCGAAATCGGTACCCGTCTGCTGTCCAAAAAGAACTCGACCTACAAGGATTTCGCTGACCTCAAGGGCAAGAACGTCGTAACCACCGCCGGCACCACGTCCGAGCGCATCCTCAAGTCCATGAACGCTGACAAGCAAATGGGCATGAACGTTATCTCCGCCAAAGACCACGGTGAGTCCTTCCAGATGCTGGAAAGCGGCCGCGCCGTTGCCTTCATGATGGACGACGCACTGCTGGCCGGTGAAATGGCCAAGGCCAAGAAGCCAACTGACTGGGCCGTGACCGGCACGCCACAATCCTTTGAAATCTACGGCTGCATGGTTCGCAAAGGCGATGCTCCGTTCAAGAAGGCTGTGGATGACGCCATCGTCGCCACCTACAAGTCCGGCGAAATCAACAACATCTACACCAAGTGGTTCAGCTCGCCGATCCCACCAAAAGGCCTGAACCTGATGTTCCCGATGAGCGACGAACTCAAGGCCCTGATCGCCAACCCGACTGACAAAGCGGCTGACGACAAAACGGCTGAAAAAAAGTCCTGATTCCGAACTAACCTTATCTCCTGAGGGAGCCAACCCTCCCTCAGGCGTCTGTTACTACCTGCTGGCATTATTTGGAACACTCGACCTGGCGGTTTCCGAGCCGATCGCGTGTGCCTGACGTTCACCGTCAGGCGGGAATGGATCTTCCCCAAGCGGGTGCTTGTACATCGATCGATTTCGGGGGAGACCCTAATGAATTACAACTGGGACTGGGGCGTATTCTTCAAGTCCACCGGCGTGGGCAGCGAGACTTATCTCGACTGGTTCATCTCCGGTTTGGGCTGGACCATCGCCATCGCCATCGTGGCCTGGATCGTCGCCTTGCTGCTGGGCTCGGTATTGGGCGTGATGCGCACGATGCCTAATCGCCTCGTGGCCGGCATTGCCACCTGCTACGTGGAACTGTTTCGTAACGTGCCCCTGCTGGTTCAGCTGTTTATCTGGTACTTCCTGGTGCCCGACCTGCTGCCGCAAAACCTGCAGGACTGGTACAAACAAGACTTGAACCCGACCACCTCGGCCTACCTGAGCGTTGTCGTGTGCCTGGGCCTGTTCACCGCCGCCCGCGTATGTGAACAAGTGCGTACCGGTATCCAGGCGCTGCCCCGTGGCCAGGAAGCCGCCGCACGCGCCATGGGCTTCAGCCTGTCGCAGATCTACTGGAATGTGCTGCTACCCCAGGCCTATCGGATCATCATTCCGCCGCTTACCTCGGAATTCCTCAACGTCTTCAAGAACTCCTCCGTGGCGTCCCTGATCGGCCTGATGGAACTGCTGGCGCAAACCAAGCAAACCGCCGAGTTCTCGGCCAACCTGTTTGAAGCCTTCACCCTGGCCACGCTGATCTACTTCACCCTGAACATGAGCCTGATGCTGCTGATGCGCGTGGTCGAGAAGAAAGTCGCCGTACCCGGCCTGATTTCCGTGGGGGGCAAATAATGGACTTCGATTTCAGCGGTATCATCCCGGCCATGCCCGGCCTATGGAACGGCATGGTCATGACCTTGAAGCTGATGGTCATGGGCGTGGTCGGCGGCATCATTCTCGGTACTATCCTGGCCTTGATGCGCCTGTCCTCCAGCAAACTGCTGTCGCGCGTGGCCGGCGCCTATGTGAACTACTTCCGCTCGATCCCGCTGCTGTTGGTGATCACCTGGTTCTACCTCGCGGTGCCGTTCGTGTTGCGCTGGATCACAGGTGAAGACACGCCGATTGGTGCGTTCACCTCCTGCGTCGTGGCGTTCATGATGTTCGAGGCGGCGTATTTCTGCGAAATCGTGCGGGCCGGCGTGCAGTCGATCCCCAAAGGCCAGATGGCCGCCGCACAAGCGATGGGCATGACCTACGGCCAGACCATGCGCCTGATCATCCTGCCCCAGGCGTTCCGCAAGATGACCCCGCTGCTGCTGCAGCAGAGCATCATCCTGTTCCAGGACACCTCGCTGGTCTACACCGTGGGCCTGGTGGACTTCCTCAACTCCGCCCGTTCCAACGGCGACATTATCGGCCGCTCCAATGAGTTCCTGATCTTCGCCGGTGTCGTCTACTTCATCATCAGCTTTGCCGCCTCGCTGCTGGTCAAGCGTCTGCAAAAAAGGTTTGCCGTATGATCTCTATCAAGAACATCAACAAGTGGTATGGCGACTTCCAGGTGCTGACCGATTGCAGCACCGAGGTCAAGAAAGGCGAAGTGATCGTGGTGTGCGGGCCGTCCGGCTCGGGCAAGTCCACTCTGATCAAGTGCGTCAACGCCCTGGAACCGTTCCAGAAAGGTGACGTGGTAGTGGACGGCACCTCGATTGCCGACCCGAAGACCAACCTGCCGAAACTGCGCTCGCGCGTGGGCATGGTGTTCCAGCACTTTGAACTGTTCCCGCACATGACCATCACCGAAAACCTGACTGTCGCGCAGATCAAGGTGTTGGGCCGCAGCAAGGAAGAAGCCACCAAGAAAGGCCTGCAACTGCTGGAGCGCGTGGGCCTGTCGGCGCACGCCCACAAGCATCCCGGCCAGCTTTCCGGCGGCCAGCAGCAGCGCGTGGCAATTGCCCGTGCCCTGGCCATGGACCCAATTGTCATGCTGTTCGACGAACCGACTTCGGCCCTGGACCCGGAGATGGTCAACGAAGTACTGGACGTGATGGTGCAACTGGCCCAGGAAGGCATGACCATGATGTGCGTAACCCACGAAATGGGCTTTGCCCGTAAAGTGGCCGACCGCGTGATCTTCATGGACGCCGGCAAGATCATCGAAGACTGCCCTAAAGAAGAGTTCTTCGGCGACATCAGCGCCCGCTCCGAACGTGCGCAGCACTTCCTCGAGAAAATCCTGCAGCACTAAGCACGACACAGCGTCCACTGTAGAAACCGGGCCCTGTGGGAGCGGGCTTGCCCGCGATTGCGGCATATCAGTCAACCTCTCTGTGGCTGACCTACCGTCATCGCGGGCAAGCCCGCTCCCACACGGTTCCAGGCAAGCGCTGGTTGACCCAAGGCATCTGTGATGAAATGCGACCCCACCCTCTATCGCGCCGCACCGCCATCCCTTGCCGTGAAGCCTCGTCTGATTCGCCAACTGTTCCTGCCGCCCCTGATCATCCTGTTGATGATCGGCCTGGGCTTTATCGGCTTCTGGACCAGCGAGCACTACGGCATCCGCACCCTGGGCGAGAACGGCGAGCGCCAGCTGGAGCTGCATGCGCGCACGGTCGAGAGTGAGATCAGCAAGTACACCTACCTAC
Source organism: Pseudomonas sp. GW821-FHT01D09 (assembly GCF_059422465.1). Classification (NCBI taxonomy): domain Bacteria; kingdom Pseudomonadati; phylum Pseudomonadota; class Gammaproteobacteria; order Pseudomonadales; family Pseudomonadaceae; genus Pseudomonas; species Pseudomonas sp. GW821-FHT01D09. The sequence goes on from NZ_JBWKWY010000012.1 coordinate 77,027, forward strand.
CCAGCCTGCTGGAGCTGGAATCCAGCGTCTCCAAATTGCTGGCCGACCCGACCCCGGAACACCGGCAAACGGTTAACGACTACCTCGAAGGCCTGAACCGGCGCAGCCGCAGCCGGGCGATTTATGTGATGGACACCACCGGCCGCGTAATGGCCACCAGCAACTGGCGCGATGTCGACAGTTACCTCGGTGAAGACCTGTCGTTCCGCGCCTATTTCCAGAATGCCGTGCGTGGCCAGCCAGGGCGTTTCTATGGCATCGGCAGCACCAACGGCGAACCCGGCTACTACCTGGCCCATGGCCTGGAAGAACGCGGCAAGATCATCGGCGTGGCGGTGGTCAAGGTGCGCCTCGAAGCGTTGGAAGAACGCTGGCAGCGCGCGCGCCTGGAAGCCTTCGTCAGTGACGAGAACGGCATCATCATCCTCTCCAGCGACCCGGCGCGCCGGCTCAAGGCGGTGCGCCCGCTGAGCGACGAGACCAAGGAACGCCTGGCCCGCAGCCTGCAATATTACTGGGCGACCCTTAACGAACTGCAACCCCTGGCCCGCGAGCACCTCAACACAGGCACCGAAAAACTGACCTTCCCGGCCAACAGTGAAGTGGTGGCCGACGACCGGGAAGTCACCTACCTGGCCCAGACCCGGCCCCTGAACGACACACCGTGGAACTTCACCCTGCTCACCCCGCTCAACGACCTGCGCCAGGCCGCGATCAACCAGGGCATCCTCGTCGCGGTGGCCTTTGCCCTGGTGGCGTTCCTGCTGATTGCCTGGAATGAGCGGCGCAAGGTGATCGCTACGCGCCTGGCCGCCCGCGAGGCCTTGCAAGAGGCCAATAACCAGCTGGAGCGGCGGATTGCCGAACGCACGACCGACCTGCGGGCCAGCAACGAACGGCTCAAGGCGCAGATCCGCGAACGGCGCCAGGCCGAAGAAACCCTGCGCCGGGCCCAGGACGAATTGGTCCAGGCCGGCAAGCTGGCGGCCATCGGCCAGATGTCCACCAGCATCGCCCATGAACTGAACCAGCCCCTGGCGGCCCTGCGCACCTTGTCCGGCAACACCGTGCGCTTCCTGGAGCGCGGGGCCCTGGATACCGCCAGCACCAACCTCAAGACCATCAATGAACTGATCGACCGCATGGGCCGCATCACCGCCAGCCTGCGCTCGTTTGCCCGGCGTGGCGACGACCAGGGCGAAGCCAGCCTGGGCAAGGCCGTGGATGCCGCATTCCAGGTGCTGGGCAGCCGCCTCGACAGCCTGCCGTTGACCGTGCACCGCGGCTTCAGCCAGGCCATGCTGCAGATCGACCAGACGCGCCTGGAGCAGATCCTGGTCAACCTGATCGGCAACGCCCTGGATGCGATGCACGCCCAACCCACCCCCCAGCTGTGGCTGGAAAGTGACAGCAGCGAAGGCAAATACCGCCTGCGGGTGCGAGACAACGGGCATGGCATCGACCCGGAGACCCGCAAGCACCTGTTTGAACCCTTTTTTACCACCAAACCCGGCGAACAAGGGTTGGGCCTGGGCCTGACCCTGTCGGCCAGCCTTGCGGCGGCCACCGGCGGCAGCCTGGCCGTCGAACATCCGGCTGCGGGTGGTACAGCCTTTGTCCTGAGCCTGCCCCTGGCAGGCCATCAACCCGGCGAGTCGATATGAACAGCCAACCCAACACCGAGCTGACCGTGCTGATTGTCGAAGACGATCCCCATGTGTTGCTCGGCTGCCAGCAAGCCCTGGCCCTGGAAGATATTCCCAGCGTCGGCGTGGCCAGCGCCGAAGAGGCCCTTAAACGTGTCGGCGAGAACTTTGCCGGCATTGTGATCAGTGATATCCGCCTGCCCGGCATCGACGGCCTGGAGTTGCTGACCCGCCTCAAGGCCCTGGATAAAAGCCTGCCGGTGGTGCTGATCACCGGCCACGGCGATATTTCCATGGCCGTGGGCGCGATGCGCAACGGCGCCTATGACTTCATGGAAAAACCCTTCTCCCCGGAACGCCTGGTGGACGTGGTGCGCCGCGCCCTCGAACAGCGCGGCCTGGCTCGGGAAGTGTGGTCGCTGCGCCGGCAACTGGCCGAGCGTGACTCCCTGGAAGGTCGGATCATCGGGCGCTCGCCGGCGATGCAGAACCTGCGTGAATTGATCGCCAACGTCGCCGACACCTCGGCCAACGTGCTGATCGAAGGCGAGACCGGCACCGGCAAGGAACTGGTCGCCCGTTGCCTGCACGACTTCAGCCGCCGCCACGCCCACCAGTTCGTGGCCCTGAACTGCGGCGGCCTGCCGGAAAACCTGTTTGAAAGCGAGATTTTCGGTCACGAAGCCAACGCCTTTACCGGCGCGGGCAAACGGCGGATCGGCAAGATCGAACATGCCCACGAAGGCACATTGTTCCTCGACGAAGTGGAAAGCATGCCGATGAACCTGCAGATCAAACTGCTACGGGTCTTGCAGGAGCGCACCCTGGAACGCCTGGGCTCGAACCAGAGCGTGGCGGTGGATTGCCGGGTGATTGCCGCCACCAAGTCCGACCTCAACGAATTGAGCCGCGCCAACCAGTTCCGCAGCGACCTGTACTACCGCCTGAACGTGGTGACCCTGGAACTGCCGCCGCTGCGCGAGCGTCGCGAAGATATCCTGCAGCTGTTTGAACACTTCCTGCAGCAGTCCTCCCTGCGCTTCGACCGCATCGCCCCGGAGCTGGACAACCAGACCCTGTCCAGCCTGATGAGCCATGACTGGCCCGGTAACGTGCGTGAACTGCGCAACGTCGCCGAACGTTTTGCCCTGGGCCTGCCGGCCTTCAAGAAAAGCGGCACCAGCCCCGACAACCATGGCCTGGCCTTTACCGAAGCGGTGGAAGCCTTTGAACGCAACCTGCTCAGCGACGCCCTGCAACGCAGTGGCGGCAACCTGACCCAGGCCAGCCTGGAACTGGGGATGGCCAAGACCACCCTGTTCGACAAGGTCAAGAAATACGGCCTGAGCCACTAAGGAGCCATACGTGGATTTAGTCTTCAAGGCCGCCCTCGGTGCGGCGGTGGTCTTGCTCCTGGCCGTACTGGCCAAGACCAGGAACTACTACATCGCCGGCCTGGTGCCGCTGTTTCCGACCTTCGCGCTGATCGCCCACTACATCGTCGGCAAAGGCCGCTCGGTGGACGATCTGAAGACCACCATTGTGTTCGGCATGTGGTCGATCATTCCCTACTTTGTGTACCTGGCGACCTTGTATGTAATGGTCGACCGCATGCGCCTGGAGGCCTCGCTGGCAGTGGCGGCGCTGGCGTGGCTGATGGCGGCGACGGTGCTGGTCAGCGTGTGGGTGCGGATCCATGCCTGACCCCATGGTCTACCTGCAAACCGAGTTGCCCGCATCGCAGCCTCGCTAAAGCTCGACAGCTCCCACATTTGATTCGTGTGGTTCCCAGGATTCTGCGCACTGTCTGTCGAGCCGAATCCCTGTGGGAGCTGTCGAGCCCCGGCGAGGCGGCGATGGGATCGACTCGGTACACCTGCAAAACCGAGCTGCCTGCATCGCAGCCTCGCTAAAGCTCGACAGCTCCCACATTTGATCCGGGTGACACTCAGGGCTCAGTGCACTGTCCCTTGTCGGTCCGAATCCCTGTGGGAGCTGTCGAGCCCCGGCGAGGCGGCGATGGGATCGACTCGGTACATCTGCAAAACCGAGGTGCCTGCATCGCAGCCTCGCTAAAGCTCGACAGCTCCTACATTTAATCCGTGTGGTTCCCAGGATTCTGCGCACTGTCTGTCGAGCCGAATCCCTGTGGGATCGACTCGGTCCACCTGCAAAACCGAGCTGCCTGCATCGCAGCCTCGCTAAAGCTCGACAGCTCCTACATTTGATCCAGGGGGATTCCTAGGATTCAGCGCACGATCTTGTCGATCTGGATCCCCAGCTTTTTCAAGCGGTACCAGAAGCTGCGCTCGGAGATGCCGATCCTCGATGCCGCTGCCGCCTGTACGCCATTGCTCTCTTGCAATGCTGCCAGGATGTAGGCTTTTTCTACCTCGGCCAGTGCTGCGTCCAAGTCCTGAGGCACGCCTGGGCCTTCGCTGAGGATTGTCGTCACATCCCGCTCGGTCGGCTGGGACGCGAACAGGTAGGCTGGCAAGTCGATATCTTCAATCAGCGGGCTGGCGGCGACGATGGTCGCGCGCTCTACGCAGTTTTGCAGCTCGCGGATATTGCCCGGCCAGTTGTAGGCGGCCATGGCCTGCAAGGCGTCGGGGCTGAAGCCGGTGATGCGCTTGCCGGCGTTGGCGCTCAGGCTGCGGGCAAAGTGGCGGGCCAGCGGGGCGATGTCTTCGACGCGCTCGCGCAGGGCGGGCAGCGGGATCGGGAATACATTGAGGCGGTAGTAGAGGTCCTCGCGAAACGTCTTGTTCGCCACCGCTTCCAAAAGGTTCTTGTTGGTGGCAGCGATCACCCGCACATCCACCTTGCGCTCGCGTGGGTCGCCCACCGGTTCGATCACCCGCTCCTGCAAGGCGCGTAGGATCTTGGCCTGCAAGGCCAAGGGCATATCCCCCACTTCATCGAGAAACAGCGTGCCCTTGTCGGCCTGCATAAAGCGCCCTACCCGGTCAGCCACGGCGCCGGTAAACGCGCCCTTGCGATGGCCGAACATTTCGCTTTCCAGCAAGCCTTCGGGGATCGCCGCGCAGTTGACCGCCACAAAGGGCTTGTCTGCACGGTTGCCATGCTTGTGAATGGCGCGGGCAACCATTTCCTTGCCAGTGCCGCTTTCGCCGGTCAGCAGGATCGTCGCGCTGCTCTCGCGTACCGAGTCCACCGCCTGCAGCACCCGGCGGAATGCCGGGCTATCCCCCACCAGGCTATCGAACTGCGCGTGCTCATCGAGCTCGGCGCGCAGCCGTGCGTTGTCGCGCATGATGTCGCGAAATTGCAAGGCCTTGGCCACGGTGATGTCCAGCTCGTCGATATCGAAGGGCTTGGCAATGTAGTCGTAGGCGCCGTTGCGCATCGACTGCACGGCATTCTTCACGGTGCTGTAGGCCGTCATCACGATCACCGGCAACTGCGGGTAACGCACCTTGATCTCGGCCAGCAGTTGCGGGCCGTCCATGCCGGGCATGCGCCAGTCGCTGATCACCAGGTCGATCTCTTCCTGCTCCAGCACCTTGAGCGCATGCAGGCCATTGCCGGCGATAAACACCTGGATATCGTTCTGGCTCAGGGCCGACGACAGCAAGTCGCAGAGCTTGGGCTCGTCGTCGACCACCAATATGTTATGTGTCATGACTGTCCTCGTCGTCGCCGTCATCTGCACCGTTGGCCGGAATGTACAAGGTGAAGGTGGCCCCGGCATCTTTCTCGCTGGTGCATTCGATGCGGCCATCGTGACTTTCCATGATCGAATAGACTTTTGCCAGACCCAGGCCGGTGCCCGAGGCCTTGGTGGTGACAAAGGGGGTAAAGATCCGCTCGATCATTTCAGGCGGGATACCCTGGCCGCTGTCGCTGATGCTGATCACCGTGGAGTACCCGGCACGGCTGATGCTTAAGGTCAGGCGCCCGCCCTGGGGCATGGCGTCGATGGCGTTGAGGATCAGGTTCAGGCACGCCTGCTTGAATTGCTTGGCGTCTACATACAGGGTCGCGCCGGGCGCCTGGTCATCGAGGTGCGCGTCGATGGCGTGGCTGGCCAGTTCCGGCGCGCAAAAGCCAAGGATTTCCTCCACCAACGGCCGCGCCAGTTGCTGGCTGCGCAGCGGCTCGCTGGGCTTGGCGAAGTCGAGGAAGTCGGTGATCAGGTCATTGATCCGGCTGACTTCGCTGATCACGTATTCCAGGTGGCGCTTGTCGGTCTCCGGCAGGTCCGTGCGGCGGTGCAGCAATTGGGTCGCGGTCTTGATGATGCCCAGGGGGTTGCGGATTTCATGGGCCAGGCCCATCGCCACTTCGCCCAGGGCATGCAGGCGGTCGCGGCGGCGCAGTTGGGCTTCGAGGTGATGCAGCTCACTCAGGCGCTCGGTCATATGGTTGAAGGTGCTGCTCAGTTGCGCCAGCTCGTCGCCGCCAATGACCGCCACGCGGTGCTGGTAGTTGCCGCTGATCACCGCGCTCACGCCCTGGGACAACTCGCGCAGTGGCCGGGTCAGGTGCCGGGAGACCAGCACACCGGCGCCCAGGGACAAGGCGGAGCTGAGCAGGAAGATCAGCACGAACAGATTGCTCTGGTTCACCAGCCCCACCAGGCTGGTGTGGCGCAGCAGGCCGCTGAAGATCACGCCCTGCAACTCGCCGGTGTCATTGAAGATCGGCCAGTACAGGCCGCTGTAGTTGCTGGTGAACTGTTCGCTGGGCTGCTTGGTGCTGCGCAGCAGGGTTTCCACGGATTTCGGCACGCGGGTCGGGTGGTCTTCAAAACGCTGGGTGGAGAAGATCTCCGAGAAACCATCGGTATTGGCCAGGTACAGGCGCAAGTCCAGGGAGTGCACCTCGGCGACACTGGTCAGGAAACTGCTGTCCAGGTAGGTGCCGACCAGCAGTTCATAGTCGACGCCATCCTGGCGGGTCGCGAAGGTGGAGATCACCACGCCGGTGGCCACCCCGCCGATCTGCACGGTTTGCAGCACCGCATTGGGTGCCAGGCTGATCTGGTTCACCACCTCATCGTCGACGGTACTGAACATCACCTTGCGGTCGTCAAGACGGATCAGCGTCACCACGTCGATATCGGTGGCGCGGGCAATGTCGGCAATCAAGCGGTCGTGCCGCGCCGCTTCCTGGCTGGAAGGCGAGCGCACATACCGCAGGAAGATCTGCGCCACACGGGCGTTGTCGTGCAGGATGTCACTGACTTCGTCCTTGACGATACGGGTCGACTCTTGCAGCCAGATGCGCACGTTGCTGTCGAAAATCTGCGACAGGGTGGTGGCCGCCAGTTCGGCGGCGATCATCGTCGGGATCACCGTCACCAGCCAGAACGCCAACACCAGCTTGCGCTGCAGGCTCCAGCGGGAAATGGCAAACGGGCGGGTTTTCTGGCGGGTTCTGGCGGTCATCGGGTTTCGCTTATTGCAGCAGCCATGGCAGGGTCGGATCGGTCCGGGCGAATAAATATTTTTACCAGCTTGAGCAGGGTGTCGAGCAGTCGGTTACGGTGCTGGAAGAACAGCGTATTGCCGGCAAACTCACAGCCCAGGCGTAGCTTACTGGCATACCCGGCCTGCCCGCACTCATACAACGCAATATTGTGCTCGATGCAGTAGGCGACGTTGGCCAGCCAACTGCGAAAGTACAGGTTATGTTCGCGGCTGTGGGCCAGGTCATGGGCAAAGAATTTGTCGATCAACCGGTGCTGGTCCAGCAGTACCAGGTTGAACGCCACCAGTTGCCCATCCACCCAGTAAAGTACACAGCGCGCCCGTTGTTCAAGCCGGGCAAGCACCTGGCTGAAATACCCGGCGGGCAGGCGTTCAAATTGCAGGTCGGCGCGGGCCAGGGTCGCTTCGTAGAGGCGCATGATGTCCGGCAGCACGTCATCGACATTGTCCCGCCACTCCACCTGTGGCCCCGGCGCACGCAGCTTGCGCCGCAGGTCCTTGCGCGTGGATTTGCCCAGGGAGCCCAGGTAGGCATCCACCGAGCCGTAGGGCAGCGGTAGCAACCCGGTGGGCAGGCTCGGCATGCTGTGCAGGCCGGCGGCCTGGCAGCTGTCGGCCCAGTCCTGGTCCCGGGTCGGGGCGTCCTTGACCGCCAGCAGGCCGATGCCGAATGCATCGGCGTCCCGACGCGCGGCGACCAGTAGTTGCTCCAACAGCACCCCGCGCCGCGCAGCGGGTACATGGCTGGCGACACCGGCATGGCATTGCTCGGCCACCGGCGAGCCGATGGCGTACAGGCCCAGGCGCAATGCGCCCGGCCACCAGCGTTCCAGGCGTTGGGTAAAGCGTTTGGCGAGGCCCGACACGGTGGTATCGAGACGGTAATGGGTGATGAACGCCGGGGCGACGGCCAGCAGTTGCCCGTCCTCATAGAGGGCCAGGTAACGCCATTGGAAGTCGTCGATGGCGGCGTTTTCCACGGCGACGTAGTAATCCCAATCTTCCAATGCCAGGGGAAAGCAGTCATTCCAGGCACTGCGGTCGATGGCTTGGATAGTTGAATAGGCTTTAGTGCTGATCACAGCGTTTCCTTCATCTAAAAACACCGCGTAAACCGGACCATATGCGTCATCGTTCACGACCATCGCGGGCAAGCCCGCTCCCACAGGGGACGGTGTCAAGCCCGGAGATATTCGTCCACAGGGGTGACGTGTTGCTCGATAAAGTCGGCACTCAACTCGATCACCCGGCGGTATTGCAGGTCGACGGTGATCATGTGGTAGCAGTTGTCCAGCAGGATCTTGGTCACCGGGCCGCCCAGGTGGCGTTCCACGTAGTCGGCGTTCCAGCGGCTGGTGATGTCGTCCTCGATGGAGTGCAGCACCAGCGCCGGGGTCTTGATCGACGGCATGCGTTTTTTCACCACCGCGTTCATCCAGTGCAGCTCGCGCACGGTGACGCCCTCCATGGTCAACAACCCGGCCTCGCTGCTCTCGCCCTCTTTCATCTGCCGCTCGACGATGGCCCGCAGGCGTTCGTTCTTGATGCCGTAGGGCGGCTTCTCGGTAAAACGGAACAGGCGCACGCCGAAGGGAATGCGGATCAGCAACGGCGTGATGAAAGCAAATTTGTTGATGCTCCAGCCGTCGTACTTGAGGGTCGTGGAGTACATCAGCAACCCCGCGACCTGGCCCGGGAACTCCGAAGCCAGGTACATCGACATCACCGCGCCCATGGACAAGCCACCGACAAACACCTGGGCATGGCGCTGCTGCACGCCGACAAAGGTCTTGCGCACGCCCTCGTACCAGTCGCGCCAACCGGTGGCCTGCAGGTCTTCGTTGCCCCCGCAGTGCCCGGCCAGGGTCGGCACATACACGGTGCAGTTGCCCGCCTTGGCCAGGCCCTGGGCCACCCGCCGCAACTCGGTCGGGGTGCCGGTCAGGCCGTGGATCAACAAGACCCCGACCGGACCGTTGCCGAGAACGAAGCCGGCGTTGCCTTCGCCGAGATCGATATCGGCCTGGTTCACCGCTTCATCGCTCGGGTCAGCAGTTGCTCCAGCAGCTTCAGGCCCAGGTCGATTTCCGGGTAGCTGATTTCCAGGGACGGCGCCAGGGTGATCACGTTCTTGTAGTAGCCGCCCACATCGAGGATCAACCCCAGTTTCTGGCCGTCGACCAGCATGTCGCCTTTCATACCTTCCTCAACCATGTAGTCCAGGGTCGCCTTGTCCGGGGTGAAACCATCGGGGCCGCAGATTTCACAGCGCAGGGCCAGGCCCAGGCCATCGACGTCGCCGATGATCGGGAAGCGCTTTTGCAACTCTTGCAGGCCCTCAAGGAAATATTTGCCCTTGGCCATGACCATCGCGCCGTAGTCGACTTCGCTGGTCATCTTGAACATTTCCAGGCCCACCGCCGTACCCAGCGGGTTGGAGGCGAAGGTGGAGTGGGTGGAGCCCGGCGGGAAGATTTTCGGGTTGATCAACTCTTCCTTGGCCCAGATGCCGCCCAGGGGGTTGAGGCCGTTGGTCAGGGCCTTGCCGAACACGATCACGTCCGGCTGCACATCGAAGTGCTCGATCGACCACAGCTTGCCGGTGCGCCAGAAGCCCATCTGGATTTCATCGACCACCATCAGGATGCCGTGCTGGTCGAGCACCTGCTTGAGTTCGCTGTAGAAGTTCATCGGCGGGATCACGTAGCCGCCGGTGCCCTGGATCGGCTCGACGTAGAACGCTGCGTACTCGCTCTGGCCGACTTTCGGGTCCCACACACCGTTGTATTCAGTCTCGAACAGGCGCGCGAACTGCTGCACGCAGTGGCTGCCGTATTCTTCCTTGGTCATGCCCTTGGGCCCACGGAAGTGGTACGGGAACGGGATGAAGTTGGCGCGCTCGCCAAAGTGGCCGTAGCGGCGGCGATAGCGGTAGCTGGAGGTGATGGACGACGCGCCGAGAGTACGCCCGTGGTAGCCGCCCTCGAAGGCGAACATCAGGCTCTTGCCGTTGCTGGCGTTACGCACCACCTTCAGCGAATCCTCGATCGACTGCGAACCGCCGACGTTGAAGTGCACCCGGCCATCGAGACCGAATTTTTTCTTGGCATCCACCGCGATCATTTCCGACAGCTCGATCTTGCCCTTGTGCAGGTACTGGCTGGCGATTTGCGGCAGGGTGTCGATCTGCTGTTTCAGCGCATTGTTCAGGCGCGGGTTGGCATAGCCGAAGTTGACCGCCGAATACCACATTTGCAGGTCGAGGTAGGCCTGGTCTTCGGTGTCCCACACGTAGGAGCCTTCGCAACGGCTGAAGATACGCGGCGGGTCGATGTAGTGGACGGTGTCGCCGTAGGAGCAGTACTTGGCTTCTTTATCCAGCAGAACCTGGTCTTCGGCGGTAGCGATACGGATATCAGACATGATGAAAGAGTTCCTGATTTTCTGAAATGAAATGGGTGGCGTTGGCGGCGATGCCCTGGGGCAGCCTGGCCAGCAAGGCCGGCAGTTCGGCAAAGCTGTCGAAGCGCAGATGGGGGATGGCGTGGGCCTGGCAGTACTGCGCCAGGCTGCCCTTGGCGAAGACGAAATCGGCGGTGGTCGACACGCACATATCGGACTTGCCATCGCCGATCACCAGCACCCGTTTGTTGCGCGGGGTGGACTTGCATTTGCAGTTGCCCGAGGCCGCGCGGCAGGCGTCGCTGGCATGGGGGAAGTCGATGCGCCAGCTGTCCTGGTCAACCTGGCGCAGGCGGTTGGCGATGATCGGCAGCAAGGTCACGTAGTTGCGCGACAGGATCCGCGCGATGCCTTGCTCGATGCCGTCGCTGACCACTTCAAGGGAGGCACCCTGGCCAAGGACATGGTCAACGAAGTCCGGGAAGTCCGGGTCGATCTCGACCGTGTCGAAATACGCCAGCAGTTCGGCCGGGGTCGCCTTGATCAGCGCCAATTGGCGGCTCAGGCATTCCCGGGAACCGATATGGCCATCCAGCCATTGCTGCTCGATGGTTTCCCACTCGGGGCCGGCGAAGCGTTGGAGAACATTGTCGATGACATCGGTGGGTGTGATGGTCCCATCGAAGTCACACACGATATGCCAGTCATTCATCTGCGTTTACCTTGGAGATGACAGCGCGGATGCGCTTGTACCAGGGTTAGAGCAGGGACTGTGCCAAGTAGGCAAAACCCAATAGGGCCGGGCTTGCGGCGGATGCCTAAGGGAAATACCCGTGGCCCAGGCTACAATTTTTGTAGGTCGCTACAAACAAGATGAGTGCTTGCGTGAGCCCCCGCGCCTGCGCGTTCATGCGCGTATGTTTTCGAGAGGGCAATACCATGATGTGCAGGATGAGTTCGGCGCTGTTCGCCGGTTTGCTTGGCCTTTGGGCGGGCTCGGCGTTGGCTCAAGGCATTAGCGGCGAGGTCGGCCTTGGCGCCAGCTACCAGCCCCGCGAGCCCACTGGCAGCCGCTATCACACGGTGCCGGTGCCCTACTTCGACCTGGAGTGGGGCGATGTCAGCCTCGATACCGATGACGGCCTGACCTGGAGCGCGCTCAACCACCAGGGTTTCAGCGCTGGCCCCTACCTCAACTACTTGCCGGGACGCGCGGCCAATGGCCCGCTACGGGGTTTGCGGGACGTGTCGGACATGGCCGAGATCGGCGGGTTTATCCAGTACGCACCGGCCGATTTCTGGCGGGTCTATGCGCAACTGGGCCGGGCCGTGGGCGGCGCCCGCGAGCAGAGCGGCGTGCTCGGCAAGCTCGGCGGGGAACTGGGTTACCCGCTGGGCGGCGGGGTGATTGGCAGCAGTGGCCTGGTCGCGCACTTTGCCGATGGCCGCCAGACCCAGACGTTTTTCGGGGTGGATGAGCATGAGGCGGCAAACTCCGGGATTCGCCCGTACAACGCCAGCGGCGGGTTCCAGAACCTGACCTTGACCCAGAGCCTGCAGATCCCCCTGGCACCCAAGTGGACGCTGCTGACCAGTGCCAGTTGGATACACCTGACAGGTTCGGCGGCCGATAGCAGCCTCGTGCGCCAGACCGGCGAGGTGAACCAGGGGCAGGTGCAGACGGCGATCAGCTATACCTTCGATTGATTGTCTCAAGGGCGACACCCATCAAAATGTGGGAGCAAGCTTGTGTGGGAGCTGGCTTGCCTGCGATGCAGGCGCCTCGGTGTCTCAGTTACACCGCGGTGATGCTATCGCAGGCAAGCCAGCTCCCACACAAGCCCGCTCCCATATTTGTCCGTCATTGCAGTCTGAGCTCAGTTTTCTTCGCCCTCGGCCAACAGCGCAATCCCGCCAATAATCACCACCACGCCCACCCAGTGCAGGAAGCTGATGTGCTCGCCCAAGCCCAGCCACGAGCCCAGCAGCACCACCACAAACACCAACGAACTCAGGGGGAAGGCCAGGGACAGGCTGCTGCGCCGTAGGATCAGCATCCACACAAAAAATGCGCCGATATAGCAGGCGATCGCCGCGAGAACCCCGGGGTTGACCGCCACCGCCGCCAACCATTGCCAGTTGAAATCCATCTGCCCCAATTGATCGCCAGCCACCTTGGTAAACAACTGACCGGCGCTTTCGGTGAGGATCAATAACGCCCACAGCACCACGGTGCCCAGGCGCCCATGCAGCCAGCCAACCGGGCGCAGCGCCATCTCTTGCGAATTCATGATTGTGCTCCCGCTATTGCCACCAACATCACCCCGGCGGTAATCACCAGCGTGCCCAGCCAGCGCCGACGGCTGACGGTTTCGCCCAGCACCACCTTGCCCGCCAGCACCACCCCGCAATAGGCCAGGGCGGCGGCCGGGAACAGCAGGCTCAACGGTGCGCGGGACAAGGCTTCGAGCCAGACGAAAAACTCGATCACATAGGCGCCGATGCCCGCCCACAGCAACGGCGCATTGAACACCTGGCCCCAGAAGGCATTCAGGCGAAACCCGCCCTCCAGCTCCGGCAAACGGTCCAGGCCCAGTTTGAAACACAGCTGGCCGATCACATCGAGCACGATGGAAAAGGCCACCAGCAACACCACAGTCAGGGTCACGGAAACAGCTCCTCGAACAGGTTGATCAACGCTTCATTGGTGGTCGCGTTACGCAGCAGGTCGTCCGCGCTCCAGCGCTCGGCCGGGGGTTGGTCGGACTTGGCTTCCCACCGTTTGAAGGCGTTGCTGAACGCCGGCTGGGCAAACTCGCCACACACGTCGATGCCGACGATCCGTTTGCTCGCCGCCAGCATCCGCAGCGCCTGCAACAGGTGGGTCAGGCGCATGCCGCCCTGGTCCCAGTTGGTGGCCGCGTCCTCGCTGGCCAGCACATCCTTGTCGAGGGTGATCCACACCGCCTCGGTGGGCAGGCTGGCGATCATCTGCTCAAGGAATGCGGGCCAATCAAGCTCAGCGAGGTTGCGCCAGTGCAGGTGGTTCTCCTGTTGTGCATGGCCGGCGCCATCCCCTACCCGGCCCCAGACTTTCGACGGCGCGTGTTGCCAGGGAAACAACTGCAAGTGCCCGCGCTTGAGGGCGCCGAGGTTGCCGCCGCGCAGTTGCGGGTTGTGCAGGTCGTCGCTGCACGGGCCGAGGGTGACGATGCGCTGGATCGCCGGCATCTTCAGGGCCTGGTTGACCCATGAACCGCAGTGTCGGCGCGGGGCCAGGCGTACCCAGTCGGGGTGGTTGTCGAAGTGGATCAGGCTGATGGGCTCCTGCACCTCGGCGAGAAAAGCCGGGGTCAGGTGGTGGTAGTCGCCGGAGCCGACAAAGAAGATTTCCGGGCGCGCCGTGCCTGGCCGGGGCCGTTGGGCCAGGCGCTGGGCAAAGCGCTTCCAGGTTTTTTCGGTGGACCACAGGCGCAGCTTCGGACCCAGGTCGAGCAGGTCCAGGCGCGTGGCCTGACCACTGGCCAGACGCCGGGCGATGGGCGCCTGGGCCGTGAGGCTGTGGTCGAGATCGAGGATATTCAAGGTAATGTGCCCCCCCTGGCAGTGCCCAGCCGCCTACCGGCTGGGCTTTAGGGGGGTAATGCAAGGGATGGGCCAGGGTTCGATGATTACACAATGAACCCATGTGTGGAGCGGGCTTGTGTGGGAGCGGGCTTGCCCGCGATAGCGGTGTGTCAGCCAATGCACATGTCGACTGTTACACCGCCATCGCGGGCAAGCCCGCTCCCACATTTGGTCGGTGGTGTTGGTTAGTTTTTGGACTCGTTGATGATCTGGCGGATAGCGCCGACAAACGCCTCAACCGGCTGCCCGCCGCTGACCGCGTACTGGTCGTTGAACACGATGGTCGGCACCGAACTCACCCCGCGCGATACCCACAGTTGCTCCTGCTCGCGCACCTCGGCGGCGTACTCGTCCGAGGCCAGGATCTCGGCTGCGCGCTGGAGGTCCAGGCCAACGCTTTCGGCAATGATCGCCAACGTGGCGTGGTCGGACGGGTCCTGGCCATCGCTGAAGTAAGCCTTGAACAGCGCTTCCTTGAGGTTGTACTGCAAGCCCTCGAGGCCGGCCCAATGCAGCAGGCGATGGGCGTCGAAGGTATTGTAGATACGGCTTTGGCCATCGGTACGAAACGCAAAGCCCAGGGCGGCGCCCATGTCGCGGATGCGCGCGCGGTTGGCCTGGGACTCTTCGGCACTGGAGCCGTATTTTTCGGTGATGTGTTCCACGATGTTTTGCCCTTCGGCGGGCATGTTCGGGTTCAGCTCGAAAGGCTGGAAGTGGATCTGGGCCTGCACTTCGGCGCCCAGTTGGTCCAGGGCCTCGGTCAGGCCGCGCAGGCCGATGACGCACCAGGGGCAGGACACGTCGCTGACAAAATCGATTTTCAGGGAAGTACTCATTTACGCAACCTCGCAGGCATTACACGCCACAAAGTTCGCACCATACACCTCTACGCGGCTGTCATAAAACCTTGGCGGGGGCCAGCGGTTCGACCCGCGCCCAATGCGCCGCCTCTGCGCGGTGGGCTTGCAGGTACGGCAACACCGCCGCCAGCAACGGCGCCTTGAAGGCCTCCTGGAAACGATGGGCCAGGCCCGGGATCAGCCGCAACTGGCTACCCTGGATATGCGCCGCCAGGTGCACGCCATGCATCACCGGCAGCAATGGGTCGGCCGTGCCGTGTACCACCAGGGTCGGCACCCGCAGTTGGTTGAGCAGCGGCACCCGGCTCGGCTCCGCGAGGATCGCCATGATCTGGCGCTTCACCCCCTCGGGGTTGAACGCGCGGTCATAGGACTGCGCCGCCTGCTGCAACAACGCCTGGCGATCATCCTGGACCTGGGGGCTGCCCAGGGCCGCCAGCAAGTCGGCCTGTTGCTCCAGGGCCACTGCGCGGTTGGGCGCGCTGCGCCGTGACAGCAGTTGCACCAGCGCGGCATTCGGCGCGGGCAGGCCTTCGGCGCCGGAGCTGGTCATGATC
Organism: Pseudomonas sp. GW821-FHT01D09; assembly: GCF_059422465.1. NCBI lineage: Bacteria > Pseudomonadati > Pseudomonadota > Gammaproteobacteria > Pseudomonadales > Pseudomonadaceae > Pseudomonas > Pseudomonas sp. GW821-FHT01D09. The sequence goes on from NZ_JBWKWY010000012.1 coordinate 92,578, forward strand.
AGGGTCAGGCTTTCCACGCGCTGCGGCGCCATGGCTGCCAGGTGCTGGGCGATCATCCCGCCCATGCTGGCGCCCAGCACATGGAACTGGCGGATCTGTAGCGCATCCATCAACCCCAGGGCATCGTCGGCCATATCGGTCAGGGTATAGGGCGCGGCCACCGGCAGGCCCAGTTTGTAGCGCAACACTTCAAAGGTCAGGTTGGCGCTGGCCGGGGCCTGGCGCCAGGTGGACAGGCCGACGTCGCGGTTGTCGTAGCGGATCACCCGAAAACCTTGTTGGCACAGGGCGACCACCACTTCGTCCGGCCAATGGATCAACTGCCCGCCCAAGCCCATCACCAGCAGCAACGCCGGATCGGAAGCACGGCCAATGCTCTGGTACGCCAGGCTCACCGTGGCCAGGTCGACCCGCTCAGTCGGGACATTGACATCACATCGAGACGCCGCAAACGACGGCAGGCCGAACAAGAGAGCGGCCAGTAAAAACAACACGCGCATGGAAAACACCGAAACACAGAACCCCAGTAGAGCGCGAGTCTGATGAAGTTTGTTCAAGCGCGCTGCCACAGTTACGTGACAGTTTGATGAAGAGTGCCCAGCGGTCATGGTCGACAGCCCGCTCAACATGAGACAAACTCACGCTACCCGAACTTGTCACAAATTGTCTTCATGGAGAGCCCGTGCTCGAAATCCGCCACCTCAAGACCCTGCACGCCCTGCGCGAAGCCGACAGCCTGGTAGAAGCCGCCGAGCGCCTGCACCTGACCCAGTCGGCGTTGTCCCACCAGTTCAAGGAGCTGGAAGAGCGCCTGGGCATGCCGCTGTTTGTGCGCAAGACCAAGCCGGTGCGCTTCACCAGCGCCGGCCTGCGCCTGCTGCAACTGGCGGATGCCACCCTGCCGCTGCTGCGCGGTGCCGAACGGGATATTGCGCGCCTGGCCGGGGGCACCGCCGGGCGCCTGCATATGGCGATCGAATGCCACAGCTGCTTCCAGTGGCTGATGCCAACCATCGACCAGTTCCGCGATGCCTGGCCGGAAGTCGAGCTGGACCTGGCCTCGGGGTTTGCCTTTGCCCCGCTGCCAGCCCTGGCCCGTGGCGACCTGGACCTGGTGGTGACCTCCGACCCGCTGGAACTGGCGGGCATCACCTATGTGCCGTTGTTCACCTACGAAGCCATGCTCGCCGTGGCCAACCAGCACGCCCTGGCGCACAAGCCGTATATCGTGCCCGAGGATTTGCTCAGCGAAACCCTGATCACCTACCCGGTGGAGCGCGACCGCCTGGATATCTTCACCCGTTTCCTGGAACCGGCCGACGTCGAGCCGGCCCAGGTGCGCACCGCGGAACTGACGGTGATGATGATGCAGTTGGTGGCCAGCGGACGCGGCGTGTGTGGCATGCCCCACTGGGCGCTGCATGAGTACAGCTCGCGGGGTTATGTGAAGGCCAAGCGGCTGGGGGAGAAGGGGCTGTTCGCCACGCTGTACGCCGGGATCCGTGCGGATATGCTGGATGCGCCGTACATGCGTGACTTTTTGCTGACCGCCAAGGATACGTCGTTTTCCACCCTGGATGGGGTCAGCGCGGTCCGTTGAGTGTTTAGGCGCTGCGCCGTTGCTCCAGCATCAGGCGCACCGCCAGGGCGGCTAGCACAAACCCCATGAAATAACGCTGCACCGCCAGCCACGTGGGGTTGTGGATAAACCAGGCGGCAATGCTCGCGGCGCCCAGCGAGATCAGCAGGTTGACCACAAAGCTGACACTGATCTGGGTAAAGCCCAGCATCAGGCTCTGGGTAAAGATCGAACCGTGCTCCGGGGTGATGAACTGCGGGAACACCGACAGGTAGAACACCGCGATTTTCGGGTTCAGCGCACTGGTCAAAAAGCCCATGGTCACCAGCTTGCGCGGCGAATCGGCAGGCAGTTGCTGGGCCTCGAACGGCGAACGGGCGCCTGGCTTCACCGCCTGCCAGGCCAGCCACAACAGGTACAGCGCGCCCGCCCATTTCAGCACTTCATAGGCCATCGGCACCGTAAGAAACACGGCGGTCAAACCCGCGGCGGCGGCGAACAAATGCACAAAGAACCCCGCGACCACACCCAACAGCGACGTCACCCCGGCCTTGCGGCCCTGGCAGATCGAACGGGAAATCAGGTAGATCATGTTCGGGCCGGGTGTGAGTACCAGCAATAGCGAGGCGGCGGCAAAAATCAGCAAGTCATTGAGGGGGATCACGGGTCAGTCCTTGGCGCCCGACAGCTCAGGCAGTAGTGGTCAGCGATGAGCGATAGAACGGCAGGATCAGGTCGCGTGTCAAGGGCGCCAAGGCCAGGCCGCCGTCGCCCATCGGGTCGATCCAGCGCACTTCCTCGATCTCGGCGGCGGGGGTCACCGGCACGTCGATACGCACCTCAAACAGCTCGGCCGCCACGGTAAACCCCGGCTCATTGGCCGCCGGTGCCGAGAAGTGGCCAAGGTAGTGCGCCGCCGCCGGCTCGATACGCAACCCCAGCTCTTCGTACAGCTCGCGCACCAAGGCCTGCGCCGGTTGCTCGCCCGCATCGATCTTGCCGCCCGGCTGCATGAAGGCCTGGGTGCCGCGCTTGCGCACCAGCAGGGTCTGGCCGTCGCTGCCGATCAACAGGGCAGCGGCGATACGGATGGTCTTGGACATGAAGTCAACGCCTTGGAGTAAAGGGCGCAAAGGATCACATGCCCCTGCACTGCGCCGCAATGCCCGCTGGCCCTACAGCGAGGGCGCAGGTTCCTCGGGCTCCTTGATAAACACGCTGTACTTGGCGCCCTCCATGGCTTCAAAGGCGATCAGCTTGTCCACCAGCGGCAGGTTAAGCACCTTGCCGGCGTTGAGCAGCAGCATGCCGTTGTCGGCGTTGAGGTTGCGCGCCAGGACCATGCCGGCGGCCAGCTCACGGGTGCCCAGGACCTTGACGCTCGGGTCGCCCAGGGTCACGTCACTGAGGAACGCGGCACAGGCCTGGATAAAGTCTTCCACCATGTCCGGGTCATACAGGCGGCCCGCGTATTTGCGGATATACAGCAGCGCTTCGTCGCTGTTCATGTTGCGCTCAAGGATCAAGCCGCGCTGCAACTCGATAAAGTCCACCGCCAGCTTCAATAGCCGTGAGCCAAAGGGAATCCCGTCCCCCTTGAGGTGGTCGGGAAAGCCACTGCCGTCCCAGCGTTCCTGGTGGTGACGGATGATGCGCGCCGCATCTTTCATCGGTTCCAGGGTCATCAGCAGCGATTCGCTCTGGGTCGGGTAAGTGCGATACAGCTCGCGGTCGGTGCTGTGCAGCAGGTCAGAGGGGGCGATCATCATGCGGTCGGCCCAACTCAACTTGCCGACGTTGTAGAGCGCCGCAGCCATGGTCAGGTCGCGCACACTGGACTCATCCATCGACTGGGCCTTGCAGTAGACCCGGATCAGCTCGATCAGCGGGCGGTTGGTCTGCTTTTCCTTGGGCAGGCGCAGGTTGGCCAGCAGGGAAAACACCTCAGTGCCGGTCACGTAGCTGCGCTTGAGCTCATCGTAGGCCAGGTCCAGCATGTCAGCGGTCTGTTGCAGCTCGCTGGTGCGCGAGAGCACGCGTTTTTCCAGGGTGGCATTGAGCGCCTTGAGCTGATCGTTCTGTTCGCGGGTCAGGTGCTCCAGGCGCAGCCTTTCGCGCTCGGAAAACTGATGCTCCAGGGACTGGCGCAAAACCAGGAGCATCTCTTCATCGTTCCACGGCTTGCTGATGTAGCGGTGGATCTGCCCCTCGTTGATGGCCTTGATGATCATCGTCAGGTCGGCGTAGCCCGTCAGCAGGATGCGCGAGGTTGCCGGGTACAGGCGGTGGGTTTCGGCCAGCAACGTCGCACCGTCCATGGCTGGCATCCGGGCGTCGGTCATTACCAGGTCGATGGGCTGGGCCGCCATGATCTCCAGGGCCTGGGCACCGCTGCCGGCCAGCACCACCTCATAGGGCTGGCCGCGCAGCAGGCGGCGCAGGCTGTTGAGGATCGACTCTTCGTCATCGACCAGCAACACCGTGGGTTTATAGGCGGAAGGGGTAGCGAGTTGCTCATCCATGGCGACACCTGCTCAAACTTGAACTAGATTGAACCCCTGCACCTTGCCGTGGACTGCAGGCGGCGCTTGCCCAGGCAATCAGCGCACGAGGTCAAAGGGTGAACTGCGGCTGATTTGACGCCAACTGACCGACTATTTCAAGGGAGTAGGCTACCCTTGAAGATAAAGTAATTGGCTCACTCAACCCCGCCATTGAGGAAAGGACGCCTTATGTGCCCATCCATGCTGTTGCGCCTAAGTGAGTGGCAGTCATGAGCCCCCAGGGCGAACGTGCGAACCGCCGCATCCTGATCGTCGACGATACCGCGTCGATCCATCAGGACTTTCGCAAGATCCTCTGTGCCGAGACCATTGCCGAGCAGACGCTGGAAAGCATCGAACAAAGCCTGTTCGGTACTTCGCCCCCTGTGCACCAGAGCTATTCCCTGGATTCCGCCTACCAGGGCCAGGAAGCCCTGGCCCTGGTACACCAGGCGCTGGCCGACAACACGCCGTACGCCCTGGCCTTTATCGACATGCGCATGCCGCCGGGGTGGGATGGCCTGGAAACCATCGAACAGTTGTGGAACATCGACCCCAACCTGCAGATCGCCTTGTGTACGGCCTACTCTGACTACTCCTTTGAAGCGATTGAAGCGCGCCTGAAGTTCAACGATCAGCTGCTGATCCTGAAAAAGCCTTTCGACCACCTGGAAATCCGCCAGATGGCCAGTGCCCTGACCTGGAAATGGCAATTGGCACAGGATGCACTGCTCAAGGTGTTGAGCCTGGAACGCACGATCGAGGAGCGGGTCCAGGAGCTCCTCAAGGTCTCGCACCTGCTGCAATACGATGCCCTCACCAGCCTGCCCAACAGCACACTGCTGGGCGACCGGCTGACCCAGGCCATTGCCCTGGGCAGGCGCCACGATACGCAACTGGCCGTTATGTTCATTGGCCTGGACCGCTTCAAGCGCATCAACAATGCCTTGGGCCACCCGGTGGGCGACGAGGTGCTGCAACAGGTCAGCCAGGACCTGGTGGCCACGGTCCGTGCGTCCGACTCGGTGTTCCGCTACGGCTCGGATGAGTTCGTGATGATCCTCAACGACATTCATCACCCCCAGCAAACCCAGGGCATTGCCGAGAAAGTCCTCACGGCCGTGGGGCGTACCCGCCATATCGCCGGCCATGACCTGCGTGTCACCGCCAGCCTTGGCATCAGCATTTACCCCAATGACAGTTTCAACGCCGTGGACCTGATCAAGAAGGCGGAAACCGCCATGAGCAACGTCAAGGAGCACGGGCCTGACAGCTTTAGCTTCTTTATCGAAGACATGAACCTGATCGCGCGCCAGCAACAAACCCTGGAGGCCGCGATTCGCCTGGCCCTGGAGCGCGACGAGTTTGTCTTGCACTACCAGCCGAAACTGGACTTGAAAAGCGGGCGGATTGTCGGTGCCGAAGCCCTGATCCGCTGGTATCAACCTGACCATGGCTGGGTCTACCCATCCGCCTTTATCCCGATGGCCGAAGACAGTGGCCTGATCGTGCCCTTGAGCCAGTGGGTATTACGCCAGGCCTGCGCACAGGCCCAACGCTGGCGGGCCCAGGGCTTGGCGCCCATTTGTGTTTCGGTGAATATTTCGGCTATCGATTTCCGCCAGCGCGATTTTGTCCCCAACCTCGCCGCCACCCTTGAGCAGACGGGCCTGGCGCCCGCCCTGCTGGAGCTGGAGATCACCGAAAGCGTACTGATGCAGAACGTCGAGGAGACCGTGACAACCCTGCGCGAGATCAAAAAAATGGGCGTGCGGCTGGCCATCGATGACTTTGGCACCGGTTATTCCAGCCTCAGTTACCTGCGGCGCTTTCCCGTCGATGTGCTAAAAATCGACCAATCGTTTATTCGCGGCATGGCCGAGAGTTCCCAGGACCTGCAATTGATCAGTGCCATTATCAGCCTGGGCAAGAGCCTGGACCTGAATATCATTGCCGAAGGCGTGGAGACTCTGGAGCAGTTGGAGTTCCTTAAAACCAAGAGCTGCGAAGAGGGCCAAGGCTACCTGTTCAGCAAAGCCGTAGCGGCCGAGGAGTTTGCCCTGCTGCTGAAACCCGGCCGAAGTCATCTGATGCCGGATCAATAGTCCTCTGCTCACAAGGAATTCAAGTTGAGCAATACACCACCGCGTTACCCGCTGGCATGGGGCACAAGCCTTGTGCTCGGCATCTGGCTGAGCAGTTCAGCGGCACTGGCCGCCCCCCTCGATGAGGCGCTCAAGCCCCTGCCCGAGGTGCCCGCACTGGACGCGGCACAGGTCGAGTTGGGGCGTCGGCTGTTCAATGAAACGCGTCTTTCGATCAATAACACGCTGTCTTGCGCCAGTTGCCATCGCCTGGATAAAGGCGGCGCCGATGACAAACCCTTCTCCCTGGGCTTCGACGGCAAGCCCGTGGCCCTCAACACGCCCACGGTGTTCAACGCCACCTTGAACTTCAAACAGTTCTGGAACGCCCGGGTGGACACTCTGGAGGCCCAGATCGAACAAGTGGTGATCAGCCCCGTGGAAATGGGCAACACCTGGCAAAACGTCGTCACGACCTTGGCCGCCGTGCCTGAATACCAGCACGCCTTCACCCAGGCCTACACCGATGGCGTCACGGCCAGCAACGTGCAGAGCGCCCTGGCAACGTATGAGCGCTCCCTGCTCACGCCCAACTCACGCTTCGACCAGTACCTGCTGGGCAATACCGATATCCTCAGCTACGACGAAAAACAGGGTTACCTGCGCTTCAAGGAGTACGGTTGTATTGCCTGCCATCAAGGGGTCAACATCGGGGGCAACATGTACCAGAAGTTCGGCGTGATGGGGGACTACTTCAAGGACCGTGGCAACCCGGTGGAAGCTGACCTGGGGCGCTACCTCCTGACCCAGGATGAAGAGGACCGCCATGTGTTCAAGGTGCCGAGCCTGCGTAATGTCGCCGTCACCGCCCCGTACTTTCACGACGCCTCGGCCAAGACCCTGGAAGAGGCCGTTGCCGTGATGTTCAAGTATCAGTTGGGGCGCATCCCCACCAGCGAGGACAAGACCCTGATCGTGCAGTTTCTCAAGACGCTGACCGGCGAGTGGGCAGGCAAACCGCTATGAAGCTGACCCGCCGCTCCAGCCTGGCCCTGCTGGGCGCCATCACCCTCGTGCTGGCCTCGATCCTGGTGTTCCTGTACGTCAAGTCCTCGTCGGACCTGAGCACCAACTACACACAATCGCGCGACTTGATCCGCCATATCAAGCAATTGAACGCGCAATGGGACAGCGAGGTGCTCAAGGCACGGATTGCCCTGACCCACAATTATGACCCGCTGGTTGCCCCCCTCAACGAAATGAACAGCCTCTGGGCCACCCTGACGCAGCAGGAGTCGCTGCACGCCCATGCCGACCCCACCCACTGGCAGGCGCTGCAAAGCACCTATCAGGCCGCGGTTCAGGAAAAGGCGCGGCTGGTGGACCAGTTCAAGGCCCATAACGCGGTTTTGCGCAACTCACTGGCCTTCCTGCCAAACGCCGAAGACGATATCCAGGCGCAATTCGGCCTGCTGGACGACCAACTTCGACTGCAGTTGCAAGACATTGCCACCGACACCTACGACCTGTTGCTCAGCAGTCTTGAGTTCGCCCTGGTAGCCAGTGATGACAAGGCAGCGGATATTCTGGTCGGGTTGAACAAACTGGCGGTCAACAAGGAACACCTGCCACCAGATTTCCAGGGCCCGATCGAAATTCTCAGTAACCACATCTCCCTGATCATGCGCGAGCAGCCGGTGGTCAACAGTTTGCTGGAGCGCATCGCCGTGATCCCGCTGGCCGAGCAGTTGGATGAGCTGACCACCCAACTCAACCAGGACCAACAGGCCGCCGACCTTATCGACCAGAAATACCACCGCTACCTGCTGGTCTTTTCGGCCTTGCTGATGCTGGTACTGGTGTACCTGGCCGTGCACCTGTTGCGCAGCTTCGCCGAGATCAACCGGGTCAACCGGGCCTTGCAGGCCTCCAACGAAAGCCTCGAACAACGGGTCGAAGCGCGTACCCGGGAACTCAAGGACGCCCAGAGCGAGCTGCTCGACAGCGCCCGCCAGGCCGGCATGGCGGAAATTGCCACCAACGTGCTGCACAACGTCGGCAACGTGCTCAACAGCGTGAACGTCTCCGCCGACCTGGTCACCCGCAAGCTGCGGGCCAGCAAGGCCCTGGGGCTGGGCAAGGCCATGCAGTTGATCAACGAGCACCCCCATGACCTAGGCACCTTCCTCACAGAAGATGACAAGGGCAAATTACTGCCGGGGTATTTGAATCAGTTGGTCGACGCCATTGCTATCGAGCAGCAAGGCATGGCCGATGAACTGGGGCAACTGACCAAGAGCGTCGACCACATCAAAGAGATCGTGTCGACCCAGCAATCCTATGCCGGGGCCTCCAAGCTGCTGGAGCCGGTGCATATCAGCGCCCTGGTCGAAGACGCGCTGCGCATGAACTCCGGCGCCTTGAACCGCCACCACGTCACGGTGGTCAAGGACTTTCACCCGGTCCCCGAGGTCATGGCCGACAAACACCGCTTGCTGCTGATCCTGGTGAACCTGATCAGCAACGCCAAGTACGCCATGTCCAACCTCAGCGACCGGCCACGCCAGATAACCCTGACGGTCCAGGCCGTGGCAGACGACACCTTGCAGATCAGCGTCAAGGACGACGGCGAAGGCATCCCAGCAGAGAACATGACGCGGATCTTTACCCACGGTTTCACCACCCGCAAGGAAGGCCATGGCTTCGGCCTGCACAGCTGTGCCCTGGCGGCCATCGAAATGAATGGCCACCTGACCGTACACAGCGATGGACCCGGCCTGGGCGCCGTGTTTACCCTGCAAATCCCTCTTGAGCGTGCCGAGACCTGACCATGAATCAACCCCCGAACCGGCGCATCCTGCTGATTGACGACACCCCCTCGATCCACGAAGACTTTCGCAAGATCCTCATGCCGCCTATGGAACAGAACGCGGCACTGGACGACATGGAAAGCGCCCTGTTTGGCGAGGCCGCCAAACCCCAGGCCCCACCGTTTGAGCTGGACTCGGCCTATGGTGGCCAGGAGGGCCTGCAACAACTGTGTACCGCCATGGAACAAGCCCGGCCCTACGCCCTGGCCTTTGTCGACATGCGCATGCCCCAGGGCTGGGACGGCGCACAGACCATGGAAGAACTCTGGAAAGTCGACCCGGACCTGCAAGTGGTGGTGTGCACCGCCTACTCGGACTATTCCTGGGAAGAACTGCTGTCGCGCCTCAAGGGCCACGACCGGCTGCTGATCCTGAAAAAGCCTTTCGACAATATCGAAGTCCAACAGATGGCCAACACCCTGGCGGCCAAATGGGACATGGCCCGCCGCGCCCGCCTGAAAACCATCAACCTCGAACAGCTGGTCGAACAGCGCACCCAGGCACTGACCCTGGCCAGCCAGGCCCTGCAACTGGAAATCGACGAACGCAAGCAGCTGGAAAGCCAGTTGATCCAATCGGAAAAACTCGCCTCCCTGGGGCAGATGGCTGCCGGGGTGGCGCACGAAATCAATAACCCGGTCGGCTTCGTCACCTCCAACCTTGGCACGCTGGAGGGTTACTTCAAGCAATTGCAGCGCATGCTCGACGCCTATCAACAGGCTGAGGCGGCCCTGGCGCCCGGTGGCGGCCTTGAACAACTAAGCGCCTTGCGCAAAGAGTTGGACCTGGAGTTCCTCAAGGACGATATCCCGATCCTGATCCGCGAATCCAAGGATGGCATCGGTCGGGTGACGCAGATCGTCAAGGACCTGAAGAACTTCTCCCGGGTCGATAACGACGAAGCCTGGCAATGGGCGAACCTGCAGCAAGGGATCGACTCGACCCTGAACATCGTGGCCAGCGAGCTCAGGCACAAGGCGGATGTGATCAAGCATTACCAGCCCTTGCCCGAGATCGAATGCCTGGCCTCGCAAATCAACCAGGTAGTAATGAACCTGGTGATCAACGCCGCCCAGGCCATGGGGCCGGAGCGCGGCACAATCACCTTGAGCAATGGGGTCGAGGGCGATCAGGTCTGGCTGGAGGTTGCAGACAACGGCTGCGGGATTGCCCCGCACAGCCTGCAGAAAATCTTCGACCCGTTTTTCACCACCAAGCCGGTGGGCGAAGGCACGGGCCTGGGGCTGTCGCTGTCCTATGGCATCGTCAAGAAACACCATGGGGATATTTCGGTGAGGAGTGAAGTGGGCAGCGGCACCACCTTCCGGGTGGTGCTGCCGATCCGCCAGACCGCAGCGTGACAGCCCTGGCGGTTCAGGCTTGAGCGGGCTTGGGACTGGAACCAAACGAGGCAAACCGTTTGTTGAACCCGGCAATCCGCCCTTCGACCTGGGTCTTGCGCTGCTGGCCGGTGTAGATCGGGTGGGAAGCGCTGGACACGTCCAGGGCCATGTAGGGGTAAGTGTTGCCATCGCTGTGTCGGTGGGTGCGGTCTGTGTCGACAGTGGAGCCGATCAGGAAAAACACATCGGCGGCAGTATCGTGGAACAGCACGGTGCGGTAGTCGGGATGGATACCAGCTTTCATGGGGCCTCCGGGGCGTTTTGGCAGAATCAATACGTTATACAGTAACGCAAATAATGCACCTAAACGAGAACGTATTGCAATACCCGTCGGGGCTTGGGCTCTATGCGGTTGCCCCGGCAAGGAACTCGCCCGTAAGCTTGGGCTCAGTGTGAACCGTGAACACCCTAAAGAAATAGAACCTTGTAGGAGCCGGCTCCTACAGGTCATAGAGAGTCCGAACCCAAGGAAACCGTATGAGCCTGTCGTTGCTTAGCCGTTATGCATTCTTTGCCGTGTGTGTCATTTTCACCCTCGCCAGCCTCCCCTTTATCCAACACGAATGGCTCTGGCCGATAACCCTGGTGACCGGCGTGCTCAGCCTGATCGGCGTGTTCGACCTGCTGCAAAGCCCCCACGCGGTGCGCCGCAACTACCCGATCCTGGGCAATATCCGCTACCTGGTGGAAGGCATCCGCCCGGAAATCCGCCAGTACCTGCTGGAGTCCGACAGCGACGCCCTGCCCTTCTCCCGGGCCCAGCGCTCGCTGGTGTATTCGCGGGCCAAGAATGAAAGCGCCGACAAACCCTTCGGCACCCTGATCGACGTATACCAGTCCGGCTTCGAGTTTATCGGCCACTCCATGCGCCCGGCCCCGTTGAGCGACCCCAGCGCCTTTCGCGTGATGGTCGGCGGCCCGCAGTGCACCCAGCCGTATTCGGCGTCGGTGTTCAATATCTCGGCCATGAGTTTCGGCTCGTTGAGCGCCAATGCCATCCGCGCCCTCAACCAGGGCGCCAAGCTCGGCAACTTCGCCCACGACACCGGCGAGGGCAGCATCAGCGCCTACCACCGGGAACACGGCGGCGACCTGACCTGGGAGCTGGGCAGCGGCTACTTCGGCTGCCGCACCCGCGACGGCCGTTTCGACCCGCAACGCTTTGCGGTGCAGGCGCAAAACCCGCAAGTACGGATGATTGAAATCAAGATGAGCCAGGGCGCCAAGCCCGGCCACGGCGGGATCCTGCCCAAGCACAAGGTAACCCAGGAAATCGCCGAGACCCGCGGCATTCTGATGGGCGAAGATTGCATCTCGCCATCACGCCACAGCGCGTTTTCCACGCCAATTGAACTGATGCAATTCATCGCGCAATTGCGTGAGCTGTCGGGCGGCAAGCCGGTGGGCTTCAAGTTCTGCCTGGGCCACCCGTGGGAGTTCATGGGCATTGCCAAGGCCATGCTGGAAACCGGGATCCTGCCGGACTTTATCGTGGTCGACGGCAAGGAAGGTGGCACCGGCGCTGCGCCCGTGGAGTTCACCGACCATATCGGCGTGCCCCTGCGCGAAGGCCTGCTGTTTGTGCACAACACCCTGGTGGGCCTGAACCTGCGCGACAAGATCAAGCTCGGCGCCAGCGGCAAGATCGTCAGCGCCTTCGATATCGCCAGCGTGCTGGCCATCGGCGCCGACTGGGCCAACTCGGCCCGGGGCTTTATGTTCGCCATCGGCTGCATCCAGTCGCAAAGCTGCCACACCAACAAATGCCCGACCGGCGTGGCCACCCAGGACCCCTTGCGCCAACGCGCGCTGGTGGTGCCGGACAAAGCCCAGCGCGTGTTCAACTTCCACCGCAACACCCTCAAGGCCCTGGCGGAAATGCTCGCGGCGGCCGGCCTGGATCATCCATCGCAACTGTCGGCCAAACACCTGGTGCGGCGCATGTCGGCCACCGAGATCAAGCTGTTCTCGCAGTTGCATGTGTTCTTAAAGCCTGGGGAATTGTTGACCGGCGAAGTGAACGGCGAGTTCTATTCGCGCATGTGGCAGATGGCCCGGGCCGACAGTTTCGAGCCCCATGAAGTAGACGCCGCCTAAAAGGATCGCTGTGATGTTGAAGGTAATCGCTGAAGACTTTATCCAACCCGAACACCTGGACACCGTGCGCCCCTGGTACGCCGAACTGGTGGAAAAAACCCGCCAGGAACCGCTGTGCATTGCCTACGATCTGTTTGTCGACCAAAAAGACCCGGGGCACTTTATCTTTATCGAGCAGTGGCCGGACCAGGCAGCGCTGGATGCACACTGCCAGACCGAGCACTTCACCCGGCTGGTGCCGCAGATCAATGCGTATCAGGCCAAGCCTTGCCGGGTACTGTTGATGGATGGGTTTTAAACAATCCCCCGCTGCTGAACCGGACCACCGACGGCATCGTTGAAACAAGGAGGTTCACCATGCCGTTATTCGATTTTGTCTCGCTCGCTCAGCAATTGCCTGATAGCTGGACATCCACACGGGGTCCCTTCAAAGGACTGCCTCATCATATTACGGGTGTTACTGACTGATATAAACATCACTGAGATCCATTAACTTCATTACGATATAGCCAGACTCACCTACAGTACACACATCATAAAATTTGTTTGTAACTATAATAGTTTCCTGACAACGAACAGAAATTGACCTGAATTTTTTTTCTTCCATAGACAACACATTGTTGACCCCCCCGATTCTGGGCAACATCTCCGGGAGCAGGATAAAGCCCATATTCACTACATACCGCATAAAAGGCAATGCAGACATTGTGCCATCGCCACCAACAAGCCAGCCCTTCGTAGAGTTTCTCACCATGTAAAAAACCTTTACACGGCGCAAATCAGCATGACTTATAAGATCATAGGAAAGATAACGCGCAACACTTTCCCCCAAGGTCTTATGCAAACTCAACATACGCCCATGGGCATATGAAAAAGAAAGCATTGCCATCAAGGGCACCACCAACAACAAAGCACCATTTACATGAATCAACCTAAGCGCACGATAACTCAAAAATAATATCAGCACCAAGAGTGTCGATACGCCCATCATCAACCGGGCCTCATCGTTAAAATAATCAAAAGCCAGAGCTATACCGGGGATTGATAACAGCACCACCGGAACAACACATATACACAGCAGACAATGAATAATTTTATGAGACACCCTATCCGCAGAAAGCAGAACACCTCGCACCACAATACAAAACCCGGCAACCGCTAATAAAATAAGCAGCCCGCACAACCAAGCGTTATCTTCGTGATAGAGCAATCCCACCCGCTGGCTAGCCAACTTCAAATCTGCTACCAGTTTGACTGGCCAGCCATCAACGAACTGGCGCATAGCCGTCCGCTCCTCCGTCATGAATTGGAAGGCCGTCGCCAAATATATAAGCAGCGCAACCAACAACTGCAGCAACCGATCCCTTAACCTGATCAAATTTACATATAGGCTTTGTTGATCATGTGCAATCATCAGCCGTTCAATACACACCAGACCAATATAAACATTTATCACTACCTGATAAAAACTCAGGCCTACTGCCAGCAATATGGCAGGCACTACTATATTAGAAAATAGCGACCGCCCCTTGTAGGCAATAGAAAATATAACAGCCGCAACCCCTAGCCCCATAGCTGGGCCGTCATACTGATAGGATAGACTCTGTAAAAAGTAAGGACTGTACCAAAGCGGCAACACCACAAAACAACTACTGAGTGTCGGACGCAAAAAGAAACTTACAACCAAAGCCCTTAATGCAAAAGCCATCACCACGACGCAAATCAAAAGCGGCAGCGGGAAAATATTCGGTGCAGCACTCGTAAAGCTTAGCCCTTTATATAACCATTCAACCAGTATTCTCCCACTGTCTGCCCACCCCAGACCTGCCGACTGAGTACGCCAACTATCATCGATATATAAATAATCGGCCAACATCAACGGAATTACAAAAATCAGATTCGCCACGCAGAAAAAACTCAGCATCTGACTCGATGACAGCTCCATGTCAACAATTTTCACTTAGTACCTCCCACGTGCACTGTCCTTCGACACTGCAAGGCTAGTCTTTCAAATTGTTTGCTTTCGCGAAATCACATCCTTAATCACATACCGCGGCCTATGCTTGGCCTCCATATAAATCCGCCCCACATACTCCCCCAAAATACCGATCCCGATCAGTTGCACGCCCCCCAAAAACAGAATCGCCGTCATCAACGATGGATAGCCCGGCACATCATTGCCAAACAGCAACTTGTCGATGATCAAATACCCCGCATACCCCAGCGCTAATAACGAAATGCAGGCACCGATATAACTCCATAACCGTAGCGGCAAGGTACTGAACGACGTAATGCCCTCCAGCGCCAGGTTCCATAGTTTCCAGGCGTTAAACTTGCTCTGGCCGAGCACCCGCGATGCCCGGTCATATTCGACAATGGCCACCGTGAACCCCGCCCACGACAGCACGCCTTTCATAAACAGTTGCTGCTCCGGCAACGCCTTGATCACGTCCACCACCTTGCGGTCCATGAGGCGGAAGTCGCCGACGTTTTCTTCGATATGGGTGTAGGCGATGCGATTGAGCAGGTGGTAGAACAGCGAGGCGCTGTGGCGTTTGAGGTAGCTGTCGCTGGAACGGTCGCGGCGCTTGGCCAGGACCACATCGGCGCCCTTGTGCCACTCATCAATCAAGCGGGCAACCACTGGCACCGGGTCTTGCAGGTCGACATCCATCGGCACCACCGCCTCGCCGCTGGCGTATTCCAGGCCGGCGAACAGCGCCGCCTCCTTGCCGAAGTTGCGGGAGAAGTTGATCAGCACCACGTTGTGATCGAGCAGGGCAATCTCCCTGGCGATAGCCTGCGTGCGGTCCGTGCTGCCATCGTTGATAAAGACGATCTCGACGTCATACGCCTGCAGCGACGGCTCGCTGTGTACGGCGCGGTAAAACGTCTCGATCGCCTGCTCTTCATTGAACAACGGCACGATCAGCGAGAGCCTCATGGTTCAGGCCTGCGAAACACCAGGTACTTGGCCAGCAAGAAGCCACACACCAGGCTGCTAAGGGAAAACACCACCACCGTGACGAGCCCGGGCAAACGCCAAGAGTCCCCCATCCAGCCCACCGCCAGGCTCAGGCTGCCCAGGCACAGCATGAACACCAGGTAACGGCCAACCGAAGCCGCTACGCCAAAGGTGAACGTGGCATTCACAAAAAACGAGAAGGTCGCGGCTACGCAAAAAGCCAGAAGGTTGCTGAGCGCCTGGCTGAGATCCAAGGCGGCCCTGAGCACGAAAAAGACCTGCCAGTGGATCACGGTGTTGGCGATGCCGATCACTGTGTAGCTGGAGAACCCCGTCCATAGCCTGCTCATGCCACCGTCACGCCTCATTATCCATTAGCCGATGGGCAAGCAAGCCATGCGCAAAACACCGCGTCTACTGTCAGAAATAACAGGTAGAGGCGGTTATACGACGAACGGCAGCAGCCCATCCCACAATTGAGACATTCAGTAATACCCAACCTTTGCAATTGCTTACAAATACCGCCAACCTGCGCCCGCCCGACGTGCGGCTCGACCACTGCCAAGCCCCACGGGTCACTATTTCACTCAATTGTTCAAGAGCCCGCAGCCATGCTTAACGGACGCGACCCACGCATCGATTTTTTTCGGGGCCTGGCGTTGATCTTCATTTTCTGGGATCACGTGCCCCACAACCCTCTCGGCCAGATCACCCTGCGTAACTTCGGTTTCAGCGATGCCGCCGAGGTCTTCGTGTTCCTCGCCGGCTACGCCTCGGTACTGGCCTACAGCAAGGTGTTGCAGCGCGAAGGCTACTGGATGGCCTGCCTGAAAATCCTGCGCCGCGCCTGGGTGTTGTATGTGGTGCATATCTTCTTGCTGGCGATGCTGATGGGCATCGTGTTCTTCGCCAACAGCAAGGTGGAAACCCGCGACCTGGTCCAAGAAATGGGCCTGACGCATTTCATCACCAACCCGCAACAAGCCCTGACCGATGAGTTGCTGCTGCGCTTCAAGCCCAACCTGATGGACCCGTTGCCGTTGTATATCGTGCTCTTGCTCGGCTTGCCGCTGGTGCTGCCGGTGCTGGTGCGCAAGCCCCTGGCGGTGGTGGCGGTGTCGTTGGTGGTGTACCTGCTGGCGCCAAGGCTGGGCTGGAACCTGGCGGCAATTGCCGATGGGGTGTGGTACTTCAACCCGGTGACCTGGCAGTTTCTGTTCGTACTCGGCGGCGCGGCGGCGATCCACGCCGGCCAGCCACGGGCGCCGCAAACCCGGGCCTTGCACCAGCAGCCCGTGTTTCTGGCCGCGGCGACCTACACACTGCTGGCTGGGGTGATCACCCTGTCCTGGCGTTGGCCCCAGATCCATGACGCCGTGATGCCCGCCGTGTTGAGCGAGCTGCTGTACCCCATCAGTAAGACCGACCTGTCCCCCGTACGTTTACTGCACTTCCTGGCCCTGGCCTATGTCACCGCCAAGCTGCTGCCCGGCCGTGGCTGGACGCACAACTGGCTGGCGCAACAAAGCTGTCGCATGGGCCGCTATTCCCTGGAAGTGTTCTGCCTGGGGGTGTTGCTCGCACCACTGGCGGACATGCTCAACGCCCAGGTCAACGACGCCTGGCCGATGCAGATTTTCAGTGCCCTGCTGGGGCTGGTACTGATGGCCGGGTTGGCAGCGTGGCTGGAGTTCAACAAGCGCTTGAACCAGACCCCGCGCCGGGACGGCCACCCGTTAAATAGTTAGCCCCCCCGGCGGCATGCGCGGTGATTCCATCTGCCCTCCACTTATCGTGAAAGGTAGAGCGCATGCCGACTCATCAATTACTCAACGGCCTGTCCGGCAATCTGCAATCGAGTACCTCCTGGGCCCAGCAACAGGCGCTGGCGCTGATCCAGCGCAATGTGCTCCAGGCCCTGGAGAGCCTGGGCACCGAGGAGAAACAACGTTTCCTGCACCTGCAACGCCAGGCCCTCACAGCCCTGGCGGCCGTTGAAACCGAGAAGGAACGGCTTGTCCGCACCTTCAAGGCCGGCGGCCTGGCGCAGTTGCGTAACAGGATCGGTGGACGCGACCCGGAGCAGTATCGCTTCGAGACCACCTACCTGGAGAAGGTCGAGCAACCCTTGCCCTGGGAGCGACAGCCAGGCAGCCATATCAGGCTGCCCCGGCGCTCCGATCAGGATCTGCGCTACGTCGAACACATCAAGAGCCTGTCGTTGTGGGACGCGGCCTGTGTGAATTTCGGCTTCACTTCCGCCATTCGCCAGGACTCCGGCTATAGCCTGGTGGACGCCAGCACAGTGGTCGGCCCCGACGGCGATCGCAGCCTCGGCGCCCGGGAGTTCATCGCCATTGCCCGGGAGCTGGACCTGGGTCATCAATTGCAAGGGAAGATCAGGGCCGCCCTTGGCGAGAACGGCACGTTGCGCCGGTTGATGGGCGAGGCGGCGCTGGCCCTGTTGCACTTTGACGTGCTGGACGCCTGGCGCAACCGTGCGCAAAACGGCCTGACCCAGGTGGTGTACGACAGCCTTAGGGCATCGCTCGACGGCAGCGGCCCACAACTGCCTGTCGACAGCCTGAGCCTGGCCTGCGGCGTCACCCCCCTGATCGCCGTGCCCTTCGTACCCTGGGAGAGTGCGATTCCAGTGCCCTTGCTGCTGATCCGGGTGGCCAGCCTCGGGGTGCTGTCGTATTTCCCTTTCCGCCCCGGCGGGGCATTTCGCTACCACAGCGACGCCCGTTCGGCCGAAGCCGACTTCCGCCAGCAGTTGCTCGACAGTCACCAGCAAGGCGACCTGGGCTGGTTCTCCCGACAATTGCCGCTGGTGGGCCTGTCGGTGTTCAAGTCCTTGCTAACCCAGGAACCACGTCCCGAGGGCATGAGCTGGCTGGGCGGGCTCCTGTATGACGGCTTTCACAAAGCCTTCCCGGAACAGACGCTCAACGATATTCGCTTCGCCACCGACCCACCCTCCGGCCCTGCCAAAACCATCCTGCAAGCCCTGACCTATCGCCAGATCCAACGCTGCCAGGCCGATATGGACACCCTGGCCAACACCCGCTCCGAAACCGACTGGCAAGCCGTCAAGGACGCCACCGCCGCCATCGCCTCCGAAATCCTGCAACTGCTGCTCACCCCGCTGCCCGGCGGGGTCACGGGGATGAACCGGGGCATGCAACTGGCGGTGCTGGGCAGCATGACCTACAGCGTCAGCGTGGGCCTGAATGAAGCCGTCAAGGGCGACGCCAGCAGCTTCGCCCAGACCCTGACGGATGTCGCCGACCTGGCCGTCAGCGGGCGCTTGATCAGCGTCGCCGGCAGCGCCCATCGCCAGCGCATGCTGGAGCACCTGCGGCGGCTGGGCAACCCACGCAAAGTCACGCGCCCCGACGGTGTGGATGAATTGTGGAAACCCGACGCCCGCCCCTACGCCCACGACCAGCAATACCTGCTTGAAGGGCAAAACCCCGATGCCCTGTGCGTGTTCACGGTGCAAGGCAAGCAATACGTCAAGCTGCACCATGAGCAGCAGACCCTGGTGGCAGAGGTCACCCACGACCAACACCATCAGCGCTACGTGCTCAAGAACAGTCGCAGCCCCTACAAGCCCCCGATTGTGCTGGATCCGGCGCTGCAGGCCTGGACCTTCGACCTGCATGACGCCCGGGCCCTGTCAGATACCCAGTTGCTGCAACGGATGCTGCCCAATGGTTCGTCGATCATCCCCGTGCTCGACCTGGAGCGCATGCTGCGCAGCACCGCCACCTCCCGCATCGCCCTGGAGAATGTCTGGCGCGGCGAACCGGCCCCCCTGAACCTGATCGAAGGCGTGCGGCGCCTGCAGGCCGACCAGATGATCCAACAGATCATCGAGCACTTTGATCAAGCCGGCTACTTGCCGCCCTATGGCGAGAGTGTGGTGCTCTGCCTGCTGACCCAGTTGCCCGAATGGCCCGCCGCGACCCTGCTGAGCATCAGCGACCCACAACACAGCGTGATCGAAACCTTCGGCAAGAGCGTACCGCCGATGCCCGAGACCACGACCCTTACGATCATCCGTAACGAAGACGGCAGCTACCAGGCCGAACAGGATCGCAGCCCACCGCCCTATCGCGCCGACCCCTTGTTGGGCCTGGTCATCAGCCTGCAACCCGATACCTCGCAACTGGGCCTGGCGACCCAAGCCGATGCCACGCCCACGCAGCGGATCATGGCGGTACGCCGTGCCATCGTAGACTTGGCGCGGCGTGAACGCCTGGCCCTGTTCGCCGCGCTGGTGAGTTACGCCGGTTATGAAAAAAGCGAGCAACTGCCACCGCCCAGCGTCAGGCGCTTCCTACCGGTCAAGGCATCGGAGTCGCCGGTCGCCGTCACGCCTTTTCTGAAAAAGCTGCGTGACCTCAACAGCCCACTGTCACCGGCCCTGCTGGTGCGGCTGCTGGAACAGCATCCGCTGACCCCGCGCCAACAGCAGGCCTACCTGCAAGAAGGGGTATTGCCGGTGGCCTTTTTTGAACGCTTGGATAATCACCGCACCGCCCTGCGCATCGACGCCGCCATCGACGCGCTGTATCACCCCCGACAATTCAACAACGATGCCGATCAATGGGGCCGGGAGTTTGCCTCGGCGTTGATCCGCCGCCGCCTCAAGCGCCATTTCGTCATCACCGAAGTGTTCGCGGGGGCCATTGCCAAGCCTTATCGCTCCAGTGGCCCGGATGACCTCACCGTGGAACTGCGCCACTTCGGCGAGGGCGTCTATGAGGCCTATGACATGCGCAATGCCGGCACGATTGCCGTATCACCAGCAGTGGACAGTTTCTACCTGGCCATCGGTTCGGTCCTGCAACCCCATGAGCGACAACGCTTGGGCATGGCCAGCGCAACCGACGCCATGGGCCTGCGCACCACCCTGGGCGACTACATGAGCCACCAGCGCGGCCCGGAAGGCTTTGTCAGGCTGGCCAGCGGTTCACTGGCACAATACGAGCACACCCTGGCCCTACCACAAAAGCTGCAGCCCGACGCCCTCGGCCTGTTCCCCCTTGAAGGCGACCATTACCTGCCCCTGTTCGGCTCCTGGTACCGGATTGTCTATGACAACCGGGCTTTCAAATGGCGGCTCAAGCACCCGCAAAAAATCGGCGTCGACACCCCGACCCTGGAGCACAACGGTCATGGGGCGTGGCGCCTGTCCAGCGAAAATCCCATGGGGTGGGACGATCACAGCCTGCTCTATCGCCTCGGGGGCGACCACTATGCGTTCCCCAAGAACACCGCCAAAACCATTCTGGCCCTGACCGACACCCCGCCCCATGTGTTGCGCCAGATACACCGAAGCGGCCGGCCGTCGCCGCCACTGCTGGCCGATACCTGCAAGCGTTTGCGCCTCGACCAGGAAATCAACCGGTTTATCGAGGCGATGTATGAGCTGTCCACCCATGCCCCCTTCGCCCACCCGAACCTGCTGTTGCTGGTGATCTCCAGCCTGCCCGGTTGGCCCGACAGCCACGTTCTGGAAGTTGCCGGCCGGGACACGCCCCTCAGATACCCCGCCCGGCATCGGCCCGACGCCCAGGTGGTGAGTGCCACCGACCAGGACCTGGAGAGCTCCGGGCTCCTGGACAAACTCGTCAGCGATGACGACCTGGCCCAGGCTCTGCTCGGTGAGCTGCCCAAGACCCAGGAACAGCGCCTGTTCCAGTTGATTACCCGGATCGTTGAATACACCGACCGAGAGCGCACGCAAATCCTGCAATCCTTGTACCTGCGCAGCGAGTCCGACGGCACCGCGCAAGAACGCCGTTTCAAGGCCAAGCACCCGGAGTTGCCCAACAGTACGGTCAAGGCGATTCTCGGCCACGCCACGTCGCGCGAGCTCAAACAGTTGCATGAGAAAGACCAGTTGAGCCTGCGCCTTCATGAACAGGCGCGCCTGAGTGCCCACGACTTGCGCCTCAATCGTGCCTTTGAAGGCCTGTTTGTAGACGCCTGCGCCAATGCCGACAGCGACCGGATTACCCTGTACCTGCTCCGCTCCCTACCCGCATGGCCAAGCAACCTGCGTATCGATGTCCGTGAACGGGACAACCAGGGGCGCTTGCTGGAAACGGCGGGGTCGTTGGTCGGTTCATCACGCAAGACCGTGGCCCGGACCAATCGCGGTTATCAAGCCTACGACCAGCAGGGTGCGCGCCTGGGCCAACCCTCGATCAGGTTACTGCGGGTCATTCTCAGTACCTTGTCTACCGCCGAGCAGGTCAGCCTTGAGGTGGACACTGAAGCCGGCATCATCGATTTACACCACCAGCTCGCCGAACTGGCCTTCGCCCGCCGCGTGGAAATCAAGGGCCTGCTGGATATCCCGCACCTGCAACCCTGGATGCAACCGGCCATGGGCCTGGACCGCTCGTTCCTGGCGTATCCACTCTGGCAGCGCATCTGGCCGTTTCGTGGGCCCCGGCCACCGGACCTGGTGGCCAAGACCCAGGAGCTCTACCCCCATTTCAATAATGATGACGCCCGGCGCTTCTTGCAGTCATTGAACATGACTGACCCGGAAAAACTGCTCGAGCTGGAACGCCGCCAGGCCGAGTATCAGGCCATGGATGTGGAGCTGTCGCGCTGGAGCGAAACCCTGACCCCGGCCGACAACGAACTCAACGACCCCCTGGGCATCAACCGCGGCAGGCGCCGGCATATCGCCTACCAACTGCGCAGTGCATGGCGCCGCGAAAACGCCACGTTCTACATCGCCGGGCTGTTCAACGTGCCGTCCCTGGAGCTGCAACTGGACGACGAGGGCTTGCCGCCGGCCTCCTTCCTGGCAGGCACCAGCGGCTTCAATCACATTCAATACCTGCGTATTTCCGGTAATGCTTTCCCCGACTCGGGGCCGCAGTTCCTGGCCAAATTCACCCAGCTCAAGGCCCTGCGCCTCGATTGTCGCCTGACCGAACTGCCCAGTGCGATCACCGAGATGACCAGCCTCACCCACCTTGACCTGAACGACAACGACCTGCGGTTGACCGCAGAGTCCGTGCAACGCCTGGCAGGCATGGTCAACCTGCAGAAACTGGACCTGAACGACAACCCGGACCTGAGCCTCGTGCCGGATGTCAGCCGGATGTTGCACTTAAATACGCTGCACCTGGCCAACACCGGCATCACGCAATGGCCCATCGGCGCCAGCGCACTGCCGCGCCTGGTGGAACTGCACTTGCAGGCCAATGCGATCACCACCATTCCCGACGAGGTCTTCACCAACCCCTGGTTGCAAATCGCCAATCGCAATACCCTGCTGCACGAAAACCCGCTGTCCGCCGAGACCCTGGCCAGCATCGACGCCTACCGCCTCAGCACCGGTATTCGCCTGGGCGGGCAGTTGCAGACACCCGCCCACGCCCCGGCAATGGCCAATGATCTCGACACTTGGCTGACAGGCGTTGCGGCTGACGACGTGGCGGCACGTCGACAACTGTGGGAGCAGTTGAAGGCCAATGAAACAGCAAGTGCCGACGATGTGTTCCGGGTGCTGCGTGATTTGAAGAGGACCCATGCCTACCGCAACACCGCCTCCAGAATACGCCTGACCGAGCGGGTCTGGACCCTGCTGATCGCCATGGGCGAGTCAACGCAGTTGCGCAACACGGTCTGCCTCAACACCTACGGTTCCGGCAACTGTGGCGACAGTGTGCTGCTGGCCTTTACCAATATGGAGCTGCATCACCGTATCCATCAGGCCAAGCTACAGCCCAGGAGCTACCTGGCCGACCGCACCTTGCTGGAGCTGGCCAAGAGCTGCTTCTACCTCAATCAGCTGGATCACTTTGCCGACCAGTTCGTGCTTGCACGCGAGCGGGCCGGGCTGGAAGTCGATCCGGCCGAGGTCACCGTGTACCTGCGCAGCAAACTGGCCGGTGAATTCAACTTGCCGTTTTACCCACTGGATCTGCTGTACACCGTTGATGACTATGTCACTGACGAGGTGGTCGGTGACGCACGCAGAACCCTGCAGCGCCTCGGTCGATCAGCGGCCCTGCAGGAGGCAATCCTGATGACTGAGTTCTGGATCGAGTATCTGGCCAGCAGCGAGCCGGAGGCCTTTTTCACCGTCAAGGGCACCATCACCTACAAGGTCAATGTGCTGGATCAGGAAGTGTCAGACCACCGTTCGGAGGAGTATCTGGAGCGGCGCCAGTTGCTGGCCGATGAGGAAACGAACGAACACAACCGGCTGGTGCGCCAGTTGACCGAGGGCACGCAGCGGACATTGCTGCATGTCTGAGCCGGTGTTGGCCTGCCTGTCGCAAAACAGGCAGGCCAGGCGTCAAGAGGTTATGCCGAACGCTGGGAACCCTGGCCGGCCTGGGTCGGTTGCAGCTTGAACACGTAGAACAGCACGGTCAGGAACAGCAGGAACACCGGCCCGACATACAGCGCCACGCGGGTATCCGGGAAGTACGCCATCAGGCCCACCACCAGTACCAGGAATGCCAGGGCCAGGTACGAACTGACCGGGTACAGCCACATACGGTACTTCAGGGCTTTCTGCTCGGCGGGGCTCAGGCTTTTGCGGAACTTGAGCTGGGCCAGCAGGATCATCACCCAGGTCCAGATCGCGCCGAAGGTGGCGATGGACGTGACCCACACAAACACCTTGTCCGGCACCAGGTAGTTGAGCAGCACGCCCAACAGCAAGGCGAAGATCGACAGCAGCAGCGCATTACGCGGTACGCCGTTGCTGGAGGTGGTGCCGAAGGTCGCCGGGGCCTGGCCGTTCTGCGCCAGGCTGTAGAGCATGCGCCCGGTGCTGAAGATCCCGCCGTTGCACGACGACAACGCAGCGGTGATCACCACGAAGTTGATGATACCGGCGGCGGTCTTGATGCCCAGGCGCTCGAAGGTCATCACAAACGGGCTGCCCTGGGTGCCGATCTCATTCCACGGGTAGATCGACAGGATCACGAACAACGCACCGACGTAGAACAGCAGGATGCGCCAGAACACCGAGCCAATGGCATTGGGGATGGTCTTCTGTGGGTTCTTCGCTTCACCGGCGGTCAGGCCGATCATTTCCACGCCCAGGTAGGCGAACATCACCATTTGCAGGGACATCAACACCCCCTGCACACCATTGGGCATAAAGCCGCCATGGGTCCACAGGTTGGAAATCCCCAGCGCCACGCCGTCGTTGCCAAAGCCAAAGGCAATGATGCCGACGCCGCCAATGACCATGGCAATGATGGTGACGATCTTGATCAGGGCGAACCAGAACTCGAACTCACCAAAGGCCTTCACGGCGATCAGGTTGATGGTGCCCATGCTGAGCAGGGCGGCCAGGGCCCAGATCCAGCGTGGCGTATCGGGGAACCAGACGCCCATGTACACGGCCACCGCCGTGATTTCCGCCACACAGGTCACCAGCCACAGGAACCAGTAGTTCCAGCCGGTCAGAAAGCCCGCCAACGGGCCGAGGTAGTCCTGGGCGTAGCGGCTGAAAGAGCCGGCCACCGGGTTATGCACAGCCATCTCGCCAAGGGCGCGCATGATCACCAGGATCGCCAGGCCGCCGATGATGTACGACAGCATGATTGCCGGGCCGGCCATTTCGATGGCCTTGGCCGAGCCAAGGAACAGGCCGACACCGATACAGGCGCCGAGCGCCATCAAGCGAATATGCCGTTCGCCGAGTTCGCGTTTGAGCGGGCCGCCTGAAGCGGTCTCGCCGTGGGGCAGGTGGTTACCAGCAGGCATAGGGGTACAACCTCATTTTGTTATTGGATTGAACCACCGAGTATCAGGCGTACCAGCGGGTGGGCTCGTACGCCTCGGTAACCGGACCTGCCTTATGGGCAGATCCGTCTGACAGGAAAAACCGGCCAGATCAGCGGGTATGCAGTATAAAAAGCCCGCTACAGAGCTTTTCACTCAATAAACGGCAATATTCAGCGAGAACTCTCGGCAAAAGCCGATATGACGGCGGCGCAATATCTGCCCGGATCGCCATTCTCCGCGGAAAACGGCGGCGAGTATTGCACAGCCATGGTGCAGCGTCATGCCCCTACCCTAGTCGCATTTACTCATCGCAAGGGCTCTAGAACGGTACTTCGCCGTCAACCCAGGCCGGTGCGTCGAAGAACAGCTTGCGCGCCATGCGCAAGTTGACTTCGCCACGGTGAATTGCCAGGGTCTGCGTCACGCGCCCGCCCTGCCCGGCCTGGAGGCTGGCAAATGCCTGGGCCTGGGCCTGGGCTTGAGACTGCTTGCCCAGCCGGTGCTGGGCCGGGGTCTTGAGGTGCGCGGCGGTAAAGTGATCGTCCGGCCCGCTCGGCCGTTCATAGTGAAAGTGCCCGTAGCACAACGCCTGGCGGGTGTGCACATCCAGCACCACATAGGCTTGCAGCCAGTCATTGGCGCGACCGGCCAGCGCGACCCGCGCCCCCTGTCGGAAAATCCGCACTTCATCATGCATGACCAGTACTTCCAACCCTCCCTGGGTCGGCGGGCGGGCCCTGATTGCGTTGAGCCGTGCCTGCAAGCCCTGCTCTGACAAACGGCTGGCGGCAGCCCGCAGCTCATCGGCCTCGGTCCTGGCCCGGGCTTTTTGTGTGGCCGCCAGCCGCTGCGGCTCACTGTGCAACAGGCGCTGCTGGATGGCGTCGGCACACCGGCGCAGCTTGTCGGCGCGTTGTTCAAGGATCTCTTGCAGCGACTGCGGTTCATTGGCCTTGCCCGCCATCTTCAACACCTCGGCAATCGCCTTGTCCACCTGGGCCCGCAGTGCCTGCCCGTGCTCAAGCAAGCGGTTCAGGTTCGGCGCCGATGCGGTGCGTCGGGCCTGGGTTTTCTGCAGCGGCTCCCAGATGCCGTCGGCAGCCTGGACAAACGAGGCGATCACCTCGTCCCGCGCATCCGTGACCTGGGCCACTTCGACCGGCTGCTCACCAGCCATCACCTGAACCTGAGCCACATACATGTCCCGGTTGCGGGTGCGGATGATCTTTTTCTGCCGGGGCCGCGCCACAGTCGGTGCCGGGGTCAGTGCCGCCGGCGCCAGGGTGGCGGCCAGCTCGTGCTGGACCTGAAGATGCAATTGGGCGAACAGCTGCTGCAGTTTGTCCAGGTAACCGAGGTTGAATTGATCGGGCTCCATCGCCCGCCAGAACTCAATCCGGTCATCGGTCTGGGCATACACCCGGTCGAAGCTCTCCAATAATTCGAGACGCAATGGCGGGCTCTGGGGCGCCAACTCATCCAGTTGCGCCTGGGAACCGCTGGCCCAGCGGGCCCGATCAACCGTGTCGTTCAGGCTGTGCAAGAACTCCTCGTCCATCTGGGGGCCTTCGTGATTGATCGCCACCGCCCACAGTGCCGAGACCTGCAACGACTGCAACTCCAGGACACTGGGCCCCTCCCGCCGCCCCTGGTGCAAGGCCTCGACAGTGTCGCGGCCATATTTTGGAACGCGGCCGAGTTCATCCAGTGAGCCAAGCTCCAGGCTGCGCCAGCGGATGGCTTGCTCATTGCTGTCAGCCAGTTGCTGCAAGCCTTGCAGGATGGTGTGGTGGGCTTGTTGGTTGATCGTGGACTGGGCCTCTTCTTCACTCTCGTGCTCTACCAGGCGCAAGGCCGGCACTAGCCGGGCGTGAATCGCAACGGCCACCCCACGGGCGTGCTGGAGCAACTGCTGCAGGTTGAGGATTACCCCTTCGAGCAGGGTGCACAGCTCGCGCTCATAACCCGCACGGGACTTGATGGCCTGCAAGTCCTTGAGGCACTGAAGCTCAAGCAGCGAAGCCTGCAATTTGTTGTACAGCTCCTGGCCGTAGCGCTCCTGCGCTGCGGCCCGCTGCTGCTCGGTGATACCCGTCGACTCGCGGGTGCTCAACTGCCGGGCGACCATCATGGCCCGGTTGGCCGCCTCCCGCCGCTGGGCGTAACGAGCATAATCCTGCTCCAGTTGCAGGCGGCGGGCCTCAGGGGCCAGCGGTTCCTGCGGGCTGTCGGGCTGGCCGCCCAGCAAGCGCAAACGCAGGTCCACATCCCAGGTGCCATCCCTGCCAGACTTAAGCAAGGGGCCGCGCACCGAGCCATCGGCGTTCGTCACCTCGACGCCGCTGCCGGTGACCTCGACCCGGTACAGATGGCCCCGGACCAGGGCCTGCCATTGCGGCGGGACCGACGTGGCATCCCGCACCAGGCCTTTCAAGCGCCCCGTGGTCTCAGCCCCAGGCAGGATGCGCGGCCATGGCGCGGCAAAGGCCTTCAGGCTCATGGCTTGCAGCCGTGCCTGCATGGGGCCGGTCATGGTTTCACGGGCATTGCACCAGCGGTAGGGCGAATCCAGCTGTACGCTTTCAGGGCCGCGCACCACCGCCGGCGCGGGCTTGACCAGGCGCGTGCGGGCAAAGGCCGGGTGCTGCCGGTCCAGGGGCGCCGGCCACTCATGGGGCGACGCGCGATAGGCAAGTACCATCACCAGATTCGTCAGCAGGTCCGTGACACCCTGGGCTTGAGCCGCCGGATCATCCTCGGCCAAGGCGAGCATATCCTGCTTGACACTGCCCAGCATCTGCACCAGCCAGCCCACCAGCAAGGCGGGCCCGCGAACAAAGGGCAGCAGCGTGTCAAACAGCAACCACCCCGCCGTCTTCAGCGTGGCCCAGCGTTGCTCGCGGTTCGACACCGACTGCGCCTGGGCCAGGCTCACCAGGGCCTGGGCCGTGGAGGCAAACAACCGGGGCAGCGGATCGCCATCGGCCACCCGTTTGCTGAGCCGGGCCGGCGCAGGCCGCTCGGGCACACTGAACTCATCCCCCGCCAGAAAGCGCCGTATATGAGGCTCCAAAAACCCACCCTGGGCATACACCGCCTGGCGGTCCGGGGCCATCCAGGCCAGGATGCCGGCCTGCAGCTCGCCCGGCGCGCAAATGGCGTCCAGCAACTGCGCCAGGGACTCGAACTCATGCAGGCCCGGGCTGAACAGGGGGCGGTACAGCAGATGCGGCCCCTGTTCAGTGTCACGGGGGCCGATCACATACATATTGACCACTTCATCCGCCGTGGCCGTGGGCGTGGCCTTGAACGCCAAGGGCCAGATGGCCGCCGTGCGCTCAGCCGCGCCGGGCTGGAGCGCGCCCTTCACCAGTCGGTAACCGGCCTGGGTCAGGCCACCTTCGCCCTTGAGTTGCATTTCCAGCGCCAGTAACGGCAGTTGTGCTCGCAGTTGCCGGGTAAACAACGCTGCGCGCCAGGTACGTTCGGCCGGGTCGTTGATCAGTTTTTGCCGCAGCAGCTCCGGGTAAACCTGGCCGATGTCCACCTCGGTCACGCAGCCGGTGAGCAGTGCCGCAGTCAACCACCCGGGGGCCGTGGCCCCCTTGAGCCGGATCCGGGACGGCGTGTGGGGAAAGCCGCCGAGGTTTTCCAGGGCCAGGTCCGTCAGGCTCAAGTTCTGCGAATGCACATCGCCACTGGTAAAGCCGCCGGGCAACACGGCGGCCGTTACGAGGGTGTAGGTCAGCTCAATGTCATCCGGTGCAATCCCGTGGGCCCGGGAGTCTGTGCCGAGACAGCGCTTGAGCGCCTTGGCGGCAAAGGTGCGCAGTGGCTCGATCCCGTCAAGGAAGGTCTTGCCGGCCGCCTCGGCCTGTGCCTGGACCAGGGCCTGGAGCTCGCCTGCGTAGGCCAGGCTGTCCTGGGGCGAGGCGTGGGCCAGCCACAGCGGCAATTCGTCCTGCATGCGCAGTTGCAGCGGCGTCAGCACGGACTCGAACCAGCGGTTGGGGTCTGTCACATAATCGAGCAGTGCCTGGTACTGATCGGGCGTGCGCGGCACGGTGCGGTCGATGGCCAGCACTTCTGTGCACTGGCGCTCGGCATAACTGGCTGCCAGGGCATCGAACGGGTCGCCCACGGGCTCCTCGGCAAACCACTCCAGCGCCGCGCCAGCCAGGCGCGGGCCCACATAACCGGCCAGCAACGGCGCAACCTCCTCCAGCTGCGCCAACGGGTGGAGCCCCGTGGCCGGGCTGAACAGCAGCAGCGTGCGCAGCTCAGCCCCGAACAACCGGTGGTCAAGCACCAACAGCGGCAGCATCTGCGGCGCTTGCGCGCTGCCTTGGCGCCGGGCAAACAGGGCCTGCACCTTCAACGCAGCGCCCTGCACGCTCCACTGGCGGTCGGGACGGCTGGCACGCAGCAAGGCACGGGGAAAGAGCCTGGAAAACTGCTGCTCATCCATGCCCGCAGGTTTCTGGCTGTCATACAGCAGCATCAGCAAATCATCGGACAGGTACGCCCAGCGGGTGGAGTCCACCGGCACCGTCTCGCGCCACCAGTCCTGCAACCGCACCAACCAGGCCTGCAGCAGCTCTGGCCCGAGCTGATTGACCAGTTGCTCGATGTCGGCCAGCGCCGGCCCGCCTGGCCCATAGACCTCCCGCTGGCGCAACAGCACCTGGTGGTGATCCTCGACATAGCGCAGCGGGCGGGCGCAGGCCAGGCGCATCAATACTTCGTCCGCCAGCCGGCTGTAGTGGTATTCGCCAGCCTGCCGGGGGGTGCCAATGGCAACGCGCTCGGCCAACAGATTAAGAGAGGGGTGGCGCTGATCCAGCGCCACCTGCACTTGGCTGACAGCCACTTGCCGCAGGGTGGGGACGGCCGAAAACAGGCTGACGATCTGCTCGATATGAGCACGCCGCAATGAGGTCGCTTGAGGCATGGAATGGGGCTTCCTGGTGACGGACGCAGGGAAAAGGTCCGATTGGACCTGCACGATAGGCAGCGCCTGCCGGCCACGGTGGTAGTCGGTTATGGGCCGCGTGGGCCGTGGGCAGACAAATTCCTTGCGGGCGCCAATCAGCGGCTAAGCTTCAGGCAAGTGCGATCAATCTGCGTGAATGGATCAATCGACTATGGGCGCTCTCTGGCAAACCGATTCGACCCAGGCTGCGGTGCCAACCGACAGCACGGATGAACCGCCATTGCCCCAAAAGCCCCGCAAGCCGCGCTTTGCCTGGCGCCTGTTGTGGCTGTTGCTGCTGATGGGCGTGCTGGCCCTGGCTTATGCCGCCTCCCGAGAAATGCGCACATCCACATGGCAGGCCCGTGAACTCAGCCGGTTCGCGGCCACCTTGACCTATCAGGTGCGGCCCGGCCCCAGCGACGCCATTGTCTACCCGGGCAACGGCCCCTTCGACAAACGCCTGGGCTACAGCGCACTGGGGGAGTTCCTGCCGCGCTTGCTCAAGCGCAATTACCAGGTCGAGCAGCAGGCGCAGTTCTCCACGGCCCTGCTCGACTACACCGGCCATGGCCTGTTCGTACCCTATCGCGAGAAGATCCAGGCCGGCCTGTCGATCACCGATTGCCGCGCCCAGGCACTGTACCAATACCGTTACCCGCAGCAGTTTTATCCAAGCTTTGCCGCCATCCCGCCCGTGGTGGTCGACAGCCTGCTGTTTATCGAGAACCGCGACCTGCTGGACCCGGCCCAGCCCCAGGCCAACCCCGCCGTGGACTGGCCGCGTTTTGCCAAGGCGGCCTGGTCGCAACTGGCGCGCTGGCTGCACCTGCCGGGCCAGACAGCGGGCGGCAGTACCCTGGCCACCCAGCTGGAGAAGTATCGTCACTCCCCCGAGGGGCTGACGCTGTCCGGCGGCGAGAAAATCCGCCAGATGATTTCCGCCAGTGTGCGCACCTACCAGGGCGGCCCGCAGACGCTGGCGGCCCGGCAAGACATCGTGCGCGACTACCTCAATAGCGTGCCGCTGTCCGCCGTGCCCGGCCACGGTGAGGTGCACGGCATGGCCGAGGGCCTGCGCGTGTGGTACGGCGCCGACTTCAACCAGACCAATGCCTTGCTCAACGACCACACCGCCAACAACCTCGCGCTCAAAGGCCTGGCCCTGCGTGAAGTGTTGTCCCTGATGATTGCCCAGCGCCGGCCTTCCCACTATCTGTCCAAGGGCCGGGATGAACTGGCGAGCCTGACCGACAGCCATATCCGCCTGCTGGCGCAAAACGCGGTGATCGACCCGGCGTTGGCCAAGGCCGCGCTGGCCAGCACGGTGAATTACCGCGACTGGCAGCAGCAACCAACACTGCAACCAATCGAGACCAACAAAGGCATCAGCGTTGCCCGCAGCCGCCTGGCCGCCCTGCTCGATCGCCCGCTGTACGACCTCGACCGCCTCGACCTGGCCGCCACCAGCACCCTGCAAAGCGACCTGCAAACCCAGGCCACCGCCTACCTCAAGCACCTGGCCGACCCGGCCTTCGCCGGCCAGCTCGGGCTGCTCGGCCCACGCCTGTTGACCCCCGCCAGCACCGCGCAAGTGCGCTACAGCTTCACCCTGTACGAGATGACCGCAGACGGCGCCCGGGTCCGGGTGCAGACCGACAACACCGACCAGCCATTCGACCTCAACGAGAGCAGCAAGCT
This sequence comes from Pseudomonas sp. GW821-FHT01D09, assembly GCF_059422465.1. Classification (NCBI taxonomy): domain Bacteria; kingdom Pseudomonadati; phylum Pseudomonadota; class Gammaproteobacteria; order Pseudomonadales; family Pseudomonadaceae; genus Pseudomonas; species Pseudomonas sp. GW821-FHT01D09. The sequence goes on from NZ_JBWKWY010000012.1 coordinate 124,578, forward strand.
GGAGCTGGGCTCCACCGCCAAGTTGCGGGTGCTGACCACTTACCTGCAAATCATCAGTGAACTGCACGGCCGCTACGCCGGGCAAACCCCCGCCGCCCTGCAAAAAGCCCCCATCGACGAGCAGGACCGCCTGTCACGCTGGGCCCTGGATTACCTGGTGCAAAACCGCGACCAGGGCCTGCCCAAAATGCTCGATGCCGCCCTGGACCGGCATTACTCCGCCAGCCCCGGCGAAAGCTTCTTCACCGGCGGCGGCCTGCATCATTTCCATAATTTCCGCAATGAAGACAATGGCCGCAACCCGACCCTGCGCGAAGCCTTGCGTGAGTCGATCAACCTGCCATTTATTCGCCTGATGCGCGACCTGGTGCGCTACAGCACCTACCAGGGCCCGCACAACAGTGCCGAGTTGCTCAAGGACGACAGTGACCCGCGCCGCCAGGAATACCTGGCCCGGTTCGCCGACCGCGAGGGCACCACGTTTCTCCTGCGTTTCTGGAAAAAATACCGCAACAAGGACACCCAGGCGCGGCTCGACACTTTCCTCGACAGCCTGCACCCCACTGCCATCCGCCTGGCCGCCGTGCACCGTTACCTGCTGCCCCAGGCCAGCCAGCAGAGCTTCAACCGCTTTGTGCGGGCCCACTTAGGTGGCGCCCAGACCCGCGAAAAGCTCACTGACGAACGCCTCGCCACGCTGTACCAGGCCTATGGCCCCGGGGCCTATGACTTGCCGGACCAGGGCTATATCGCCAAGGTCCACCCCCTGGATTTATGGCTGCTCGGCTACCTGCTCCAGCACCCCGATGCCACCTTCACCCAGGCGGTCGCGGCCAGCCGGCACGAGCGCCAGGAAGTCTACAGTTGGCTGTTCAAGAGCCGGCACAAGAGCGCCCGGGACAGTCGCATCCGCACCATGCTAGAGGTCGAGGCCTTCCTCGATATCCATCAGCGCTGGCAACAGGTCGGCTACCCCTTCGACCATCTGGTGCCGTCCCTCGCCACGGCCATCGGCAGCTCGGGCGATCGCCCGGCCGCGCTTGCGGAACTGGTGGGGATTATTCTCAACGACGGCATCCGCCAGCCGACGCTGCGGATCGACAGCCTGCATTTTGCCGCCGGCACGCCGTATGAAACCCGCCTGGTCAACGACCCCGCTCGCGGCAAGCGGGTGATGCCCAGCGCAGTCGCCCAGGCCCTGCGCGAGGCACTGTCCCAGGTGGTGGATGCCGGGACCGCCAAGCGCGTGGCCGGCAGTTTCAAGCTGGCCGACGGCACGCCACTGGCCATGGGCGGCAAGACCGGCACCGGTGACAACCGCCTCGAAGCCATCGGCGCCGGTGGCCGGATCCTCAGCTCCAAGGCCATCAACCGCACTGCGACCTTTGTGTTCTACATCGGCGAACGCCACTTTGGCACCCTGACCGCCTTCGTCCCCGGCAGCTCGGCGCAGAACTTCACCTTTACCTCGGCCCTGCCGGTGCAGGTCCTCAAGGGCATGGCGCCGGTACTCACACCCTTCCTGCAACCGGGCAGCCAGACCTTGTGCCGCGTGCAACGATAACGCGGGAAGCTTCGCGAGCACGCTCGCGCCGACATGGGTTTAGCCGTTGATCTCGATCACTTTCTCGCTACTGCCTTCCACCAGGAAGAACCGATAGATGCGCCCGGCCTGTTTATCGAAAGAAAACACCCGGCCCGGGAAGATGTGGTTCTTGGTGATCGGCGCACAGTCGCTGCGGTCGCCCACGGCACAATCCTGGAACTCATCCACCACCACCACGGTGTTGCCAGCATTGCGCAAGGTGTAGCGCCGACCGCCGTTTTCGACGCGGGTGTCGAAACGGCTTTCGGTAGGCCGTACGAAGAACACCGTGCCGTAGCCGGACATCACCCGCACGCCCGCCGCCAGGGAGGCTTCATAGGCGGCGCGGTCTTCGTCGTTGATGCCGAAGTCATCGTCCTTCTCCGGCGCCACCGGCAGGTAACGCACGCGGAAGTAGCGTTCACGGTCGCGCTCGCCCATAAACAGGAAGCGTGTGCTCTGCATGGCATTGGCCGGCACGATCAGGCGCGCCGGGCTGGCCATCAGGCCATCGCGCACCACGCCATTGGCCTGGTCCTTGAGCGGCACTTCGTCATAGCTGCCATCGGGTTTGTAGAGCATTTCGGTGATGTTGACCTTGACGAAGGCAGTGCTGGTCCCGCCATTGAACACGCGCTTGAGGTAGGTGTTTTTATCGGCGTTCATGTAGTCGTAGAAATCGCCGACATTGATGGCCGGGCCCGCCTGGACATTCAGGGACCACAGGCACAGGCCCAATGCTGCATACAGGTATTTCATAAGCACCTCGTTGTTTACGGTAGCAACGCGTCGAAGATCAGATGCACGCTGCCAAAATAGTCGCCCGGGACATAGCCGTCCGGGGGCTCTACGGCGGCAATTTCCAACAGCACACGCTTGCCGGCCCGCGCTTCATCGGCGGGCACCACCAGGCTGTCCGTCAGCTCCAGCCATTGGCCGTTGAACGAGACATTCAGCAGGATCTGGCGCCGGCCGTTGGACAAGGTGGGCAATTGGCCCAGGCGGGCGACAATCCCGCCGGCGCTGTTCTTCACGTCGAAGTGTTCGCGCAGGGGCTTGAGGGTCCTGGTCACCAGGTTCCAGGCCATTTCCTGCTCGCGCTCCAGAAACTGCGAGTTGATCGGCACTACATAAAAGTCGGCGGTCGGGATGGTGACCGACACGTCGAACACCTGCTCTTCACGGATCGCCAGGGCCTGGGCGCTGAGCAAGGCCGCACCGAGCAGCAGCAACGTCCCCAGGATGAATTTGGACAACTTGCCCGACCGATAACGGGCAGCATGGGCCTTCTCACGGTTCATCAGCCTTTGACCTCATAGGGTTGTTTCTCGCGGCCCTCGACCAGGGTGAAGCGATAGGTTCGCCCGGCCTGCTTGGAAAAGCTGAAGGCACGCCCCGGCAGGATGTGGTTCTTGGTCACCGGCAGGCAGTCCTGGGCATCGTCGCTGGCGCAGTCCTTGAACTGATCCACCACCACCACGCTGTTACCGTCGTTGCGCAGCCCATATTCACCGGCGCGCTCCTCTACCCGCGTGGCAAAGCGCGTGTCCTTGGGCCGCACGAAGAACACCGTGCCAAACCCCGCCAATACCGTGACCCCGGCCGACAGGCTGTTGTTGTAGGCCTCGCGCTCCTCACTGGAAACCACAAACTCATCCTCGGCCTCGGGCATCACCGGTACGAAACGCAGGCGGAAATAGCGCTCTTTGTCCCGCGCCCCCAGGTACAACAACCGCGTACCCTGCATGCCATTGGCCGGGACAATCATCCGCGCCGGCGTGGCCATCAGGCCATCGCGGGCGGTGTTCTCGGGGTTGCTCTTGAGCTCGACTTCTTCGGAACTGCCATCGGCGTTGTAGAGGATTTCCATCACCGAGACCTTGATAAAGGCGGTGCTGTCACCGCCATTGAAGACCCGCTTGAGGTAGGTCGTCTTGTCGCCATCCAGATAGTCATAGAACACCCCCACATTGATATTGGGAGCGGCCGGGGCCGACAGCGGCAACCAGCACAGCGCACACAGCGCCAACAGATGTTTCATTGCCATAAACCTCATTTAGAGTTCCGAATCCCAGACCACCGTGACCTGGCCCGAGTAGGTACTGCCGCCCCGCTCCAGCATCTGGTCGGCGTAGTCTTTCTTGACCTCGAAATGCAGGGTGCCGGGCCGGCGGTTGACGTAGAACCCCGGTTGAAACAACTCGGTGCCCACACCGCTCAACAGCAATGGCTGACGACTCACTGCCCCTCCGTCATCACGACTCAGGCCATGGGGCAGGCTGACGCTGACATCCACCGGCACTTCGTGACCGTCGGTGGTGTTTCTCAAGGCGCAGGTGTCGCCGATGACCCGCTCGCAGGCCATCTGCATCTTGAAACGTGACGACGCGGAGATATTGAAGGTCTGGTCACGGAACAACCGCGCCGGCTTGCGGCCCCGGTTCAACCAGGCTTGCCAGCCGCCCTGGGGCACCAGTTCGACACGATTGCCGCCGGGGGGCACTTCCACCTGCAGTTGGTGTTGCACCTCCAGGTTGAAGTTGAACGTGAGCTGGTTATCGGTGGGGATCAAGACGTCGCCAAAGTCATAGTCGCCCCGTGGCCCCAGGGTGTAGGTGAGATTGCCGGTGTACTCGCCGCTGGACATGCCCAACGGGTTGGGCGTGCGGATTTCGTAGGCGTACTCCATTTGGTAGATCCGCATATAGGCCAGATCCTGCGAGGGCTTGCGACTGCATACCCCGGCCCCTTCCGGCACAATCCAAAAATAGGTCGCCGTTTGCCGACTGGCCTTGAGGTGCCCCGTCGAAACACAAGGGCTGGGAGCCCTGGACCACTGGGTCGTCCAGGCAATTCCCGGTTGAGCCCAACCAGATACCCCCGGTGGCCGGGGCACCTGCCACAAGCCGCCAAACCCGGCAATGCGCATCTGCACCGTCTCCACTTCCCCAGTCCGGGTATGGGTCACTTGCACATCACGCCAGCTCGACGGCACCTGCACCATAAAGCCCTGGCGCTCATCCGCATGGTTGGCCAGGATGGGCCCGTTGCTCAAGGCGTCGAAGGCGGGAATCCTCAGGCTGAACAGGTTCAACGCCTTGCATTGGGTGGGAATGTGCGACTCGCAGATCGAGCTGATGGGGGTGGTATTGCGAAACTTGTTCTCAAACGGATTGGCCGGGTCCGGTGTAAACACCGCCGAAATGTCCTGGGTCAGAGCCGCTGCCGCTGAGCTGAACGCCAGGGCCGCGCCCACGACGCCCAGCCGGCTGATCAACGTATAGAGAGGTCGCATAGTGATCGCAAATCTCGTCATGGCACTCAACCTGCGGTCTGAGTGGTGAAGGTGGAATCGGCCAGAGTGTCCGGCGTACAACGCAGGTCGCCGATCATCAGCACATCGTTTTCATTGCGCGCCTGGGTGGTATCGAGGCGGAACTGGCACAGCAACTGGTTGTTGCGCCGCACTTCCAGGGTCGGCGAGCTGGCGTTCATTTCCAGGGAGAAGAACCCATCGACCTCGCTCACCCCACGGCTGGCGTGGTTGATGATGTGATGGCCCTTGAGCGGCTTGCCCTGGGGGTCCACCAGGCGACCGAGCACGGTGACGCTGCGCATCACGCTGATCTTGCGGTAGTCCACACCGCCCTTGTTCAGGTGGTAGGCGGTACGCGGTGGCTGGATATTCGCCGCCGGCGCGTGGTTGCCGTCAAAGTCGAAGCTCACCGAACTGCCCTTGTAGGCGGTGATCGGGATAAAGTTGCGCCCGGCCCGCAGCAGGGTGCTGCCGCCGCTCAAGTCATCGGCGCGCAGGACGATGTCCTCTACATCGCTTTCAACATCGACAATCATCCCCGAGCCGCTGCCGGCGTACTGGCTGGTCAGCACCATCCGTTGCCCGCCGAGGGCGAAGGTGCTGTCCAGGTTCAGGCCACCGGTCAGGTCGTTGTTGAACGAGGAACGCTGCACAAAGCCGTCGCCATTGACCGCATCGGTCTGGAAGCTGGCCATGCCGGACAGGCCCACGCCATAGGTGTCGGCCAGCACCGTGCCGGAGACGCTTTGCAGCACATGGTCTTGCAGGTCGCGGCGGTAGGTCAGCGAGCCGTTGTTGTCACGCGTGCCTTCGCGGGAGGTGCGCGTGCCGATGCTGGCGGACCACTGCTCGCCGGGGCTGCCGAGGGCCAGGCTGACACTCAGGTCGACCCCGCGGTTGCGCTTGTCGCCGGTGCTGGAGCTGGCCGGACGGTCGAACAGCGACAAGCGCCAGTTGGCATCGCTGCCGAACAGGTGGGTGCGTTCGGTCCAGCCCAGGTCCAGGCCAGTGCCTTGGGTATTGCCTTCGCTGTAGGACAGCCGCGCGCTGATGGAGCGCAGGTTACTCAAGCGGTGGTTGACGGACAGCGCTGAGAGGCTGGTCTGGCCGACAAACACATCGCGCTGGCGAATGCGGGTGCCGTCGGGCAGGACTTCGTAGGTGTTGCGGTTGTCCAGCCAGCTGCGGGTGTGGTTCAGCACCACGCTGCCCAGGCCGTAATTGTAGAGGCTGTTGAAGTCGACGCCGGTGCCGTAGTTATCGGTCTGGTAGACGTTGGCATAGAGACTGGCATTGTTGGCCAGGGTCCAGTCGATGGACGTGCCGTACTGCATGTTGTCCTTGACCTGGCGCCCGGACAGCCCCAGCACCACCCGTGGGTGGGCCAGGTAGTTGACGGACGCGCCGGCGGTCAGGTCGCCACTGGGCTGTTCATCCCAGTTGCTCAGCAGCTTGCTTTCCTGCCCGGCAAACACGTTGTAGCGCCAACGGTTGTCGAGGTTGCGCCAGTTGTTGGGCTTGTACACCAATTCCTGGGTGGTGCTGGTGGTCTGGCCATCTTCCACCAGGCGCACTTCCACCTCATAAATGCCGCCCGGCAGGGGGCGCGTGTCCAGGCTTTGCAGGCCAGTGGCGACCGCCTGGGTGTTGATCAGCAGGCCATTGCGGTAGATCTCCACCGAACCCTGGCGGTTGGCGGTGACATAAATGGGGTAGATGCTCGGCTTGGGGTTGGCGATCATCAGGCTGTCGGAACTGCCGTACATCACGCCCACGGCGGTGTCCGGGCTGGCGCCGAAGGTGCGCAACTGGCGGGTCAGGCCTTCGGCATTGGGGGTGAAGTAGCCCAGGCGCAGGAACTCGCCGTGCATTTCACGCTGGCCATACAGGGAGTACACCGCATGGTTGAGGGCATCGTCGTCCGGCCCGCCCAGGCGCGAGAACTGCATGTTCAACACCTGGCTCCAGTTGCCCAGGCTGGCGTTGGCATCCAGCCCCAGGCGCCCGCCCAGGTCCTGGCCCTGGCCGCCGCTGATATTGAGTTGGTTACGCACGATCAGGCCGGTGCTGCCGCCGGTGGGCAGGGAGTAATACTGCGGCTCGAACCCTTCGCGCTCGGCGTTCTCGGTCAACAGGGTGACCAGGGACTTTTCCAGGTTGTAGTGGACCGCCAGCAGTTGCTCCGGGCAGTTGCCTTGGCAAGCGCCCAACGGCACGCCCTGCTTGAGGTAGTCACCCCAGCGGTCACGTTCGATATCCTTGATCACACTGCCTTCGTGATCGGTGAAATCCAGCAAGGTCAGGCGGTCGTCACGGGTCAGGACAATCATCGCCTCAGAGACGAACTCCTGGTCCAGTTCAACCCGCACCGCCAGCGGCACATCAAAAAAATGTTCTTCAAAATCCGCCGGTAAACCCTTGGCCTGGGACAGCAAACTTCTGGGGGTTGTGCCAGTTGCCGCGTCAGCTGCAAACGCTCCCGTACAAAACAACAAGGCAAGCGCTGCCGCGATGAAAATCATCGGGAACATGAACGGATACTCTGAATACGCACAGGAAATACTTGAATACCGATCAACCGACAGCGGCTGCCTGTCGATCGGTAGGTGCTAAGCAATAAGCCGATGCTTATTGGTCAACAGGTCATCTTCACGGGGTTACGCGCGGCTCATGGTCGAACACCACGGTGTAGTTGGTGGTGAACAGGCCCGCATCGGTGTCGGCCGGCTTGGCCGCCACCACCACCATGTCGGCCTGGGTGCCAGGGGTGGAGCTGGCGTCATCCACGACTTCCAGCGGCGAACCGGTCAGGGTCACGCCGTTGAAGGTGGTGGTCAGGGGAATGGAAGAAGTGCCGTTGGTCAGGGAAGCCGGACCGCCTTCGATGTAGGCCTTGATCGAACCGTCGGTATTTTTCACCGCGTAGGTCGCACGGATGGGGCTCAACAGACCGGTAACGGTGTTGTAGGCCATGGTTTCATCCTTACCGAACTCTGGATCCAACGGCTGGGCATGGAACTGTTTGGTAGGAATCGTCGCCTTGATGTTGATGACGCTGGTGGCTTCACCAGCTGCAAACACGCTGGAAGAACCGATGGCCAACATCACCAGAGGCAGGACGAAAGCAGTCTTTTTCAGCATCATTAAATACCTGTTGTCACTAATTAAGTTAAAGGTTCGAGTTGATCGAAACTTCATTCCACGCCAAAGACCCAACTATCACTTTATGAGTTGAGTCTTAAGACGCGAGTAAATGATCAACCGAATTTAACTTCAGGTAAGCCAGCCAATTCCTTGTAACTCGTAGCTTCAAGTCCTTATGTTGCATGGAAAAAAACCTGGAACCCGAAAAAACCAATTACTGGCTGTAATACCTGGAGGACAACTATCACTAACTTAACCCACACCCAACGAACAATGTTCCGTAAGAAAAGTAGCACACGACCATCCACAACTAAGCATCACTGCAATTAGAGCAAAGACTCCATGAGTTCATTTAAACCGACAATCTGTTAATTGCCAGTGGATAAGCGCAGCGGCACCCTACCGTTCGTCGGCAAGCGTTGCTCCGGCATTAAGATATATCTTACGTTATGTCTTATAAACCCACAGAGAGCATCCCAATGAGAGACCCTCATTCCCACCGTGAACCCGGTGACGGCCGCGACGGCTTCGAGAAACGCCCAGGCCGCGAGCGCGGTGGCCGAGGCCCGCGGGTCTTCGCCCCGGGCGACCTGAAAATCCTCCTGCCGGCGCTGATCGCCCAGCAGCCGTGCCATGGCTACGACCTGATCCGCCAGATCGAGGCCTTGTTCGACGGCGCCTACAGCCCCAGCCCCGGGGTGATCTACCCCACCCTGACCTTTCTGGAAGAGAGCGAATTGATCAGCGGCGACGCCGAGGGCGGGAAAAAACGCTACACAATCACCGACGCCGGACGTCTCTTCTTGAGCGAACAGACCATTGCCCTGGACGGTGTGCGCATGCGCATCGACGTGAGCAAGCGTTCGCTGCGCGGCCATGACCGGCCACCGGAGATCCACGAGGCGGTGCATAACCTGCGCCATGCCTTGCAGCTGCATCACGGCCGCTGGAGCCCGGAAGAAATCACGCGTGTCGCGGGGCTGCTCAACAGCACCGCCCAAGCCATTGTGGATGGCCCGCCCGTCCAACCTGTACAGGGGAAAAGTGCATGAACAAGCCCGCCATCCACCGCGTTACCCACGAGATTAAACGCCGCTGCCTGGAGGTACTGCGAGTGGTCGATATCACCCCGCGCATGCGCCGCATCACCCTGGGTGGCGAGCAACTGGCCGGGTTTATCAGCCTGGGCAGCGATGACCATATCAAGCTGCTGTTCCCGCAGAACGCCGCCGAACTGGCCGCGCTGCAAAGCCCGACCTTCGCCATCAAGGGCGAGGGGCCCCAGCCGGCAATGCGCGACTACACGCCACGGCGCTTCGACCTGGCCATTGGCGAGTTGGATATCGACTTTGTGCTGCACGGCGATGGCCCGGCATCGACCTGGGCCGAGCAGGCGGCCGTCGGCCAACACCTGTACATCGGCGGGCCCCGGGGCTCGATGATCGTGCCGGATATCTTCGACAGCTACCTGCTGGTGGGCGACGAAACCGCGATCCCGGCCATTGCCCGGCGCCTGGAAGAACTGCCGGCCGGGCGCACGGTGCTGGCGGTGATTGAAATTGCCGATGTGCATGAAAAGCAGGCACTTGGCAGTGCGGCGGATGTCGAGGTGATCTGGGTGGTGCGCGGGGTCGATGACCTGCTGGCCACGGTGACGAACCTACAGCTACCGGCTGGGGCGCTGTATGCCTGGGTCGCCACCGAGACCAGGCTGTCGCGCCAGGTGCGGCGAGTACTGCTGGATAAGCACCGGCTTGACGATGAGTTCGTCAAGGCGGTGGGCTACTGGCGGGCCGAGGGCAGTAGCGAAGAATAGGACTTACTCGGTCAAAATGTGGGAGCGGGCTTGCCCGCGATTGCGCTGTATCAGTCGGCACATTTGCTACTGATCCACTGCAATCGCGGGCAAGCCCGCTCCCACATTAGTCCTTCGTTGCCTTGGGAATCTTGTCCAGCCCCACTATCGCCAGCGCCACCAGCACAAACCCGAGCAATATCCCCCCGGCATTCATAAACACCTGTGGATAACCCAAGGTGCCGACATCAATAAACGGGTACTGATACTGCCCCAGCACATGCCCGCGCAGCAGCACATAAATGAAATACACCAACGGGTAAATCACCCAATACCCAATGTGCCGCAGGCGCAACCTGCCCTTGGGGACGCACCACCACCAATAGCCGAGGAACAGCAGCGGCATCACATCGTGGAGTAATTCGTCGGCGATAAACTGCCAGCCCTCGGGGCTCCACAAATGCCGCAGCAGCAGGCTATAGGCCAGCCCTACGACCACGATGCTCACGGCGATCCCGCTGCTGACCGCAGGCTGTAGGAAAAAGCGGCGCCCAGCCGAAGGGCGATTCACCAGTGCATAACTCAGCACCACCGCAGCCAGGGTGTTGGTCAGCACCGTGAAAAAGCTGAAAAAATTCACCAACCCACCCAACAGGCTGGCATCGGCCAGCCAGCGTGACGAAAGGATCAGGTATTGCTGGATCGCCAGGCCTGCCCAACCGGCCAGTGCCGCTGCCGCGACAAAGCGCTTCATGGGATCAGTCCAGCGGGCGTTTGGTGCGCATCAGCTTGACGTACAGGCCTTCGACCTTCTCCCGCGCCCACGGGGTCTTGCGCAGGAACGTGAGGCTGGACTTGATGCTCGGGTCGTTCTTGAAACAGCGGATATCGATACGCTCGGCCAGGCCTTCCCATTCGTAGTGCGCCACCAGTGCAGTGAGCACCTGTTCCAGGGTAACGCCGTGCAGGGGGTTGTTGTTCGATGCGGTCATGCCGGGCCTTTGCCAAGTAAATAAAGAAGAAGCCGCGCACCTTAGCCGAGAGGCCTGGCAGGCGGAAGCACCGTGTTCACTATAGCCGCTGAAAAGTTCCGCTTCCCGGAGCAAAAAGAGATGTTATATTGTAACTATTCATATCCAACCTCTCTGCTTTGCCAAGGAACCCCCGATGTCCCTCTCCCCTCTCTGGCGCCTGACCCCGCTGGCCGCTGCCCTGCTGATCGGCACCCAGGCCCACGCCCTGGAACTGCAACCCCAAGTCATCACCGGCAACCCGCTGGGCAGCCAACAACTGGCCTCGCCAAGCACCGTGCTGGAAGGCGATGACCTGACCCTGCAACAAAAAGGCAGCCTGGGCGAAACCCTGAATAAGCAGCCTGGGGTGTCGTCGTCGTACTTCGGCCCTGGCGCCAGCCGCCCGATCATCCGCGGCCAGGATGGCGACCGCATTCGCATCCTGCGCAATGGTGTCGGCGCGCTGGATGCCTCGTCGCTGTCCTATGACCATGCGGTGCCGCTGGACCCGGTCAACGTCGAGCGCATCGAAATCGTCCGGGGCCCGGCCGCCCTGCTCTACGGCGGCAGCGCCATCGGCGGGGTGGTCAATACCTTCGACAACCGCATCCCCACCGAAGCCATCGAAGGCATCCACGGCGCGGGCGAGTTGCGCTACGGCGGCGCCGACACCACCCGCAGCAGCGCCGGCAAACTGGAAGCCGGCAACGGCAGCTTCGCCCTGCACCTGGATGCCAGCGCACGGCAATTCAACGACCTGAAAATCCCAGGTTACGCCCGCAGCCGCCACGCTGCGGAAAGCGAAAACGGCCCCGGCAAAAACGGCCGCCTGGGCAACAGCGACGGGCGTCAGGACAGTGGTGCCGTGGGCGGTTCCTACACGTGGGACGACGGTTACGCCGGGCTGTCCTACAGCAACTCCGACAGCAACTACGGCTCGCCCGCCGAACAGGACGTGCGCATCCGCATGCAACAGGAGCACTACGCCTTCGCCTCCGAGATCCGCAACCTGCAAGGCCCGTTTACCTCGGTCAAACTCGACGCCGGCTACACCGATTACGAACACCGGGAAATCGAAGGCGGCGAAACCGGCACCACCTTCAAGAACAAGGGCTATGAGGCGCGTATCGAAGCGCGGCACCAGGCGATGGGGCCTTTTGATGGCATCGTCGGTGCCCAGGTCAGCCGTAGCGAATTTTCCGCCTTGGGCGAGGAAGCCTTTGTACCGCAGACCGATACCAATGCCGGCGCGCTGTTTATCCTCGAAGAAATGCAGGCCACCGAGCGCCTGAAGCTGAGCCTGGGCGGGCGCCTGGAACACACCACCGTCGACCCGGATGGCAAAGGCAACGCGCGGTTTGCCAAGGCCAACCGCTCCAGTAGCTTCACCGCTGGCAGCCTGTCGTCGGGCGCGGTCTACACCCTGACCCCGATCTGGTCGCTGGCCGCGACCCTGGGCTACACCGAACGCGCCCCGACCTTCTACGAGCTGTATGCCAACGGCGCCCACGTCGCCACCGGTACTTATGAAGTGGGCGATGCCAAGCTGTCCAAGGAAAAAGCCGTGGCCAGCGACCTGGCCCTGCGTTTTGACAATGGTACGCACAAGGGCAGTGTTGGCGTGTTCTACAGCCACTTCTCCAACTACATCGGCCTGCTGAACAGCGGTCGCACCTTGAATGACGAAGGCGAAGAAGACGCCAGCGGCATCCCGGAATACACCTACTCAGGCGTACGCGCACGTTTCGTCGGCTTTGAAGCCCAGGATCATTGGAAGCTGGGTGAAAGTGCCTACGGCAAATTTGCCCTGGAACTGTCGGGCGACTACACCCGCGCCACCAACCTGGACACCGGCGAAGCCCTGCCCCGTATTGCCCCGCTGCGTCTGAACAGCGGCTTGCTGTGGGAACTGGACCGCTGGCAGGCGCGCATTGATGTTGAGCATGCTGCTGGCCAAGGCCGCGTCCCGGCCAATGAAAGCGGCACCGATGGCTACACCACGTTGGGCGCCAGTGCCGGCTATCGCTTCAACCTGGGTGGTAGCCAGTGGCTGGCGTTTGTTGATGGCGAGAACCTGACCAACCAGACCGTACGCTATGCCAGCTCAATCCTGCGCGATATCGCGCCGGCGCCGGGGCGCAGTGTGCAGGTGGGCTTGCGCACGACCTTCTAACAGACACTGATATTCACCTGTGGGAGCTGGCTTGCCTGCGATAGCGGTGGGTCAGTCACTGAAAATAGTGGCTGACCCACCGCT